>NZ_JABAED010000025.1:0-79062 GCF_023701875.1 Rahnella sp. CG8
ACCAATGTAAGTGCAAACATCAACTTATAGATTCGCCATTAATACCCCACCCCAACCCTCCCCTTCGCAGGGGAGGGAGTCGTTCAGCGCGTTGCCTCCCACCTTCGCAGAAAAAGGAGTTAACTGCCTTAACGTCTCAACTCCCCCGCCGCCTCCGGCTGAAACAACAATTCCAGCACTTCAATCCGGCTGTTCTCGCCATTTGGCATTTCCCACGTGATGCTTCCGCCTACGCGCAGCCCCAGCAGGGCGGCACCTAACGGCGCCATCACCGACAGTTGCTCGTTGCTGTCTTTGAGCGCAGCCGGATACACCAGCGTGCGGATGTGTTCTTCGCCGTCTTTACCTTCAGTAAAGCGAACCTTGCTGTTCATCGTCACTACGTCGGCAGGGATTTCCTCGGGCGGCAAAATCTCGGCGCGATCTAACTCGTCATTCAGTGCGTCGGCGACCGGGCTGCTGGCAAACGCCGGTTGCGCCAGCAGTGTGTCCAGGCGTTCTGCGTCAAGTTCATTGATGATCAGTGTCGGTTTACTCATAACATTCTCCATGGTTCCTTTTGCATCACCCGCTTCATGCGAGTGGGGTGCCGGTCGGCAAAAAATAACACCCCTGCGGGTAAGCGCAGGGGTGTCGGTAATTTGCATGTGTTCTTTGATACTAGGCACTCTTAAGCGGAAATGAAAGCGTTGTGAGGGAATTAATCCGCATTGCGAAAAATCCGATTACCAGTGTAATACGCTGCTACACCCTGCAATATTCAGTGATATGGCGACTTAACTTTTCGTTTTGCGAATTGGATCTGCTCAGCGCATCGTATTTCCACTTCGAACTGGAAAAAGACCCTCTACACAGGAAATCTTACCGGGGTTAGGGTAAAGACAGACGAAATACACGGCTGAAAATAGTGGGCCGGGCAAGGAGAGAGGTAACCGCGAGTGAATAACGCAAGCGCATCTGTGAATGGGACCGGGCGGATTGAATTGAAAGATGCTGCGGCGATAACAGAGCAAGTATTAAAAGATATTCAGACAATGCAAAGTGCGAAGAATATCTACACCACCGATGTTCAGTTGCAGATGTTAACGTCACACGTTAAAGCCATGGTATTACGCTCGATTACCGGTGAGCCGTTGCCTGAAGTCGAAAAAGAGTTATTTGATGAAATCTCTGCCGACTCCATGCAAATGGCAGAGGACGTGGTGAGCTGGTTCGGGAATTTACCGATTGAGGAAGCGTATTTGCTCTCGGTACATTTTGAAGTGGCCAGAGACAACGAGCCGAAATAATTTTTATTGAAATTTTAATACATTAATTAATGTGGAGATGTGAATCATGGGACAAGTATTAGTTGTGATCGGCGACCGTTTAGGTAAAGGCCAGAAAGTGGCAGCAGGCGTGGAAGCGGCTGGCGGAAAAGCCATTGTTGTCCCCGGTATGGCGGCAGACATGAAACTCGGCGACGTGATGAAAGCAGAAGGCGCGACCTTTGGTATTTCTTTCTGCGGCAGTGGCGGTGCAGGTGCGATTACCGCACAAAACAAATACGGATATAAAGCGAAGTACGGGATGCGTTCAGTTGATGAAGGTGTCACGGCGATTAACGAAGGCTGTTTAGTATTAGGGTTCGGATTTATGGATAAAGAAGAACTGGGTCAGCGTCTGGTTGAAGCTTATAACAAGAAGTATGGTCAGGCGTAATGAAGCAACAATTAACCACAACAGTCCGGGTTGAAGGAAAGGGCGAAAATAAGGCTGCCGCCTTTTCTTCCGCACTGAGTCAGGTTCAGAGAACGGTTCTCCAATCGTCTGCTAATAATGTCTTGCTGCGCATTGAACCGCAGGACGTCAAGGTAATAAAGGCAGAGGAGTCGGTTAAAAGAGAAAAGTTTCTGTTCTTTTTTCTGGCCAGGGAAAGAAAGAGTTATTACGTGGCGTTAGACATTACCGTCAACCTGACTGTTATTAATACGGAACAGGTAGTTTTTGTCACGAAATAAAAACGTTAGCTATAAATGACAAGGATATACTGATGTTTTTAATTATTTTATTTAAGTCGCTTATTATCGGCGGACTGGTTGGGGTGGGCGTAGGTGCGGGTGCCGCACGTATGTTCCATGCGCCAACCGTGCAAGGAATGGGGGCTTTTCGTACGCTTGGGGAATTAAACTCCTGTGAAGGCGATCCGGCTTCGCATTTCTCATTCGGTCTGGGCTTCTTCTTTAACGCCTGGGCATCTTCCGTGGCGGCAGGTTCTTTCACTCAGGACGTTGACCACCGCATCATTCCTCACTGGGCCACCGCTGCCCTGATGTTCAAAAACCGCAATGTCACTGAAACCCTGCACGACCCGCGCAAGATGGCGATTGCGGGCGGCATCATCGGCATGATTGTGGTGGCCTTCCTCAACACCACCGCGTCTGCCGTGCCTGCGGCGTTGCAGGTCACGGCCATTAAAGTGCTGGTGCCTGCGGCGAACCTGCTGGTGAACACCGTCATGCCGGTGATTTTCTGGCTGGCGGCGATCGATGCAGGACGTCGTTCCGGTTTCTGGGCCACCATTTTTGGCGGTCTGGCGCAGATGATCATGGGGAACGCCGTGCCGGGTCTGGTACTGGGTATCCTGATCGGTAAAGGCGTCGAAGAGAGCGGCTGGAACCACGTCACCAAAGTGATGATGGCGGCGATTATCGCGCTGTTCGTTCTTAGCGGTTTCTTCCGTGGTTTCGACGTCAAGCTGTTGCAATCCTTCATGCTGGACGTCCCGACATGGCTGAACGGCATTCACAACTCACTCAGCGGTAAGTAAGGGGAACATGACAATGGAAGAACAAGCCAAACGTGGTTTCTGGTACGCCGAGTGGTCGTTCCCGATTTTTGTCGGACTGCTGTCTTCCGGCGTTTTCGCCGGGACACACATGTATTACCTGTACGGCATCGGTGCATTTAACGAAGTGGCCTTTGTGTCGATGCTGCGTTCCGGCATGGATACCGGCGTGTACGGCGCAGTGGCGGCCTTTGGTGCCAGCTTCCTGTTTGCCCGCATCATCGAAGGTTCGCTGGTTGGTATTCTCGATATCGGCGGCGCGATCCAGACCGGTATCGGCCTGGGCGTTCCTGCAATGCTGCTGGGCGCCGGGATTATCTTCCCGGTGGCGAACTTTGCCGCCTCGCTGGTGACCGGCCTGATCCTCGGGTTAGCCGTCGGTTACATCATCATTCTGGCGCGTAAATTCACCATCAATCAGAGCAACTCCACCTACGGCGCTGACGTGATGATGGGCGCGGGTAATGCCTCCGGCCGCTTCCTCGGGCCGTTGATTATCCTCTCCGCAATGGCCGCATCGATTCCAATCGGTCTTGGCTCGCTGATTGGCGCACTGGGTTTCTATCTGTGGCAGAAGCCGATTACCGGTGGTGCCATTCTCGGTGCGATGGTGCTGGGCGCCATCTTCCCGGTTTCACTGTAAGAAGCAGTACATAAGCAGTAAACGGGCGTCAGGAACACTCCTGACGCCCGAGATTATGGAGAACGTCGTATGTATGACTTAATCATCCGCCAGGCATTACGCGCAGACGGCAGCCTGACTGATATTGCAATCCGCGACGGCAAATTCGCCGCCATTGGCACGTTGCCCTGCGGTGCCACCGCCCGCCAGACTCTCGATCTTCAGGGCAAGGTTTACGCCAGCGCGGGATGGATCGACTCCCATGTTCACTGTTACCCCAAATCGCCGATTTATCATGACGAAGCCGATCTGATTGGTGTGGCCTGCGGTGTCACCACCGTGGCCGATGCGGGCAGTACCGGCGCGAATGATGTCGACGATTTCTATCAGATTACCCGTGAGGCGAAAACCAACGTCTACGCGTTTCTCAATATCGCCCGCACCGGCATTGTCACGCAGAACGAACTGGCGGATATGACCCAGATCGACAAGGTCGGCGTGCGTGACGCCATCGCGCGAAATCCCAGTTTTATCATTGGCATCAAAGCGCGCATGAGCAGCAGTGTGGTCGGCCAGAACGGCATTAAGCCACTGGTGCGCGCCAAAGAAATTCAGCAGGAAAACGATGACCTGCCCCTGATGGTGCATATCGGTAATAACCCGCCGAACCTCGACGAAATCGCAGATTTACTGACCTCTGGCGACATCATTACCCACTGCTATAACGGCAAGCCGAACCGCATTCTCTCGCCGGAAGGCGTGCTGCGTGATTCCGTTAAGCGGGCGCTCAGCCGTGGCGTGCTGCTGGATGTCGGTCACGGCACCGCGAGTTTCAGCTTTGAAGTGGCAGAGCTGGCCATTAAGCAGGGCATTTTGCCGCACACCATCAGCTCCGATATTTATTGCCGCAATCGCCTCAACGGGCCGGTGCACAGCCTGGCGACCGTGATGTCGAAATTCTTCAGCGTCGGCATGACATTGCCGCAGGTGATTGATTGCGTCACCTCGCACGCCGCTGATGCGCTGCGTCTTCCTGCCAAAGGTCGTCTGCAAATCGGTGCCGACGCCGATCTGACCCTGTTCGAACTCCGTCAGGCGCCGCAGGTGTTTATCGATTCCGAAGGACAGTCCGTGAAGGGCGAAAGTTTGCTGGTGCCTCTGGCCGCTGTGGTCGCGGGCGTCACTCTGTTAACCGAAGAAGGGAAATCTGCTCATGTCTTCTGAACAATCGCTGTATGAAAAGTACCAGTTAAAACAAGTCATTAATGCTTCCGGTCGTATGACAGCGCTGGGCGTTTCCACGCCGCGTGAAGAAGTCGCAGCAGTGGTGAATACCGGTCTGAATCATTACTTTGAGATGAAAGATCTGGTGAACAAAACCGACGCTTACATCGCGAAACTGCTAAACGTCGAAAACGCGGTGGTGGTTTCCTGCGCTTCTGCCGGGATCGCGCAATCTGTGGCGGCGGTGATCGTCAAAGATGACGCCTGGCTGCTGGAAAACCTGCACGCCGCGCCACTGGAAATCCCGCACGATATCGTTCTGCC
This sequence comes from Rahnella sp. CG8, assembly GCF_023701875.1. Lineage (NCBI taxonomy): Bacteria > Pseudomonadati > Pseudomonadota > Gammaproteobacteria > Enterobacterales > Yersiniaceae > Rahnella > Rahnella sp. CG8. Next base: position 4,998 of record NZ_JABAED010000025.1, read on the forward strand.
AAAAGGCCATAACGTGAATTTCGGTGCACCGGTCGCGACGATGGTGACGATGGGCGGTGGCAAGGTGGTAGAAGCCGGTTATGCCAACGAATGTTCTGCCGCACAACTCGCGGCCTGCATCACCCCGCGTACCGCTGCAATCATGTACATAAAATCGCACCACTCAGTGCAGAAAAGCATTTTGTCGGTTGCGGAAGCCGCTGAAGTGGCGCGTAAGCACAATGTGCCGCTGATCGTCGATGCCGCCGCGGAAGAAGATCTGACCTGTTATTACGAGATGGGTGCGGATCTGGTGATTTACAGTGGCGCGAAGGCCATCGAAGGGCCGACCAGCGGGCTGGTGCTCGGCAAAAAACAGTATGTCGAATGGGTAAAACTGCAATCGGGCGGGATTGGTCGTGCGATGAAAGTCGGCAAAGAAGGCATTCTTGGCCTGACGCAGGCTATCGAAAGCTATCTCACCTTGCCGAAAACCACCGGGCAGGAAATGGTCGACAAGATGACGCCATTTATCGCCAGCCTGAATGAAATCAGCGGTGTTACCGGACGCGTGGTCTGGGACAGCGCCGGACGTGATATCGCCCGTACGGAAATCACTTTCGATGAAGCGGTACTGGGCTGGAAAACCAAAGCCATTGTGGACGCCATGAAAAACGGCGATATCGCGATTTATTTCCGTGGCTACCGCGCCAACGAAGGCAAGATCGAAGTCGATGTGCGCAGCGTGACGCCGCCGCAGCTCACCATCGTCGCACAACGTTTTAAACAACTTTTCAGCGGAGACAAAGCATGAAGCTGACCCCAAATTTCTATCGTGACCGCGTGTGCCTGAATGTGCTGGCGGGCTCGAAAGACAATGCCCGTGATATCTATGAAGCGGCAGAAGGTCATGTACTGGTCGGTGTGCTTTCCAAAAATTATCCAGACGTCGCGAGTGCGGTGGCGGACATGAAAGAGTATGCCGCATTGATTGAAAACGCGTTGTCTGTCGGTTTAGGCGCGGGCGATCCGCGTCAGTCTCTGATGGTCAGCCAGATTTCAGCGCAGGTTCAGCCGCAGCACGTCAATCAGGTCTTTACCGGCGTCGGTACCAGCCGTGGAATGCTTGGGCAAAACGACAGCGTGGTCAACGGTCTGATTTCACCCACCGGTAAACCCGGCTTTGTGAAGATCAATACCGGACCGCTGAGTTCTGCTTCTGCGGACGCCATCGTGCCGGTGGAAACCGCCATTGCGCTGCTGAAAGATATGGGCGGCAGCTCGGTGAAATATTTCCCGATGGGTGGCCTGAAAACCCGTGATGAATTCGCTGCCGTGGCCCGTGCCTGTGCGGAACAGGATTTCTGGCTGGAACCGACCGGCGGTATCGATTTAGAAAACTTCGAGCCGATTATGGAAATCGCGCTGGCGGCGGGCGTCACTAAAATCATCCCGCATATCTACAGCTCGATTATCGACAGCGCCACCGGTAACACACGTCCTGACGATGTGAAAACCCTGCTGGTCAGCGTCAAAAAGCTGGTGGGCTGAAGGTTCTGACCTTTCCTGCGCGGTAAGCCGTCCGGGCACACTGATGTTGTTACCGGATGGCAAATATATTTACGCAATCAATCAACGAAGCGATAACATCACCTGATTCAAGGTATTTGCCGAAAACGGCAAACTGCGTTTATCGATGACTCTGTGGCAGTCGGCAGTTCGTTGTAAAGGGTGATCGCGCCGTAGCCGGAATAATATGGAAGAACAATGGTGAGATTTCCCAATCAACGTCTGGCGCAACTGTTTGATGCGCTGCAAACCGAAACGCTGCCTCAGGATGAACTGGCAAAACGCCTGTCGGTGTCGACGCGGACGGTCCGTGCGGATATCACTGCGCTTAATGAAATCATCGCGGACTATGGCGCGACCTTCGTACACAACCGTGGCAGCGGGTATCAGCTGCGCGTTGATGATCAGAGCCTGTTCTCGTCGTTGCAGCAATCGACACAACGTAAACCGAATCCGACGCCGCGTACGGCCGCAGAGCGGGTGAAGACGCTGCTGATCCGCTTTTTGACCTCAGCTTTTTCATTAAAGCTGGAAGATCTGGCTGATGAATGGTTTGTCAGCCGGGGAACCCTGCAAAATGATATGGCTGAGGTAAGGGAGCATCTGGCCCGCTATCATCTGAATATTGAAACCAAGCCGCGCTACGGCATGAAGCTGTTTGGTGCGGAGCTGGCAATCCGCGCCTGCCTGACCGACTTGTTGTTCCAGCTCGATGCCGAAGAACAGGCCAATCCGCTGCTGAAGGCGGAAAGTCTGGAGTCGGAAGCGCTGGTGCCGCTGACGCGCTTTATGCATCAGCTTCTGACGCAGTCTTCTATTCAACTGACCGACGAAGGTGAACAATATCTGATTCTCTATTGCGCGGTGGCCATTAAACGCATTGCCGGCGGTTATCCGCTGACTGATTTTGATGCTGAAGACGGTGACCCGGCGGTCAAACACGTTTCTGTGCGGCTGGCTGCGGAGCTGAAAAGTCTGGTGGGCAAGGAAATTCCGGCCTCTGAAGAAGCTTATCTGCGGGTGAATATCGCCGCGCGTCGCGTGCAGCAAATCCTGCCAACGGACATTAATGCTGACGATGACGAATCGCTGGTCGATTACATCCTGTCGTATATCAATTCGCACTATAGTTATGATTTACAAGGTGATAAACAGCTGCGCGCTGATCTGCTGACGCATATCAAAACCATGATTACGCGGGTGAAATACCAGATTAATATCCCCAACCCGCTGCTGAACAACATCAAACAGCATTACCCGATGGCGTATGACGTCACGCTGGCGGCGGTGTCGAGCTGGGGGAAATACACGCCGTACACCCTGAGTGAAAACGAGATTGGGTTTCTTGTGCTGCATATCGGCGTCGGGCTGGAGCGGCATTACAACATCGGTTATCAGCGACATCCGCAGGTGATGCTGGTATGCGACACCGGCAATTCGACCATCCGTATGATTCAGGCGCAGATTAGCCGCAAATATCCGCAGCTGGTGATGAAACAGGTGGTGACGTTGCGGGATTACGAACAACTGGAACACATCGACGAAGATTTCATCATCTCCAACGCCCGCATCAGCGAGAAGAATAAACCGGTGGTGGTGCTGTCGCCATTCCCGACCGAATACCAGATGGAGCAGCTTGGCAAGCTGGTACTGGTTGATCGCACCCGGCCTTATATGCTGGAAAAATTCTTCGACGAAAAACACTTCATGATCATCGATGAACCGATGACGCAGGCGGAGTTATTCCGCCATGTGTGCTCTCAGCTGGAAGCCGAAGGCTACGTCGATCAGGCGTTTTATCCGTCGGTGGTTGAGCGCGAGGAAATTGTCTCGACCATGCTGGGGGAAGGGATTGCGCTGCCGCACTCGCTGGGGCTGCTGGCGAAGAAAACCGTGGTGATAACGTTGCTCTCTCCGCAGGGCATTGCGTGGGGAGAAGGGGAGACAGCACACGTGATTTTCCTGCTGGCAATCAGCAAGGCAGATTATGAAGAGGCGATGGCGATTTACGATTTGTTCGTGACGTTTGTGCGGGAACGCTCAATGAGCCGTCTGCTGAGCAGCGAAAACTTTGAGAGTTTCAAGGCCATTGCAATCGACTGTTTAAGCCGCATTTAATACGGCTCAAAGAGTGCGTTAATTATCAGTCTTCATCAAAACCTGAATTAATCAGATTTACCACTGCCGTCAATGCCTGTTCTTCATCGGGGCCGGTGGCTTCGATTTCGATTTTCTGACCTTTCGGGGAATCGAGCATCAGCAGCGCGATGACACTGCTGGCTTCCGCTTCAATGCCCGTGTCGTTGCGCAGCATCACTTCTGATTCAAAGCTCTGCACCAGTTCAAACAACTTCATTGCCGGGCGGGCATGCATACCCAACCGGTTTTTGATTTCTACCGTTTGTTTCACCGTCATGATTTGCGTTTTTCCAGCGTGCGATGGCGGGATTGCACATTTTTCCCGCGGGAACGGAAATAGTCGGCCAGTTGCTCTGCGATATAGACCGAACGGTGTTTACCGCCGGTACAGCCAATGGCGACGGTCAGATAGCTGCGGTTGTTCGTTTCCAGCATCGGCAGCCATTGTTCGAGGTAGCTGCGGGTCTGGTAAATAAAGTTGTGCACTTCAGTATGACGGTCAAGGAACGCCGCGACCGGCTTATCAAGGCCTGTCATCGGACGCAGTTTCGGATCCCAGTGCGGGTTTGGCAGAAAACGCACATCGAAAACATAATCCGCATCAATCGGAATGCCGTGTTTGAAACCGAAGGATTCGAACACCATCGTCAGTTCGCGCTCGCGTTTACCCAGCAGACGGGTACGCAGCATTTCTGCCAGTTCATGCACGGACATTTCGGAGGTGTCGATGATCAAATCCGCAGACGAACGCAGTGGTTCGAGCAGATCGGCTTCTTCATCAATGGCACTTTCGAGGGACAGATTTTTGCTGGAAAGCGGGTGCAGACGACGGGTGTCGCTGTAGCGGCGGATCAGAGTATTGCGGTCGGCATCAAGGAATAACAACTGCGGTGAGAAGCTCTCCGGCAGTTGTGACATCGCATACTCATAAACTTCCGGTGTTTCCGGCATGTTACGGACGTCAATGCTGACGGCCGCTGATGTATTACGTTCAACAAGGGTCTGGGCAAGCTGCGGCAATAACACCACCGGCAGGTTGTCCACACAGTAAAAACCCATGTCTTCTAGTGCCCGTAGGGCAACCGACTTCCCGGAACCGGAACGGCCGCTGACAATCATCAGCACCATGGTGTCACTCCCCTGGCATTCAGTGTGCAGAATTCATTTTCCCGGCACTGTACCGGGAATCAGCAATTTATTCGTTTTCAGTCATTATCTGGAACAGTTCTTCGTCACTTTGCGCGCCACGCAGACGGCGACACACTGTTTTATCAGCTAATTTCTTAGCGACTAAAGATAATGTATGTAAATGGGTTTTACATTGATCTGCCGGTACCAGCAAGGCAAAAAGCAAATCTACCGGCTGATTATCGATGGCGTCAAAAGCAATCGGTTGTTCAAGCTGAATGAATACGCCGACGGCACGTAAAGTGTCTTCTTCCAGCTTACCGTGCGGGATGGCGATCCCGGCACCGATCCCGGTGCTCCCCATACGTTCACGGGTCAAAATGGCGTCAAAAATCACCTGCGGCGACAAATTTAATTGTTTGGCGGCCAGCTCACTGATGATTTCCAGTGCGCGTTTTTTGCTGGCGCAATGAACGCCGCTTTTGGTGCATTCGGCATTAAGCACCGACGTTAATTGCATTGCAGTATCGTTAATCATGTCATCTTTCACTTTTGCGCTGTTTCACCCTTAAAGCTATATCGGCTCGTTTCCCGAAGGTCACAAGCCGATGCCCGAAGGTTTGTAGCACAGGGTTGGCTACATGAATGTCAGTGCTGTTTCAGTTTGTCTTTATGTTTATTCAACTGTCGGGCCAGTTTATCAACCAGTCCGTCAATCGCTGCGTACATATCCTGATGTTCCGAGGTGGCATGTAATTCGCCTCCGTTCACATGCAAAGTGGCTTCCGCTACTTTCTGCACCTTTTCCACGCTCAACACCACATACACCTGATTAATCCTGTCGAAATACTGCTCAAGCTTAGCCAGCTTCGACGTGATGAACTCTCTCAGGGGATCCGTGATCTCAATGTGATGTCCGGTAATGTTGAGCTGCATAATGTCTTCCTTCTCTGTTGAGGTCAAACTAACTGTTTACGTTGGTTTGAGGGCGGGATGGACAAAGACTCTCGGTATTTGGCGACAGTCCGACGCGCAACCATAATTCCCTGATCGGAAAGCAGGGTCGCTAACTTACTGTCACTGAGCGGTTTTACAGGATTCTCCGCTGCGATTAATTTCTTCACCAGCGCCCGGATCGCGGTTGACGATGCCTCGCCACCGCTGTCTGTACTGACATGGCTGGAGAAGAAATACTTCAGTTCGAAAATGCCACGCGGGCTGTGCAGGAACTTCTGCGTCGTCACACGTGAAATCGTCGATTCGTGCATTTCCACGGCACTGGCAATATCTGCCAGCACCATAGGTTTCATAAATTCTTCACCCAGTTCAAAGAACGCCTGCTGCTGCTCAACGATGCAGCGCGTCACTTTCAACAGCGTGTCGTTACGGCTTTCCAGGCTTTTGATTAACCACTTGGCTTCCTGCAGATTGCTGCGGATAAATTGCCCGTCGCTGTCGCTGCGTGCGGAATTCCCCATCGCGGCGTACTGCTGGTTAATCTTCAGACGCGGAATGCTGTCGGAATTGAGTTCTACCGCCCAGACACCTGACACTTTACGCACCAGCACATCCGGGATCACGTATTCGGATTCGCCGGTGTTGATAGACTGGCCCGGACGCGGATCAAGAGACTGGATCAGGAGCATCGCTCCTTTCAGTGTATCTTCTTTTAACCGGGTTGATCGCATAAGTGCGCGGAAATCATGGTTCGCCAGCAAATCGAGATGTTCGCTGATGATAAGACGGGCTTCAGTGATGAAAGGCGTGTCAGTCGCATATTGAGAAAGCTGGATCAGCAGGCAGTCGCGCAGGTCACGGGCGGCCACACCCACCGGATCAAAACGCTGAACGCGCTTAAGTACGGCTTCGACTTCGTCCATGGTGACATTTTCATCACCGACGCTTTCGAGAATGTCGTCAAGGGAGACGGTCAGGTAACCGGTGTCATCCACTGCATCGACGATTGAGGTGGCAATCGCGGCATCGGTATCAGAGAACGGCGTCAGCTCGACCTGCCACATCAGGTAATCCTGAAGTGTCTGCGTGGTTTCGCCCTGGTAAATCGGTAGCTCATCGTCGCTGTAATCATTGCCGGTGCCTGACGGCGTGCCTGCGGTGTAAATCTCATCCCAGGTGGCGTCCAGCGGCAACTCTTCCGGCATGTCTTTCTGCTCGAGTGCTTCGCGGGTGTCTAACCCTTCGCTGTCGGTGGTTTCTACCGAGTCGATTTCTTCATGAAGGTCGGTTTGTTCCAACAGAGGGTTGCTCTCCAGCGCGAGTTGGATCTCCTGCTGGAGCTCAAGCGTGGATAGTTGCAACAAGCGGATGGCCTGTTGTAACTGAGGAGTCATTGCCAGTTGTTGGCTGAGTCTGAGTTGCAAACCTTGCTTCATATCTTGGCTTAATTCCGTTGATGAGTGAAAACGGCAACACTTCTGTCAGAGACGGCCTGTTTCAGTGTAGGTTGAAACAGGCACGGTTCCGGCGGCACAGATCACAGACGGAATTCTTCACCAAGATAAACACGTTTAACTTGTTCATCAGCAAGAATGTCGGCTGGCGTGCCGTGGGCGATCAATTTCCCCTGACTGACGATATACGCGCGTTCACAAACGTCGAGTGTTTCGCGAACGTTATGGTCAGTGATCAGTACGCCGAGGCCGCTGTCACGTAAATGCTCAATGATTTTTTTGATGTCGATAACGGAAATCGGGTCAACCCCGGCGAACGGTTCATCCAGCAGGATGAATTTAGGGTTCGCTGCCAGTGCACGGGCAATTTCAACACGACGGCGTTCACCACCAGACAGTGACTGACCGAGGTTATCGCGCAAATGAGAAATATGGAACTCTTCCATTAATTCATTAGCGCGGTCATTACGCTGTTCTTTGGTCAGATCGTCACGGATCTGCAGCACCGCCATCAGGTTATCAAATACGCTCAGACGACGGAAAATGGAGGCTTCCTGCGGAAGATAGCCAATACCGCGACGGGCGCGGGTATGCAGCGGCAGCAGGCTGATGTCTTCATCATCAACGATAATGCGGCCCGCATCGCGCTGGACGATGCCCACGACCATGTAAAAGGTGGTGGTTTTACCCGCACCGTTTGGCCCTAATAACCCGACGATTTCACCCGAGTTGACCATCAGACTGACATCTTCAACGACCTTACGGCCTTTGTATGCCTTTGCCAGATTCTCTGCGATTAATTTAGCCATAAAATATCAGTTACTCTTTTTGGTCGGCTGGCCGCCCGCTGCAGGCGTTTTTTGTTGCAGCTGCGAAGGTACCAGAACGGTCGTCACACGGTTACCTTTATCACTAAAGGCTTCCATTTGCTGTTTCTGTACCAGATAGGTAATACGGTCGCCTTTCACATTGCTGTCCAGTTGCTCAAGGTAAGCGTTGCCGGTCAGCGTGACGAGGTCATTTTCCACTTCGTAGCGGACTTTCTGTGCATGGCCTTTAATCGGCTTACCGTTATCCTGCATCTGGTAGAACGTCACCGGGTTGCCGTAACCTTCTACCACTTCTTTACCGGAAACCCCCTGCGGGCGGATGACGACCACTTTGTCGGCTTTAACCTGGATCGTACCCTGATTGACGACCACATTGCCGGTAAAGGTCGCGGTATTGGTATTGACGTCGAGCGCCTGGTTTGCTGAATCAATGGTGATCGGTTTCGTTGTATCGTCTTTTAAGGCAAATGCCGGAACGCTGACGGCTAACAATGAGCTGACGATCAGGAGATCACGGATTTTATTTTTTGCTTTGAATTTCATAAGAGGTCGTTACCTTTTCGATCAGCTCTGCTGTTTTGTCACGCAGATTACCACGCATTTTCATGCCGTTAGATGTAAAACCTGTACCATACAACGTCACTTCATCGTCTGAGGCAACGTCCTGTGTCGTCAGGTTAACCCGTGCATTGTCCGTTTTGATTCTTTGCAGCTGTGATGTCTCAGGTGTCAGGCTGTCTGCCTGCACATGCCCATAAAGATAGAGCATTTTATCCTGAGTCAGTTTCGCTTTATCAGAACGCAATACCCAGGTGGCTACTTTGTTCTTGTCATACATGGTCGCGACTGGATTGGTAAACCATGACACCTGATCAGCGGTGTAATATTTTACCTGGTCTGAAACCAGTTTATACGTCAGGCTGCCCATCGGGTCATACACCATCGTAACGGTGTGGGACGTCTGGTAAGTCGGATCCTGATCATTGACCGCTTGCGGAACATCATCGCTGTTGTCAGATAATGACCAGCCAATCAGCACCAGAACGATGGCAGTCAGCGCCAGAATAATCCAAAGTTTTGCTTTACTCATATCGACAGCCCTTTGGCGTCCTCCAGCTTACCCTGCGCCAGCAGAATCAAATCACACAGTTCGCGTACTGCACCACGTCCACCCGCTATACGGGTAACATAATGCGCTTTCGGTAACAGAACAGGATGTGCATCCTGAACCGCGACAGAGAGACCCACTTCGGCCATCACCGGCCAGTCAATCAGGTCATCACCAATGTACGCCACTTCTTCGGCCCGCAGAGACAGTGTATCTAACAGTTCGCGGAAGGCCAAAAGCTTATCAGATTGCCCCTGATACAAGTGGCGTATGCCCAGAGTTTTAGCGCGATCTTCCAGTAATTTCGCATTGCGGCCTGTAATAATCGCGACTTCGATATCGGATGTCAGCAGGCAGCGGATACCGTAACCGTCGCGAACGTTGAAACTTTTCAGCTCTTCTCCCTGATTTCCCATATAGATCAGGCCATCAGACATAACGCCATCGACATCGCAAATCAGCAGGCGGATTGCTTTTGCCCGTTCAAGCACTTGCGCACTGACCGGACCGTAGCAGGTTTCCACCAGGGCTGCGCTATTACTCATTCAGGGAATTCCTCAATTAAACTACGCCAGCGCGCAGCATATCGTGCATATGTAACACACCCAGCAACTGGTCACCATCAGCAACCATCACGCAAGTGATGTGTTTGTCCTGCATTAAATTCAGCGCATCAACCGCCAGCAGTGAAGGACGCACGCGGATACCGCCTGTCGTCATCACATCCGCAATCGATGCCGTATTGATGTTGACGCCCATATCAAAGATGCGTCGTAAATCCCCATCGGTAAAGATCCCTTCGATTTTCATCAAATCGTTGCAGATAACCGTCATGCCCAGATTTTTTCGGGTGATTTCCAGCAACGCATCCCGCAACGAAGCTTCACGGCTGACGTGCGGAATTTCATCCCCGGTGTGCATGATATCGCTGACGCGCAGTAACAGCTTGCGACCCAGTGCTCCGCCAGGATGTGACAGGGCGAAATCTTCCGGTGTGAAGCCGCGTGCTTCAAGCAGTGCGACGGCCAGTGCATCGCCCATCACCAGCACTGCCGTGGTGCTGCTGGTCGGTGCCAGACCCAGCGGGCAGGCTTCTTTGGGCACTTTTACACAAAGGTGAACATCTGCCGCTTTCCCCATCGTGCTTTCGGGGTTAGACGTCATGCAGATAAGCGTAATGCCCAGACGTTTGAGTACCGGTATCAGCCCCAGAATTTCATGGGCTTCGCCGGAGTTGGAAATCAGAATGACGACATCCTGCTTCGATACCATGCCCAGATCACCGTGGCTGGCTTCGCCGGGATGCACAAAGAATGCCGGTGTGCCCGTACTGGCAAAGGTGGCGGCCATCTTACGGCCGATATGACCAGATTTGCCCATGCCCATGACGACGACTTTGCCATTGCAGGCGAAGATTTTTTCGCAGGCGCGGGTAAAATCACCGTTAATGTATTGATCTAACTGCTCAAGTCCTTCACGTTCTGTTTTCAGCACATCATGTCCGACGGCCTGAAAATCAAAACCGGGGGCGAAGGTATCGTTAGCCATAGTGGGTTCCTGACAGAGTTCAGAAGGCAATGCTGTCCGGTAATAGAAACAGCACGGCCATATAAGCGATAAATCCACACAGCAGTAATGCACCGGCTAAATGTCCGATACGGTGTTTACGCATCAGGCATAGTCCGGAAAGCACCACGCTGACCGCCAGCATGACCCAATAATCGCGATGAAACGCGTCTGGGTTGAACGAACCTGGTGCTACCAGCGCGGGTAATCCCAGCACCAGGCAGGTATTAAAAATGTTTGCGCCGATAATATTACCCAGCGCGATGTCATCTTCGCCTTTGATAGCGCCGGCGATAAAGGTCGCCAGTTCTGGCAGACTGGTACCGATAGCAATCACCGTCAGGCCAATCACCAGTTCACTGACACCCAGATAACGCGCGATGACAGTGCTGTTATCAACGATCATGCCCGACGCCAGCGGCATGATGATAAAGCCCAGTGCCAGCCACAAAAATGCGACCGTATTGCTACTGTCTTGCGGAAGTTCGGACATTTGCTCGTAGGTCAGCGTATCCAGCCCCTCTTTTTCGGCGGCGCGGGCGATTTTTATCATCAGCATCACGAACACGCCTGCGCTGGCCAGTAGCAAAATGCCATCAAACCGGCTGAGTTCGCCGTCGCTTAACAGAAAACCACACAGTGCGGTGACCAGTAACAATAATGGGAGCTCGCGGCGTAATATATCAGAACGAACGGAAAGTGGATGAATCAGGGCAGCACCGCCCAAAATCAGAAGAATATTAATGATATTCGAACCAATTGCGTTTCCGACGGCCAAATCCATCTGATCGTTGATGGCGGCGGTGGTGGAAACCACCAGTTCAGGAAGGGATATTCCGACGCCGACGACAGTCATACCAATCACCAGCGGGGAGATGCCCATCGAGCGTGCCAGCACTGCGGCTCCGTACACCAGACGATCAGCGGCGTAAACTAACAGTAACAAGCCGACAATCATCAGTACGATAGCGAGAAGCATGAAACATCCTTTATTGGGTATAATGCGAGGTTCGTTGCCCTGGCGGGCAGGCGATTCCTTCGTCAACATGAGCTAAGGCGACATTTTGTCTGAAAATGACGCCTGCGGGTTCCTGTATGTTAGACGATGAAGGCTTTTATTTTAAAATGGTAATTCGTTGATTTTGACCGTCTGTGGCAGAAAAGTAAATCGATGGCAACTTTGGTAACGAAACCGGGGTAAGTTTTTGTAAAAATACCAAAGTTATACGATACCTTGTGCGTGTCAGACGTATTCTTAGCGAAAGCATTCCGAAGGGAAAAACTGAATGAGTCAAAGCGAATCGAATCTGGTTGAGATCAAAGGCATGAGTTTTGTGCGCGGCGATCGTCCCATTTTCGAAGAGATAAATATGACCGTGCCGCGTGGCAAAGTCACTGCAATCATGGGGCCTTCGGGGATCGGTAAAACCACCTTGCTGCGTCTGATTGGCGGACAACTTGCGCCCGACAGCGGCGAAATCTGGTTCGACGGCGATAACATTCCGACGTTGTCCCGTCGCAAATTGTACGAATCGCGCAAGAAAATGAGTATGTTGTTTCAGTCCGGTGCATTGTTTACTGACCTGACTGTGTTCGAAAATGTGGCGTTCCCGCTGCGTGAACACAGCAAATTACCGGAAGAATTACTGCGCAGTACGGTGACCATGAAACTGGAAGCGGTCGGGTTACGCGGTGCCGGTGACCTGATGCCTGCTGAATTGTCTGGCGGTATGGCAAGACGTGTCGCACTGGCTCGTGCGATTGCCCTCGACCCTGAACTGATCATGTTCGATGAGCCTTTTGTGGGACAGGATCCGATCACCATGGGCGTCCTGGTTAAACTCATTGATGAACTGAACCATGCGCTGGGTGTGACGTGCATCGTGGTTTCTCATGACGTTCCTGAAGTGCTAAGTATTGCTGATTACGCTTATATTGTGGCCGCGCAGCATGTGATTGCCGAAGGCACACCTGAGGAGCTGCAAAATAATCCTGATCCGCGTGTTCGTCAGTTCCTTGACGGTATTGCCGATGGACCGGTGCCTTTCCGTTTCCCTGCCGGTGATTACAAAACCGAGCTGCTCGGATGATGGAGTTCCCTATTCATGTTAATTAAGGCGTTAGCCTCAGTCGGGCGCCGCGGGATAAACACCTGTGCGTCTTTTGGCCGCGCCGGTCTGATGCTCTTTCGGGCATTGGTCGGTAAGCCGCAATTTGCCAAGCAGTGGCCGCTGTTGATCAAGCAGCTTTACAGCGTTGGTGTACTTTCCCTGCTGATTATCCTCGTTTCCGGCTTGTTTATCGGCATGGTGCTTGGTTTGCAGGGATATCTGATTTTAACCACCTACAGCGCTGAGGCCAGCCTCGGCATGATGGTGGCGCTCTCTTTACTGCGCGAACTTGGACCGGTGGTGACTGCTCTGCTGTTCGCCGGCCGAGCGGGTTCCGCGCTGACCGCCGAACTGGGGTTGATGAAAGCCACTGAGCAAATTTCCAGCCTGGAGATGATGGCTATCGATCCGCTGCGCCGCGTTGTTGCACCGCGTTTCTGGGCCGGTCTGATTTCCATGCCTTTGTTGACGGCGATTTTCGTTGCCGTGGGGGTTTGGGGAGGTTCGCTGGTGGGTGTGGACTGGAAAGGCATCGACAGCGGTTTCTTCTGGTCAGCGATGCAAACCGCGGTAGACTGGCGGACTGATTTACTTAACTGCCTGATTAAAAGCCTTGTTTTCGCTATCACTGTGACCTGGATTGCGTTGTTCAATGGCTATGATGCGATACCGACGTCCGAAGGGATTAGCCGGGCAACGACACGTACTGTGGTGCATTCGTCACTGGCGGTGCTGGGATTGGATTTTGTGCTGACAGCACTGATGTTTGGAAATTAAACCATGCAAACGAAAAAGAGTGAAATCTGGGTAGGCGCGTTTTTAATCATCGCATTGATTGCGGTGATCTTCCTGTGTCTTAAAGTGGCCGACATCCGTTCCATCGGCTCCGACCCGACTTACCGTATTTCTGCGGACTTCGACAATATAGGCGGCCTGAAAAGCGGTTCGCCGGTCAAAGTCGGTGGCGTGGTTATCGGCCGCGTCAGCAGCATAACGCTTGATAAAAACTATTCCCCACGTGTCGAAATGGATATCGACCAGAAATACAACCAGATCCCGAGCACCAGTACGCTGGCGATCCGCACGTCTGGTTTGCTGGGCGAACAATTCCTGGCGTTGAATATTGGTTTTGAAGACCCTGAAATGGGAACGACTATCCTTAAAAACGGCGGCGTTATTCAGGACACTAAATCAGCGATGGTTCTCGAAGACCTGATTGGCCAGTTCCTTTATAAGAGTGGCGACGGCAAGGCTGACCCTGACGCAACGGCGGCTCCTGCTGCGCCTGAAGGGAATGCTGCACCTGCACCTGACGCTAATACGGCGCCACAGCCGGCTGCCCATTAAGAATTTGCCATTACGGATTCTCCATAAAAGAGGAAATAAGTATGTTTAAACGTTTAGTGATCGCTGCACTGTTGGTGGTTATGGCTCCGCTGGCGAATGCTGCTGTGGACAAGACCAATCCTTACAGCGTGATGAATGAAGCAGCGAACAAAACCTTCACCCGCCTCAAAACCGAACAGCCGAAAATCAAGCAGGATCCTAACTATCTGCGCCAGATCGTTCGTGAAGAATTGCTGCCGTATGTGCAGGTCAAATACGCCGGCGCGCTGGTATTAGGCCGCTATTATCAACAGGCGACACCTGCACAGCGCGAGGCTTATTTCGCGGCGTTCTCTGACTATCTGCAACAGGCTTACGGTCAGGCGCTGGCGATGTACAACGGCCAGAGCTACACGGTGCAACCAGAGCAGTCCTACGCGGATAAAGATATCATTGCTATCCGTGTCACCATTACCGATCCGAATGGTCGTCCTCCGGTTCGTCTGGATTTCCAGTGGCGTAAAAACAGCCGCACAGGCGAATGGCAGGCATATGACATGATCGCCGAAGGCGTCAGCATGATTTCGACCAAACAGAACGAGTGGGCAGATATCTTGCGCCAGAAAGGTATCGAGGGTCTGACAGCGCGTCTGAAACAAGCCGCTGCTCAGCCGATCACGCTGGATAAACAACAATGAGTGAAGCCCTGCGCTGGGAATCGCAGCCGCCGCGACTGATGTTGCACGGTGAGTTAGATCGCGAAACGCTGGTGGCATTCTGGGATATGCGCAGAAAGCTGATGTCCGGCGTGACCTGTCTGGATGTTTCCGGGCTGGAGCGTGTGGATTCTTCCGGTCTGGCTTTCCTGGTGCATTTACGCGAGGAAGCCCGTCAGCAGGGGATTACGCTGACGATTGCGGGCATCACCGACAGGCTGAGAACACTGATTACCTTGTATAACCTTCAGGACATTATTCCGTCGGACACTACGGGCTGCTCTGTTGAATAAATATATGAGCAGTTCCCGTGAGTTAGGCTGCGGGATGTGAATAATTGACTGAATGTCCGTAAAGCCCCTGTGCGAAACTCTTCGTCAGGGGCTTTTTCGTGGTTTAAGAATTGCGCCGATCCCTATAAGATATCGGGCTGTTATGATTCTTCAGAAGAATAGATCCCTATGGAAACGAGTGAAATTAAAGACGTGCTGATGAACGCATTGGCACTGGACGAAGCCCACATTACTGGCGATGGCAGTCATTTTCAGGCCATTGTCGTTGGTGCGATGTTTGATGGCATGAGCCGCGTGAAAAAACAGCAGACCGTTTACGCACCGCTGATGGAATACATCGCCGACAATCGAATTCACGCACTGTCTATTAAGGCTTATACCCCTGAAGAATGGGCGCGTGACCGTAAACTGAGCGGTTTATAAGACTGCCGGAGTTCCGGCAGCTTCCTCGTATTTGACCTGTCGTTTTAATGAATAGAGAGCAGTCATAATGGATAAATTTCGTGTACAGGGTGGGACTCGCCTGAGCGGTGAAGTCACTATCTCTGGTGCAAAAAATGCAGCACTTCCTATTTTGTTTGCCGCACTGCTTGCTGAAGAACCTGTTGAACTCCAGAACGTTCCTCATCTGAAAGATATCGATACCACCATCAAACTGCTGAGCCAGCTGGGCACCAAAATAGAACGCAACGGTTCTGTTTTCGTTGACGCCAGTGCGGTGAATGAGTTTTGTGCGCCGTATGACCTGGTGAAAACCATGCGCGCTTCTATCTGGGCTCTTGGCCCGCTGGTGGCGCGTTTTGGTCGCGGTGAAGTCTCCCTGCCGGGCGGCTGTGCTATCGGCGCACGTCCTGTTGACCTGCATATTACCGGTCTGGAACAGCTGGGCGCGACCATTGTGCTGGAAGAAGGTTATGTGAAAGCCTCTGTCGATGGCCGCCTGAAAGGTGCGCACATCGTGATGGATAAAGTCAGCGTGGGTGCGACCGTTACCATCATGAGCGCAGCGACATTGGCTGAAGGCACCACCATTATTGAAAACGCCGCGCGTGAGCCGGAAATCGTCGATACCGCGAATTTCCTGAATACGCTGGGTGCGAAAATTACCGGTGCGGGTACTGATAAAATCACCATCGAAGGCGTTGCACGTCTGGGTGGCGGTGTTTACCGTGTGGTCCCCGATCGTATCGAAACCGGCACCTTCCTGGTGGCGGCCGCGATTTCCGGTGGCAAGATTACCTGTCGCGAAGCCCGTCCTGATACGCTGGATGCTGTACTGGCAAAACTGCGTGAAGCCGGTGCCGATATCGAAGTGGGCGAAGACTGGATCAGTCTCGACATGCATGGCAAACGGGCTAAAGCCGTCACCTTCCGCACCGCACCGCATCCGGGCTTCCCGACTGACATGCAGGCGCAGTTCAGCTTGCTGAATCTGGTGGCAGAGGGTACCGGTGTGATCACCGAAACCATCTTCGAAAACCGTTTCATGCACATTCCTGAACTGATCCGTATGGGCGCACATGCTGAAATCGAAGGCAGCACCCTGATTTGTCATGGCGTTGAAAAACTGTCTGGCGCTCAGGTGATGGCGACCGATTTACGTGCTTCTGCAAGTCTGGTTCTGGCGGGTTGTATTGCCGAGGGGGTGACCGTGGTTGACCGTATTTATCACATCGATCGTGGCTATGAGCGTATCGAAGATAAATTGCGTCAGCTGGGTGCGAAAATTGAGCGCTTCAACGGCGAATGATTCGTAGCTCTTGATGCAATAAAACGATTTCTGATGCAATAAAAAAGCCGGAAGGGGAAACCTTTCCGGCTTTTTCGTTGCTGTCTTCAGCGATCGTCAGTGATCAGGATATTCCTGCACGGTCACCTGCAAGGTCAGCTTCTGACCGTCACGCATAATCTCCACCGGAATGACCGTACCCGGACGAACCTCTGCGACCTGATCCATTGTCTCGATAGCGGAAACAGCCGGTTTGTTGTTGACGTTAACGATCACGTCTCTGACCTGCATGCCTGCATTAGCCGCCGGGCCATTGGGTGTGACTTCATTCACCACAATCCCCTGAATATGATCCAGTCCGCTATTCGGCCCGTGCAGAGGGGAAACCTCGCGCCCGCTGATTCCGATATACCCGCGAATAACCCGGCCATCGCGAATCAGCTTGCCCATGACTTTTGTCGCCAGTGCGGTCGGGATGGCAAAGCCGATACCTTCCGGTGTGGCGCCGTCATTACTTTGGTCAAAGGACAGTGTATTAATCCCCATCAGCTCACCCAGCGAATTCACCAGTGCACCGCCGGAGTTACCCTGGTTAATCGATGCATCGGTTTGCAGAAAGTTCTGGCGGCCTGACGGGCTGAGGCCAATGCGACCAGTGGCGCTGATAATACCCTGCGTGACTGTCTGACCGAGGTTATACGGGTTACCAATTGCCATCACGACATCACCGACATGCGGGGCGCGATGTGGATTAATCGGGATCACCGGCAGATTTCCGGCGTTGATTTTCAGTACGGCCAGGTCAGTCAGGCTGTCAGAGCCGACCAGCAAGGCTTCAAATACGCGGCCATCCTGCAATGCGACGATGATCTGATCGGCATTATTGATTACGTGCTTGTTGGTGAGGATATAACCATTGTCGTTCATGATCACACCGGAACCCAGTGTGCGGATGGCCAGTTCGTTCTGTGAACTGTTACCCATGTTGCGGTTATAAACGTTCACCACTGCCGGAGCAGCGTGGCGGACGCCTGAGTTATAGCTGACCGGTTCTTCGCTGTTTTGGGTGAAGTTTCGGTCAAACAGCGGTTCTGTGATGTTTTTACGCAACATAGGTACCGCCGCCAGCAAAATGCCAGCAACAATCAGGCCGATAACAGCGGATCTCAATAGCTTAACAAACATGGGTATATGGGATGCGAGATAAAAAGTGAGGGAAGAATAGCATGAGTTAATCGGACGCAGCAGCACCTGCGTCCGATTTTCAACGCTTTACGGCATGAATAAGTAGATATTTTGCCCTTTACGCAAGATGCTCAGCGCGATCAGGTCAGGTTTGCTTTCCAGTATTTTGCGGAAAGCGGCCAGATTTTCGAGCGGTTCGCGGTTTACACCGATAATCACATCGTCTTTTTCCAGACCGATTTGGTCAGCGGGCGTCCCTTTTTTCACGTCATCGACATGCACGCCTTTGGCGTTTTTATCCGCCGGATCGCTGAGCGTCACACCCTGCAAGGCAGGATTGAGTTTCTCAATGCTGACTTCCACGGCCGGGCTTTTATCCAGCGTGACGTTCACAGTCATCGGTTTACCATCGCGCAGCAAACCAATCTGCATGGTGACGCCCGGACCTGCGGTGCCCACTTTCGCGCGTAACTCAGCAAAGCTGCTCAGCGTTTTCCCCTGCAGGGTAATCAGTACGTCGCCCGGTTTAATACCGGCTTTCGCCGCTGCAGAATCCGGCAATACTTCATTGACGAAAGCGCCGCGCTGGCTGTCAAGTTTGAATGCCTGCGCCAGTTCCGGCGTCATTTCACTGCCGCGGATCCCCAGCAGGCCGCGTTTCACTTCACCGAACTCAATCAACTGATGGCTGAGGTTCTTCGCCATGTTCGCCGGGATAGCAAAACCGATACCGACGCTGCCACCCTGAGAGGAAATGATGGCGGTGTTAATACCAATCAGTTCACCTTTCAGATCGAGCAATGCGCCCCCGGAGTTACCGCGGTTAATCGACGCATCGGTCTGAATAAAGTTTTCCAGCCCCTCAAGATTCAGGCCGCTGCGACCAAGCGCAGAAACAATGCCGGATGTCACCGTCTGGCCAAGCCCAAACGGATTGCCAACGGCGACGGCAAAATCACCGACACGCAGGTTGTCGGAATCCGCCATCGTAATTTGTGTCAAATTTTTAGCATCAATCAGCTGGATCACCGCAATATCAGACTGATCGTCTTTGCCGATGAGCCTGGCTTTATATTCACGGCCATCGTTGAGCTGAACGTTGATTTTATCCGCATTATTCACCACGTGGTTGTTGGTGAGCACATAGCCTTTGGCGGCATCAATAATAACGCCTGAACCCAGCCCTTCAAAAGGCTGTGGCCCCTGATTGGGTTCCGGGTCCTGCTGACCGAAGAAGAATTTGTATTCCGGTGGGACATCCGCACTGGGTGGCTGGGTACCTGAAACCTGAACGCCCACGACTGCGGGCAATACTTTTTCCAGCATAGGTGCCAGACTTGGCAAAGGTTGTCCCTGAACTTCCGTAGGTAAAGCGGCATTCGCCATAGGCGCAGAAGCGAAAGTTAATCCAAGGCTAACAGCTAACACACTGAGCAAAAATGACTTTTTCTTCATCACGATAACTCTCTCGCTTTCTGTAATGGACGTCAGTTATGGACAATAGAACGGTGATTCACAGCACGGGAAGGGTCTGGAGAACGGCACATGCACGGGACATATGCCGTAAATACGCCTGCATAACGATTGTTATGCAGGTCAGGGGCGTCTGTTATTTACGAACCGGACGCTCACCACGCAGCAGACCGGACGCGCCATCAGAATAATCGCGTGGCATTTGCACCGGTACCTGATCGTTATCGGCCTCGGAGCCGGTCAGGCGGTAGTTGAACGGATTATCTTGCTCGGGCATATCGGGCAGCAAATTGTTGGAGCTTTTAGCCATGTGCTGATACAGCTGACGGTAATCAGTCGCCATGTTATCCAGCAACTCTGCGCTGCGGGCAAAATGGCCCACCAGTTCCTGACGGTATTCGTCGAGTTCGGCTTTGCTTTTCTCCAGTTCGTTTTTCATGACTTGTTGATCACGTAATTTACGATTACCAAAGCGCATCGCTACCGCACCAATCGCGATACCGACCACTAATCCAATGAGTGCATACTCCCAGGTCATAATGACTCCTATTTTGACTTCGTTGTCCCGCAGGGCTTTTTCACGTAACTTTTA
Organism: Rahnella sp. CG8; assembly: GCF_023701875.1. Classification (NCBI taxonomy): domain Bacteria; kingdom Pseudomonadati; phylum Pseudomonadota; class Gammaproteobacteria; order Enterobacterales; family Yersiniaceae; genus Rahnella; species Rahnella sp. CG8. The sequence goes on from NZ_JABAED010000025.1 coordinate 25,153, forward strand.
TGACTTAACTTCTTTACACAATGGTTTTAACGTAATTGTTACACGCATTTGTCATGCAATAGCTCCACTATAACCGTTAACCTTGCCAGAGTGGAATCCTGCGGGGAAAATCACTGCTATCTGTTGGTTTTTTCATACACAGACAGCCGGGAAAAGCGGCGAACCCACGGCAAAAAAGCGGCTAAACGACGTGAAAAACATAAAAATTTTTTCTCAGGGACGTTAACAAAGATGCAATCTCAATCACCCCTTTTCCTTTATCAGAACGCTGTGGATGCCGGTGAATTCCAGGCGGATGCTGTTCAGAAACAGGCTGTCGCAAAGCTTGATGTGATTTATCAGGCACTTTCCGCGCAGCCCGCAACAATGCCTCAGACCACCGGTCGTGGAGGGTTGCTGGGCCGTTTGTTTGCAAAATCTCCGCCGAAAACCCCTTCGCGACCAGTACAGGGACTGTATATGTGGGGCGGCGTGGGGCGCGGTAAAACCTGGCTGATGGATTTGTTTTTCCACAGCCTGCCCGGTGAACGTAAGCTTCGCCTGCATTTTCACCGCTTTATGTTGCGTGTCCATGAAGAACTGACGGAGCTTCAGGGGCAGGAAGATCCGCTGGAAGTGATTGCTGACCGCTTCAAAGCGGAAACGGACGTACTCTGTTTCGACGAGTTTTTTGTTTCGGATATTACCGATGCGATGTTGCTGGCGACGTTGCTGCAGGCGCTGTTTGCCCGCGGTATCACCCTGATTGCGACGTCGAACATTCCGCCTGATTTGCTGTACCGCAACGGTCTGCAACGCGCGCGGTTCCTGCCGGCCATTGATCTGATTAAAGAATATTGCGATGTGCTGAATGTGGATGCCGGCATTGATTACCGTCTGCGTACGCTGACACAAGCCAATTTGTGGTTATCGCCTGTTGGCCCTGATACGAGTGACGCGATGCATTCCATGCTAGGCAAACTGACCGGCAATCACAGTGGCGCGGAGGCAGGCGAAAGACCCGTACTTGAAGTGAATCATCGTCCGCTGCAGGCCATTGCTGCCGTTGACGGCGTGCTGGCGGTGGAATTTCATACCTTATGTGAAGAGGCGCGCAGCCAGCTCGATTATATTGCGCTGTCGAAAATCTATCACAGTGTACTGCTGCATAATGTGCCGGTGATGGGCGCAGACAGTGAGAACGCTGCGCGGCGTTTTCTGGCGCTGGTCGATGAATTCTATGAGCGCCATGTAAAACTGGTGATTTCCGCAGCGGTGCCGATGTTTGAGATTTATCAGGGGGAACGGCTGAAATTCGAATATCAGCGTTGCCTCTCGCGTCTGCAGGAGATGCAGAGTGAGGAATACCTCAGGCGGCCGCATCTGCCGTGATTTTAATTGATTATTATTTGCTCAGCCTGTGGTATAAAAAGGCGCAGTAAAGCCTGCATGGCGAACCCTCAGAAGACGTTGAGGTAAATCTTCCTTTTTGTCGAAAAAGGGTTCGATCTTTGCGGGAGACTTCTCTATAATCTTGCGACCCCACGTTACTACAAAGTTTTTTTCCCGAAACTTTATAAGTGCCAGCATTGGCTATTCGAAGGGGTAGGTTTGCTGGACGATGGTCGTGTGAACCTCAAATACTTATTTTATAAACAAGTAAGCGTTCGGGTGTTCGCCAACGTGTAACTTTAATTGGGTAAGCTTTTAATGAAAACTTTTACAGCTAAACCGGAAACCGTACAACGTGACTGGTTCGTAGTTGACGCTACCGGCAAGACCTTAGGTCGCCTGGCCACTGAACTGGCTCGCCGTCTGCGTGGCAAACATAAAGCGGAATACACTCCGCACGTTGATACTGGTGATTACATCATCGTTCTGAACGCAGAAAAAGTTGCTGTTACTGGCAACAAGCGTAACGACAAGATTTATTACCATCACACCGGCCACATCGGTGGTATCAAGCAAGCGACCTTTGAAGAGATGATCGCTCGCCGTCCTGAACGCGTGATCGAGCTCGCGGTTAAAGGCATGTTGCCAAAGGGCCCGTTGGGTCGTGCAATGTACCGTAAAATGAAAGTTTACGCGGGTAACGAGCACACTCATGCGGCGCAACAACCGCAAGTTCTTGACATTTAATTCGGGATTATAGGCAATGGCTGAAAATCAATACTACGGCACTGGTCGCCGCAAAAGCTCCGCCGCTCGTGTTTTCATCAAACCGGGTAGTGGTAACATCGTAATTAACCAGCGTAGCCTGGAACAGTACTTTGGTCGTGAAACTGCCCGCATGGTAGTTCGTCAACCACTGGAACTGGTCGACATGGTTGAGAAATTCGACCTGTACATCACCGTTAAAGGTGGTGGTATCTCCGGTCAAGCTGGTGCTATCCGTCACGGTATTACCCGTGCACTGATGGAATATGACGAAAATCTTCGTGGCGAACTGCGTAAAGCTGGCTTCGTTACTCGTGATGCTCGTCAGGTTGAACGTAAGAAAGTCGGTCTGCGTAAAGCACGTCGTCGTCCTCAGTTCTCCAAGCGTTAATTTTCTGCTGCTATCGCAGCACAGTGCTTCGGCACGAAAATCAGCGTCAAAAACCCGGTGTTTCACCGGGTTTTTTTATGCCTTTTGTTCCGTAATTGCAGGGGAAATGATCTCCTGACACACAATTCCCCATGAAATCGTCTCACCGTCCCCCACAGCCTGCGTAAAATCTGGTAAACTATCACACACTTTTGTGCCTGTTCGCCGAGCAGTTGACGTTGCCGCGCTTCCTGGCTGGGTTCGCCTTGCCGATGGTTGTCTATGAAACTACGGGACAAAAACTGCAGGCTGGCGATAACTCGCTGTAATATTCTAGATAAACTTGGAGGTTTTCATGGCTGTCGCTGCCAACAAACGTTCGGTAATGACGCTGTTTTCCGGCCCGACCGACATTTTTAGCCATCAGGTACGTATCGTACTGGCGGAAAAAGGTGTCAGTGTCGAGATCGAGCAGGTTGAGATGGATCACCTGCCGCAGGATCTTATTGACCTCAACCCTTACCGCACTGTACCGACACTGGTTGATCGTGAGCTGACCCTGTTTGAATCCCGCATCATCATGGAATATCTTGATGAGCGCTTCCCGCATCCGCCGCTGATGCCGGTTTATCCGGTTGCCCGTGGTGAGAGCCGTCTGATGATGCACCGCATCGAAAATGACTGGTATTCGCTGATGCGTCAAATCGAGCAAGGTTCTGCGACTGAAGCGGACGCTGCACGTAAGCAACTGCGTGAAGAGCTGCTGGCGATTGCGCCAATCTTCTCGTACATGCCTTATTTCAAAAGCGAAGAGTTCAGTCTGGTCGATTGCTACCTGGCTCCGCTGTTGTGGCGTTTGCCAGAGCTGGGCATTGAATTGTCAGGTACCGGTTCGAAAGAGCTGAAAGGCTACATGACCCGCGTCTTCGAACGTGATGCTTTCCTGGCTTCCCTGACCGAAGCAGAGCGCGAAATGCGTTTGCATACCCGAGGTTAAGGTATGGAGATGACCGACATGTCTCCGCGTCGCCCCTATCTGCTGCGGGCTTTTTATGACTGGTTGCTGGACAACCAGTTAACCCCGCATCTGGTGGTTGACGTGACGATGCCTGGCGTGATGGTGCCGATGGAGTTTGCGCGTGACGGACAAATTGTTCTGAACGTTGCGCCGCGTGCTGTCGGCAATCTCGAACTGGGTAATGATGACGTACGCTTTAACGCCCGTTTTGGTGGCGTACCGCGTAACGTGTTTGTACCGATTGCTGCTGTTCTGGCAATTTATGCCCGTGAAAACGGTGCCGGTACCATGTTCGAACCTGAACCTGCTTATGAAGCCGAAGGTGCCTTTGACGGTGACCTGAGCGCTGATGAGCCGACAGAACCGACCATGTCAGTCATTGATGGTGATTTGCCGGATGTGGCTGAAGAAGATCCGGATGATGAGCCGCCGACACCGCCTCGCGGTGGTCGCCCGGCATTGCGTGTTGTGAAATAACAACCCGCTCAATCCGGCTTCATGCTTAAACCCTGCGTTGTTACGTGGGGTTTTTTATTGCCTTAAATACGCCGCCGCCTCTTTTCGCCAGTGCAGATTGCATACGATTAAAAAAACAACGGGGCTGCCATCGCTGGCAGCCCCGTTTTGATGCCCCGCCGGATCAGACTTCGAGGAAGTTCATGATGCCTTCTGCGGCCTTGCGGCCTTCAGCAATCGCTGTCACCACCAGATCAGAACCGCGAACTGCATCGCCACCCGCGAAGATTTTCGGATTGCTGGTCTGGAAGGCGTTGTCGCTGCCTTCAGGGGCAACGATGCGTCCCTGAGAGTCCAGCTCAACGTCATGGGCTGCCAGCCATTCCATTTTGTGAGGGCGGAAACCAAATGCCATCACCACGGCATCAGCTTCCATCACATGTTCGGAACCGGCCACGATTTCTGCACGACGGCGGCCATGGGCATCCGGAGCGCCCAGTTCGGTACGCGCCATACGCACGCCGCATACGCGGCCTGAATCATTCAGCTCGATGCTCAGCGGTTGCAGGTTGAATTTGAAATCCACACCTTCTTCACGCGCATTCTTCACTTCACGACGCGAGCCCGGCATGTTCTCTTCATCACGACGGTACGCACAGGTTACATGCGTTGCGCCCTGACGAATCGAGGTACGCACGCAGTCCATTGCGGTATCACCACCGCCCAGCACCACGACGCGTTTCTTATCCATCGTCACGTAAGGTTCTTCCTGGCTGTCATCGTAGCCCATCAGTTGCTTGGTGTTAGCGATGAGGAACGGCAGGGCATCGTACACGCCCGGCGCATCTTCGTTCGCCAGGCCACCGCGCATGGACTGATAGGTGCCAACGCCGAGGAATACAGAATCGTATTCCGCCAGCAGCGCATCAATAGTGATATCTTTGCCGACTTCGGTATTGAGCTGGAATTCGATACCCATCTCAGTGAAGATTTCGCGACGCTTGGTCATCACTGATTTTTCCAGCTTGAAGGCCGGAATACCGAAAGTCAGCAGGCCGCCGATTTCCGGATGGCGATCGTAAACCACCGCTTTCACACCGTTACGGGTCAGGACGTCTGCACAAGCCAGACCTGCCGGGCCTGCGCCGATGATCGCCACGCGTTTGCCGGTTGGCTGCACGTGAGACATATCCGGACGCCAGCCCATCTCGATCGCTTTATCGTTGATGTAGCGTTCGATGTTACCGATGGTCACTGCACCGAACTCATCGTTCAGGGTACAGGAGCCTTCGCACAGTCTGTCCTGCGGACAAACGCGCCCGCAGACTTCCGGCAGGCTGTTAGTCTGATGCGCGAGGTCGGCTGCTTCCATGATGCGACCTTCGTTCGCCAGCTTCAGCCAGTTCGGAATGTAGTTGTGAACCGGGCATTTCCATTCGCAGTAAGGGTTACCGCAGGACAGGCAGCGGTCAGCCTGTGATGCGGCCTGCGTTGCTGAGAACGGCTCGTAAATTTCCACAAACTCAATTTTGCGGATCTTCAGCGCTTTCTTAGGCGGATCAACACGCTGCAGGTCGACAAATTGATAAACGTTTTGACTCATCTTAACCTCTTACTGCGCTTGTACCCGCAGCTCAGCTGCGGAACGACTACGGTGACCCAACAATGCTTTGACATCACTGGACTTCGGTTTTACCAGGGCAAATTTAGGCGCCCATTCCGGCCAGTTCGCCAAAATCTCTTCACCACGGGTCGATGCGGTCAGCTGTACGTGTTCGATGATCAAACCGCGCAGATGCTCTTCATGGATAGCCAGATCGGCTACTTCCAGGACTTCAACCAGTTCCGGGTTAACACGTTTGCGGAATTCGCCATCTTCATCAAGAACATAAGCGAAACCACCGGTCATGCCTGCGCCGAAGTTGACGCCGGTACGGCCCAGCACACAAACAATGCCGCCGGTCATATATTCACAACCGTTATCGCCGATGCCTTCCACCACGGTGATGGCACCGGAGTTACGTACCGCGAAACGCTCACCCGCGCGGCCTGCAGCAAACATTTTGCCGCCGGTTGCGCCATATAAACAGGTGTTACCGATGATGCTGGCTTCGTGACTGCGGAACGCAGAACCAATTGGCGGACGAATGGCAATGCGGCCACCCGCCATACCTTTGCCCACATAGTCGTTCGCGTCGCCGGTCAGCATTAAATCTACGCCGCCTGCGTTCCAGACGCCGAAGCTCTGGCCTGCGGTGCCGTTGAAGTTAATACGCACCGGATCAGCCGCCATGCCCTGATCGCCATGTTTCTCTGCAATCGCACCGGACAACATAGCGCCAACGGAACGGTCAGTGTTGCGGATATCAAAGTAGAACGCTTTGCTCTGTTTTGAATCGATATGCGGCGCGGCCTGTTCCAGGATGTCTTTATTCAGCTGACCCTTGTCGAACGCCGGGTTGCTTTCGGTGCAGTACACCGCTTTGCCTTCATGCGGCGTGGCCGTTGCCAGTATCGCAGAAAGGTCGAGATTGTTTTGCTTGGCGGTGAAACCGTCCAGCTCAGTCAGCAGATCGGTACGACCAATCAGATCTACCAGCTGGCTGACACCCAACTCGGCCATGATTTCACGGGTTTCCTGCGTGATGAACCTGAAGTAGTTCACTACACGTTCCGGCAGTCCGTGATAATGGTTGCGACGCAGTTTTTCATCCTGAGTTGCCACGCCCGTTGCACAGTTGTTCAGGTGGCAAATACGCAGGTATTTACAACCCAGCGCCACCATCGGGCCGGTACCAAAACCGAAGCTTTCTGCACCAAGAATCGCTGCCTTGATGATGTCGAGGCCGGTTTTCAGGCCGCCATCAACCTGCAGACGGATCTTATGACGCAGGCCGTTGGCCACCAGTGCCTGTTGTGTTTCTACCAGGCCCAGTTCCCACGGACAACCGGCATACTTCACCGAAGACAGCGGGCTTGCGCCGGTGCCGCCATCGTAGCCAGCGATAGTGATGAGATCCGCGTAAGCTTTTGCCACGCCAACGGCGATAGTGCCGACGCCCGGTTCAGACACCAGTTTCACCGAAATCATCGCTTTCGGGTTGACCTGTTTCAGGTCGAAAATCAGCTGCGCCAGATCTTCAATGGAATAAATATCGTGGTGCGGCGGTGGAGAAATCAGGGTCACGCCCGGTACGGAATAGCGCAGTTTCGCGATGTACGGCGTCACTTTGTCACCCGGCAACTGGCCGCCTTCGCCTGGTTTTGCACCCTGCGCCACTTTGATCTGGATAACATCGGCATTCACCAGATACGCCGGGGTTACGCCGAAACGACCCGATGCGACCTGTTTGATTCGGGACACTTTATTGGTGCCGTAACGCGCCGGGTCTTCGCCACCTTCGCCGGAGTTAGAACGTCCGCCGATGCTGTTCATCGCTTCGGCCAGAGATTCATGCGCTTCCGGGCTCAGTGCGCCGATAGACATCGCTGCGGTATCGAAACGGGTAAATAAACCTTCCGCCGGTTCAACCTGATCAACAGGGATCGGCTGACCTTTTGGCGTGACTTTCAGCAAGTCACGCAGTGTGGCCACCGGACGCTCGTTTACCAGTTTGGCGTATTTCTTATAATCGTCGTAATCACCGCTGTTGACAGCGGCTTGCAGGGTAGTGACCACGTCCGGGTTATAGGAATGGTATTCGCCACCGTGGACAAATTTCAGCAGGCCGCCCTGATCCAGCGTTTTGCGTTTCAGCCACGCGCGCTTGGACAGGTTCAGTAAGTCCTGTTCGAAGTCGCTGTAACCGGCACCGCCGATACGGCTGACGACGCCGTTAAAGCAGGTGTTGCACAGATCCTTCGCCAGACCGACTGCTTCAAACAGTTTCGAGCAACGGTAAGAGGCGACGGTTGATATGCCCATTTTGGACATGATCTTGTACAGGCCTTTGTTGATGCCGTTACGGTAGTTCAGCATCACTTCACGGTATTTCTTCTCGATGACCTGGGAGTCGACCAGTTTTGCCAGGGTTTCGTAGGCCAGATACGGGTAAACCGCAGTGGCACCGAAGCCAATCAGCACGGCGAAATGGTGCGGGTCACGGGCGCTGGCGGTTTCAACAATGATGTTGGCATCGCATCGCAGGCTTTTTTCAACCAGACGCAACTGCAACGCACCGACGGCCATGGGTGCAGGCAGCGGCAGGCGGTTCGGGGCGATATTGCGGTCAGACAGCACCAGCAGAACCGCGCCGTTACGCACTTTCTGTTCGCCTTCGTCACAGAGTTTCTGGACGAACTGCTCCATATTTTGTTCGGTCGGATCGTACGTAATATCCAGCGTTTCCGCGCGATAGTGTTTGCTGTCGAGTGTGGTCAGCTGTTTAAAGTCAGACCACAGCAGGATTGGCGATTTGAAGCTCAGACGGTGAGCCTGACCTTCGGCTTCGCAGAACACGTTCATCTCGCGGCCGATGCTGGTCGCCAGAGACATCACGTGGGCTTCGCGCAGCGGATCGATTGGCGGGTTAGTGACCTGCGCAAATTGCTGGCGGAAGTAGTCATACACGATACGCGGACGGCTGGAGAGCACGGCAAATGGCGTGTCGTCACCCATGGAGCCGACGGCTTCCTGACCGTTTTCACCCAGTACGCGGATGATCTGATCGAGTTCTTCGCTGCTGTAGCCGAATTGCTTCTGGAAAGTTTCCAGTAAGGTGTCTTCCAGCTCACGGCTGCCCACCTGATCTTCCGGCAAGTCTTCGAACGGCACCAGACGCTGAACGTTTTTCTCCATCCATTGCTTATAAGGATGGCGGCCCTTCAGATCGTTGTCAGTTTCTGCAGAATGGTGGATTTTGCCGCTGCGGGTGTCGATCACCATCAGCTCGCCCGGTCCGACGCGGCCTTTTTCGACCACTTCGTCCGGCTGATAATCCCAGATGCCAACTTCGGACGCACAGGTGATCAGCTTATCTTTGGTGATGACATAGCGCGCAGGACGCAGACCGTTACGGTCAAGGTTACAGGCGGCATAACGGCCATCTGACATCACGATACCGGCCGGGCCATCCCACGGCTCCATGTGCATGGAGTTAAAGTCGAAGAATGCGCGCAGATCGTCGTCCATGTCCGGGTTTTGCTGCCAGGCTGGCGGCACCAGCAAACGCATGGCGCGCAGTAAATCCATCCCGCCTGCCAGGAACAGTTCCAGCATGTTGTCCAGCGAGCTGGAGTCCGAACCGGTTTCATTCACGAACGGTGAGGCGTCTTGCAGATCGGGGATCAGCGGCGTTTTGAATTTATACGCACGGGCACGCGCCCACTGGCGGTTACCGGTGATGGTGTTGATTTCGCCGTTGTGCGCCAGATAGCGGAAAGGCTGAGCCAGTTGCCAGCGCGGTACGGTGTTGGTCGAGAAACGCTGGTGGAACAGGCAGATGGCCGATTCCAGACGCAGGTCGGCCAGGTCTAAATAGAAGCGTGGCAGATCCGCAGGCATACACAGGCCTTTATAGATCGTGACCACGTTGGAGAAACTGCACACATAGAAGTCTTTATCCTGAATGCGTTTCTCAATACGGCGGCGCGCCATATAAAGGCGGCGTTCCATGTCACGCGGACGCCAGCCGGCAGGCGCGTTGACAAAAATTTGTTCGATGCGGGGCAGGGAGGAAAGCGCGATTTCACCGAGTACGTCCGGATTGGTCGGAACGTCACGCCAGCCCACCACGGACAGCGTCTCGTTTTGCAACTCTTCTTCAACAATGCGGCGGCTTGCCTCAGCTTCTTTTTCATCTTTGCTGAGGAACAGCATGCCAACGGCATAGTTTTTCGCCAGACGCCAGCCACGTTCTTCAGCAATCATGCGGAAGAAGCGGTCAGGTTTCTGTAAATGAAGGCCACAGCCGTCGCCGGTCTTGCCGTCAGCAAGGATCGCGCCACGGTGTTGCATACGGGCCAGCGCGTGGATCGCAGTACGCACGACCTTATGGCTAGGTTCGCCTTCTATATGGGCGATCAGGCCGAAACCACAGTTGTCCCTCTCTTGGGATTTATCGTACAACATTACGTGAACCTCCCCAGGCTCTGCGAGACTCTCACACCAATCGCGAGCGGGCTTATACACAGAGGTTTGTCCGCAATTTCGCGCACTCTTGCGGTGCGTTGATTGCCCGGACATCTCCGTCAAAGGCCTCTCGTGATGGTTCTCACAAGTGGTGGTTGACTTGTTTTAATGAGGGAGTCTTCAATTACTGCATAAATATGACGAGTTGCTCACCCGTCGAGATTGCTTCCAGCGGACTCCCAACTTAGCGAGAAAGCACAGACAGGTCAAATGGCGATTTAAGTTATATTAAAAGTGATATAAAGAGATTTAATTATTTGAAATATATATGTTTTATGGGGTTTTTGCTGGCATATTTCCGATGGGGGCATGCACGTAAAGTGTGAGCTGACTCACTATGGGGAAAGCGTAAGATCTCCGCACCGTGCTGGCAGGGGCGTAATTACCAGTATTTTATACTGGAAAATACTGTACCCATGCGGTTTGTCACTGTTTTTAACCTGACAGTAATAATGTGTTAGTCCGGTGTTTGTAATAAGAATTATTCATACTGCCACGAATGACTTTATTTGCAGTAATAATGAATAGTTATGCCTGTGCGAAACGCACCGGGAGAGAAAATATTCGGAGGATAAAAGGAAAAAATGTTAGCTGGACGGCAGTTGGCAACGCGTGCAGCCTGATAAAGCCGGCCGATATTAATAATATCACCGCAGATAATAGTCAATAACTCTGCCCTTATTTCCTGCATTGCACCATGACAAGCCCCTGCAAGGTGCATCTCACAAACTTCACGCTCAATTTATCCCCTGCCATCACGCCGGTGAGGTTTTGCGGTATGATTCAGACGACTTCGTTTTAAGGGAAACGTTATGAAGCAAATCCGGGTTTTAGCGCAGTATTATGTCGATCTGATGGTCAAGCTGGGGCTGGTGAGATTCTCACTGTTGCTGGCGTCTGCGCTGGTGGTACTGGCAATGATTGTCCAGATGGCGGTCACTATGCTCCTGCGCGGGCAGGTTGAGAGTATCGACGTCGTTCGTTCCATCTTCTTTGGTTTGCTGATCACGCCCTGGGCGGTTTACTTCCTGTCGGTGGTGGTTGAACAACTTGAAGAGTCGCGTCAGCGTTTAGCGCGTCTGGTCGATAAACTGGAAGAAATGCGCCACCGCGACCTCGAACTGAATCAGCAACTCAAAGACAACATCACCCAACTGAATCAGGAAATCGCCGACCGTGTGAAAGCGGAAGAAGCGCGTCTGGCAGTGGTCGATAAGCTGAAACTCGAAATGCAGCACCGCGAACAGGCGCAGATCGAACTGAGCCAGCAATCTGCATTATTACGCTCTTTCCTCGATGCCTCGCCGGACCTGGTGTATTACCGCAACGAAGACAAAGAATTCTCCGGCTGTAACCGGGCGATGGAACTGCTGACCGGCAAAAGTGAAAAGCAACTGATCGGCCTGACTCCCAACGATGTTTATACTCCGGATATCGCCGAGAAAGTGGTCGAAACCGACGAGAAGGTTTTCCGTCACAACGTTTCCCTGACCTACGAACAATGGCTGGTCTATCCGGACGGGCGCAAAGCCTGCTTCGAATTGCGTAAAGTGCCGTTTTATGACCGTATCGGTAAGCGACACGGGCTGATGGGCTTCGGACGTGATATTACCGAGCGTAAGCGCTATCAGGACGCGTTAGAGAACGCCAGCCGTGAGAAGACCACTTTTATCTCAACGATCAGCCACGAGCTGCGTACGCCGCTTAACGGTATCGTCGGGCTGAGCCGCATTTTGCTCGACACCGAGCTGGACAAAGAACAGCACAGCTACCTGAAAACCATTCATGTCAGCGCGATCACCCTCGGCAATATCTTCAACGATATTATTGAAATGGACAAAATTGAGCGCCGCAAAGTGCAGCTTGATAACCAGCCGGTTGATTTCACCGAATTCCTCTCCGATCTGGAAAATCTCTCCGGACTGCTGGCCCAGCCGAAAGGGCTGAAATTTATCATGGAGCCTGACCTGCCGTTGCCGCGCAGTATTACGACGGACGGCACGCGTCTGCGCCAGATTCTGTGGAATCTGATCGGCAACGCCGTCAAATTCACCCGCGAAGGTGAGATTGTGCTGAGCGTGCATTATGAACCGAACGATATGCTGCGATTTGTCGTGCGCGATTCCGGTCTGGGGATCCCGCAGGATGAGCAGGACAAAATCTTTGCCATGTATTATCAGGTGAAAGATCAGAACGGCGGTAAACCGGCGACCGGCACAGGGATTGGGCTGGCGGTCTCAAAACGTCTGGCACAGGCAATGGGCGGCGATATCACCGTCAGCAGCGTGCCGGGTCAGGGTTCCTGCTTTACGCTCGTCGTACGCGCACCAACGCTGGATTCACCGGCTGACCTGGCCAGTGACGAAGAAGACATGCCCTTACCGGCGCTGCACGTGCTGCTGGTCGAAGACATTGAGCTGAACGTCATTGTGGCGCGTTCAGTGCTGGAGAAGTTAGGTAACAGCGTGGAAGTGGCGATGAATGGCCATGATGCGCTGGAGATGTTCGATCCTGACGAATTCGATCTGGTACTGCTGGATATCCAGTTGCCTGACATGACAGGGCTGGATATTGCCCGCAAGCTGCGCACCGATTACGCCGGACAACATCTGCCGCCACTGATTGCCCTGACAGCAAACGTGCTGAAAGACAAAAAAGAGTATCTCGATGCGGGAATGGATGACGTGCTGAGCAAGCCGCTGTCTGTTTCCGCGCTGACCGCGATGATTCAGCAGTTCTGGGATCATCAGCCTGACGTTTCCGTAGTGGAAAAGGAGCCCGTAGTGATGAAAGACAGCGAATCGTTGCTTGATACCGCCATGCTTGAGCAGTACATCGACCTGGTTGGGGCGAAACTGATTTATCAGAGTGCGGATATGTTTGAAAAAATGATGCCGGGCTATCTGGCTGTGCTTGATTCCAACATGACGGCACGCGATCAAAAAGGGATTGCCGAGGAAGGCCACAAAATCAAAGGCGCGGCGGGTTCTGTTGGCCTGAAACATTTACAGCAACTGGCACAACAAATTCAGACGCCGACATTGCCAGCCTGGTGGGATAACGTTCAGGAATGGATTGATGAGCTGAAGGCCGAATGGCGCAATGACATCAAAGTATTACGTGACTGGACGGCAAACGCTGAAAAAAAATAACCCCGGCCGAGGCCGGGGTGCGCGAATACTGCGCCAACACCAGGGAAAGAGGTAACCCACGATAGTTTTTAGGGTTCGGTTTTCGCAGGTCTTGGAATTCAGGTTTAAAGTCTAATACATCCTGTAGCAATCAACATAACAAATATAAGCAGAACTGTTACAACATTCATTAAAAACTGTGATGTAGATTAGTCTTTGTCTATACAAAACATCAAGTCTTTATCGCAGGATTTTTGACAGAATACAAATGAAGCATGTTGATGTTGTATTGGCGACATGCAATTTTGCTTATGGAAGTGAACAATAGCAGGCGGTTTTGCAGGTGAATTTGCGACATGCCCGTCTATGAAACCGGTTCTATAAATTGAAAAATTTATGCCAACTTGTTGTAATATATGGTTTAAGTGTGAATTTCAGCGAAATGATCTCTCCGGAGCCAAAAGAGATCTGAAATTTATTTTAAATGAAAAAATTTCACTTAGGTTTATGCGTTTTTTATCTGATAAAAAGGTGCACACCCTGCTGATTTTTTAGGTATCACAGGTGTTGTATTTGACTTAGTGCGTTAACGCATTACGGAATAATTGATGAGAATTTATTCACTTTCACTGATCGGAATCATAAATTAATCTTACGTATCTTTTGTTGATTAGTTTACAAAAATTTTACTTTTTTGCTTAAAAATCAGTCGCAGTGAAAAAAGCAAGAGTTCCTGACTGTTTGACGGAACTCCTTGATGGTAGTGGTTTAATCGGAATTTTTCGTTCTGAATGTAAGCAAAAGTTTCATTGTTATTGCTCAATTGTTAGCAATATTGTGCAGCATTTCGCTAGCCTGATCTTGCAGGTTATTATTGAGATTGATTAGATGGTCGGATGTGTTGTGGAAAGCGCCAAATGAATAAAATTACTCGAAAAGGCCTGTTGCGTACGCCGCTGTTATGGCTAAAACGCGCAGTGATACTGTTACTCTGCTTATGGGTAGCGGGCATTCTTCTTTTTTCTTTTTTACCCGTGCCTTTTTCTGCCGTGATGGTGGAGCGCCAGATTTCCGCGTGGCTGACCGGTGATTTTGGTTATGTTGCACATTCGGACTGGGTGCCAATGAGTGAGATTTCCTCACCAATGGCGCTCGCGGTGATGGCGGCGGAAGATCAGAAATTCCCGACTCATTGGGGATTTGATGTCGATGCTATTCAGTCGGTGCTGGATAAAGACGGCGGAAAAATGCGTGGTGCTTCGACATTATCCCAGCAAACCGCTAAAAACCTGTTTCTGTGGGATGGGCGCAGTTGGGTGCGTAAAGGGCTTGAGGCCGGGCTGACCGTGGGTATTGAAACCGTATGGACAAAACGTCGCATTCTGACGGTGTACCTGAATATCGCGGAGTTTGGTGATGGCGTCTTTGGCGTCGAGCAGGCTGCGCAGCATTTCTTCCATAAACCGGCCAGCCGCCTGACTGCGTCTCAGGCCGCGTTACTGGCCGCAGTGTTGCCGAATCCGCATCTGTTTAAGGTGAATGCGCCTTCTGCGTATGTCATACGCCGTCAGCAATGGATCCTGCGTCAGATGAGCCAGCTCGGTGGTGAGTCTTTCCTGCAAGAGCATAAACTGCATTAGAGCGGATGATGTTTACAGTAAAAAAAGGACAGCCTGAGCTGTCCTTTTTGGTTATAACGTACTGAATTATTTCACGTAGCTATTTAACGTAAGTAAAGGCCGTGGTGACGTGTTTAACGCCGCTCACGCCAGCCGCTATCCCAGCCGCTGACTTACCTTCTTCCTGCGTCACCAGACCCAGCAGGAACACTTCGCCGTTTTCGGTGGTGACTTTGACGTTAGATGATTTAACCGAATCACTGGTCAGCAACTGAGAACGGACTTTGGTGGTGATCCACGTATCCATTGACGCTGTGCCCATGCTGACCGGCTTACCGGTACGGATTTCGTTGTACACTTCCGTTGCGCCTTCAACACCCATCGCAATTTGTTTTGCGCGAGAAGCCATATCCGCCGTCGGCGCCTGACCGGTTAACAGGACTTTACCCTGATACGCAGTCGCCACGATGCGGGCTTCGTCTTTCAGTTGTTTATCTTTACTCACCGCATTAGAGACACGGGCTTCCAGCGTGCTGTCATCAACCTGAGTGCCGACCGTACGTGGGTCAGTCGTTGTTTTTGTTGCGACGCCAGCCGCACCAACTACCGCAGCGGCGACACAGCCTTGTAGCAGAAGGGCGCTTAACAATACAGCAAAGAGAGGACTCGCCTTCATGGGATCTCCTTAATCGTCCTGGTGTGGGAACAGCGTGTTATCTATCAGGTCACAGAGACAGTTAACTGTGAGCATATGCATTTCCTGAATGCGGGCACTGCGATGAGAGGGAATACGGATCTCAACATCATGAGGCCCCAGTAAACCCGCCAGCTCGCCGCCGTCATAACCTGTTAATGCGACAATGGTCATATCACGGGTTACCGCTGCTTCAACGGCTTTGACAATATCACGGCTGTTGCCGCGGGTAGAAATGGCCAGCAGAACATCACCCGCCTGACCTAAGGCGCGCACCTGTTTAGCATAAATTTCTTCATGCAGTCGATCGTTGGCAATCGCAGTGAGCACAATGTTATCTGCACATAATGAGATTGCAGGAAGGCTAGGACGTTCAGTTTCAAAACGATTAATCAGACTGGCGGAAAAATGCTGCGCATTTGCCGCAGAGGTGCCATTGCCGCAGCACAGAATTTTATTGCCGTTAAGCAGCGATTGCACCAGCGTCATCGCGGCGCGGGAAATCGCGTCAGGCAAGGCTTCTGCCGCCGCAATCTGAGTTTGGATACTTTCTGTAAAGCAGACTTTGATTCTATCCAGCACGGGTTTTCGTCCAGTCAGTCGTCGTAATATTTATTCCGCATTGAAGGCATCACGCAGCCATTCTATCTGGCTGCCGGTGATGGCAAAAACATCAAAACGGCAAGATGATGTGTCAAAGCTTGCGTTCTTTCCTGCAAGCCAGAAAGAGGCAGCGCGTAACAGGCGCTGCTGTTTTTGAATCGTCACGCTGGCCGCCGCACCACCAAAACTGGCGTTGCGCCGGTAACGGACTTCAACAAACACCCAGGTTTGCTGGTCACGCATGATCATGTCAATTTCACCGGCACGGCAGGCCACATTGGCCGCCACGAAGGTTAACCCGGCTTCTTCGAGATAGCGTCGTGCAAATGCTTCGTATTTATCGCCGCACGCCCGCGTTTTTGACAAAAAAGACTTCATCAGTACGTCCTTGTACCTGTAATGGCTGAGAATTCCGATCTCTGTTGAGCTGTTTCAGTTTTCTCTTAAGAAGAAACTGGCACCAGCGAACCCTGACGGTATTGCAGCCATGGCAATTTACGGTGGATCACGCAATTGCTATTGGCGCTCAATTCTCCGGTGCTGCCGGAAACCTGGAAGCCAGGCAATGTGCGCATCTGGGAGAAATGATTTGCCAGATTCCAGGCATCGATCCCCATCGCATAGAGACGAACCAGCGAATAGTCGTTACCAAACTTCGCGGCTGCCTGCTGCATCAGCGCAGGGTTACCGCCTGCCAGTAAAGGAATATCGCTAAACTGCACGCCTTCCATTTCGAGACGGTAATCCGGACCGGCACCTGCCTGATAGCTGCGCGAACTGGCGTACACTGAAGGATGCACGCGGCCATTCACGGCCAGATCCAGCATCGGTTTAATCAGCGTCAGTTCACTTTGTGTCGCAACAACGTAGACGGAATCCACTGCGCCACCGGTACTGCCTTGCGTAATCTGTGCATCTGTCGGCGGCGCCGGGATGGTAATGCCACCAATTGTGACACCCTGCGCTTGTGCTGGCGCGGCTGCATCACTGGTGGTGACCGGCGTACCGGTCAGGCGGATACCGCTGCCAATAGAAGAACGCAATTCACCGGCGGAACCGAGACCTTGTTTCAGTACGGTTTGCCCGCCCAGTTTCTGCCATTCGTTAGCAAAAGCCTGCGCGATACGGTCGCCGAAGCTGCCACGCGGCACCAGTAACAGCGGCATACGTTTCTGCTCAGACCACATGTGGCGCGCAGCATCCTGTGCCTCGTCTTCCGGCGAGAGCGCAAAGTAACAGATATTCGGGCTGTTTTTCTCAGTTTCTGGCTGATTGAGCGCTAAAACATTCAGAGGCGTCTGGTCAGAAGCGAGTGCGTTCACCTGATCTTTCAGCAGCGGGCCGACAACCAGCGTTGCGCCATCCTGCTGAGCCTGCGTCAGAAGCGCGGCCAGAGGCTGACCATTGGTATCATACACTTTCACCTGCCCGTTGCTGCTGGCCACGGGCGCAGCGGCTGGGGTTGCGGCAGGCTGAGCCTGGGAAGGATCGGTTTGAGACGCGGTATTTTGCGCGCTGGCGTCCGGTGCAGATGTACTGACGGCTGCGTTCGGGTCTGCCGGCGT
This sequence comes from Rahnella sp. CG8, assembly GCF_023701875.1. Classification (NCBI taxonomy): domain Bacteria; kingdom Pseudomonadati; phylum Pseudomonadota; class Gammaproteobacteria; order Enterobacterales; family Yersiniaceae; genus Rahnella; species Rahnella sp. CG8. Next base: position 42,875 of record NZ_JABAED010000025.1, read on the forward strand.
CTGAGATTGTGCGTTTGGATCGGTCGGTGCCGTTTGTGCCGCTGGCTGGCTGACCTGACCGCTCATTGCCGCATTAAAACCCTGCTGAATGGCATTCCCGTAAACCTGTGCCGGGCCGCTCATTGGCAGAAACAGCGCAATTTTGCCGGTTGAAGCAGGCTGGAAAGTCAGCACATTATTGAGCTGAGTCGGCAGGCTTTTCGCTGCCGGATTCACCGGATAACGGCGCTGCCAGTCTTTAATCCCGGCTTTCAGTAAATCAGGATCCTGCTTGTTGCTTTGCCAGACGCTGAGTAAATCCAGCCATCCCTGCAGCGTATTTTCATCCGCATTGATCACGATGCTGTTGACGTCCTGTGCGGACATCTGCGTCAGCGCCATCCAGGTGCGGTCAATGTTGTCCTGATGCGGCTGACCTTGTACCAGCGGCTCCTGCGCGATATAGGCGCGGATCACGCCAAGGCTGGTGCGCCCCTGACTGGCATCGATTTGCGCCTGATAATAACGGGCTTTCTGATCGTTGGTCAGATCGTGGGGATCCAACTGGCTCAGACTGGTGGCTGCTGCCGGATAATTTTTCAGCGCAACCTGCACTTCTGCACTGGTCAGTTGCTGTTCGACGGTTTGGGCAGCCGTCAGATTTTGCGGCACTTTAGCCAGCTGTTCCGCCGCCTGAGGCGCTTTGCCTTCGCGTATCAGGGCACGCACTGCAAGCAATTGCCAGTCAGCCTTGTTATCATCACCGCTTTGCTGCGCCTGCTGCAAATAATAGTCAGAGCTGCCGGACGCTGCACCCTGGACACTTTCTGTCGGTGCCTGCGGCGCCTGACCTGAACAGCTGGCAAGAAGCATGGCCACGATGATGGCAGGGAGTAAACGTCCCGAACGGGTACGAAAGGTCATTGAGGAAGGCATTCAGTTTCCAGTGATGTTTTTTTAAGATGCTCAATATTAAATCGGCAATCCGGATGAAACAATGAATCAAGACGATCAAGCAGATATTTCTGCCTCAACGCTGTATATCGTACCGACGCCAATTGGCAATTTAGGAGATATAACCCAACGCGCGCTGGCCGTACTGAACAGTGTAGATTTGATTGCTGCAGAAGATACCCGCCATACCGGATTGCTGCTGCAACATTTCGCGATCACGGCAAAAATGTACCCGCTGCATGATCATAATGAACAGCAGAAAGCTGAGCATTTACTGGCGAAATTGCAGGCAGGCCAGACGATAGCGCTGGTCTCGGATGCCGGTACGCCGCTGATCAATGATCCTGGCTATCACCTTGTGCGTCGCTGCCGCGAAGCCGGTATCCGCGTGGTACCGTTACCCGGTGCCTGTGCGGCGATCACCGCGCTTTGTGCCGCCGGTTTGCCCTCTGATCGTTTCTGTTACGAAGGGTTTCTGCCCGCCAAAACCAAATCCCGTAAAGATACGTTGCAGGCATTGATTGAAGAACCCCGCACGCTGATTTTCTATGAATCCACGCACCGCCTGTTGGACAGTTTGCAGGATATGGTCGAAGTCTGGGGGCCAGATCGTTATGTCGTACTGGCGCGTGAACTGACCAAAACCTGGGAAAATATTCACGGTGCGCCGGTGGGTGAACTGCTGGCATGGGTGCAGGAAGTCGAAACGCGCCGGCGCGGTGAAATGGTGCTGATCGTTGAAGGCCATAAGGTCGATACCGAAGCCTTACCGGCGGAAGCCCTGCGCACACTGGCATTGCTGCAAAAAGAACTGCCGCTCAAAAAAGCGGCCGCGCTGGCCGCCGAAATCCACGGTGTGAAGAAGAATGCGTTGTATAAATACGCGCTTGATGAGCAAGAGGGTGACAAATAGGGCGTAATACCCTATTATCCGCCGCGGAGTTGACCAGACAGTCGCCGCTTCTTTGCCGTCCCTTTCGGGGGAGACAGAAGGAGGGGAGGAAAGTCCGGGCTCCATAGGGCAGGGTGCCAGGTAACGCCTGGGAAGCGCGAGCTTACGACAAGTGCAACAGAGAGCAAACCGCCGATGGCCCGCGCAAGCGGGATCAGGTAAGGGTGAAAGGGTGCGGTAAGAGCGCACCGCGCGGCTGGCAACAGTTCGTGGCAAGGTAAACTCCACCCGGAGCAAGGCCAAATAGGGGTTCACATGGTACGGCCCGTACTGAACCCGGGTAGGCTGCTTGAGCCAGTGAGCGATTGCTGGCCTAGACGAATGACTGTCCACGACAGAACCCGGCTTAACGGTCAACTCCCTCGTCAACAGAAAGCCCGCGTAGTGTTAACTACGCGGGCTTTCGCCTTTTCCCCGTCACCATTCAAACTGCCGACGCGTTGGCTGCTCTTACTCACCCGAATCGCTTACTTCAGTAAGCTCATCGGGATTCATGCGTTTGCCGCCTTCCTGCAATTTGAATGATTTAGTGGACGTTCTACACCGGCATATCAATCAGCAGCGCCCGTAATGGCGTGCTGGCAGAAACCGTCAGGCTGTTTTCCTGATGGATAAACGCGCCATCGCCACAGGCTAGTTTTTGTAGCTCGCGGCTGACCGAACCCTGCGCATCAATTTGACCGTGAATTGATTGCAGATAGGCGCGCGGTCCGCGAACCGGCAATGTTATTGCTTCACCCGCCGCCAGTGTCAGTTGATGGATCCACACGTTTTGCCGCAGTTGCAGGCTGCCCTTTTCCCCGTCCGGTGAGGCCAGCAGGAAATGCGTCGCCTCCGGCAGTACCATTTTCTGCGTTAACGGATTCTCGTGTTCAGGACAGGCATCCAGCCACAGTTGCATTCGCGTCAGGGGCTGGGTGGTGCTGGTGTTCAGTTCGCTGTAACTGACATTCGCCTGCGTCGACAGCAACGCAGCTTCACCGGCGCTGACCTGCATGCTGTTGCCTTCGCTGTCGCGGTATTCCGCCGAACCCTGCAACACCAGATTCAGCACATCCACGCGCGGATACGTGCGCGGCTGGAAACTGGCACCCGGTGCCAGCACTTCCTGATTCAGGACGCGCAGGGAAGCGTAGCCCATCAGCTTGGGATCAAAGTAATGGCCGAAGGAAAATGTATACCGTGCCTGGAGCCAGCCAAAGTCAGCGGTACCGCACTCTTTTGCCGTTCTGCTGGTAATCATGGCGGTCGCCTCTCTTAAAAATTTCGATGTATAAATGGTAAGCGTCTGGACGTGTGATTGTTAGCCAGTTAATCTGGTCGCTATATTCAAATTTCCTGAAAGAGAAGAGAATGGCTAAGGATCGCGCACTCACACTGGAAGCATTACGGGTCATGGATGCGATTGACCGCAGGGGGAGTTTCGCCGCTGCCGCCGATGAGCTGGGCCGCGTCCCGTCGGCATTGAGCTACACCATGCAGAAACTTGAAGAAGAGCTGGATGTGGTGTTATTTGACCGTTCAGGTCATCGGACAAAATTCACCAATGTTGGCCGGATGTTGCTCGAACGTGGACGAGTATTGCTGGAAGCCGCAGATAAACTGACAGTGGATGCCGAAGCACTGGCCCGCGGTTGGGAAACGCACATCACCATCGTGTGTGAAGCGTTATCGCCCGCTGCGCAGTTGTTCCCGCTGATTGAAAAGCTGGCGCTGAAAGCCAATACGCAGGTGTCTCTGTTAACCGAAGTGCTGGCCGGTGCGTGGGAACGTCTCGAGCAAGGCCGGGCGGATATTGTGATCGCGCCGGATATGCATTTCCGCTCTTCCACCGAAATTAACAGCCGCAAGCTGTATAAGCTGGCCAGCATATACGTGGCCGCGCCGGATCACCCGATCCATCTTGAAGCGGAGCCGCTGTCTGACGTTAGCCGGGTTAAATACCGCGGGATTGCCGTGGCGGATACCGCCCGTGAGCGCCCGGTATTAACCGTTCAGTTGCTGGATAAACAGCAGCGTCTGACGGTCAGTACCATCGAAGAGAAGCGTAAAGCCTTGCTGGCGGGATTGGGCGTGGCGACGATGCCTTATCCGATGGTCGAGAAAGATATCGAGGAAGGGCGATTGCGGGTGGTGAGCGCGGAATATAACCGTGAAATCGACATTATTATGGCGTGGCGCCGTGACAGCATGGGCGAGGCAAAAGCCTGGTTCCTGCGTGAAATCCCTAAGCTGCTGGCTACGCGGGACGTGAAGTAATGTGTCCTTCCCCGTGTGAAAGGGGAAGGAGCCGAACGAAATCAAAAACGGCTATCGCGGCCGTGCTCAGAGTCTAAATCCTGCGCCGGTCCGGTGGAAATAATCCCGTAAGGATTGATGGTCGCGTGGCTGCGGAAATAGTGATTACGGATGTGCGCGAAATTCACCGTGTCGCGAATCCCCGGCATCTGGTAGATATCGCGCAGGAAACCGTACAGATTCGGGTAGTCGCTGATGCGGTAGCGATCGCATTTAAAGTGTGTGACATAGACGGGATCAAAACGCACCAGCGTGGTCCACAAACGCAGATCCGCCTCGGTCAGCTGATTGCCGGCCAGATAGCGATGTTTGCCCAGTAATTCCTCGGCACGTTCCAGTGCCGCAAAAACACCGTCAACCGCTTCATCGTAGGCTTCCTGAGATGTCGCAAAACCCGCCTTATACACCCCATTATTGATTTGCGGATACACCCACTCATTAATCTCATCAATCTCTGAACGCAACGCCTCGGGATAATAATCCCCGGCTTTGGCACCCACGGCATCAAACGCGCTGTTGAACATGCGGATGATATCGGCGGATTCATTGCTGACGATGGTCTGCTGCTTTTTATCCCACAGGATTGGCACGGTGACGCGGCCGGTGTAATCGTTCTGCGCGCGCAGATAGATTTCATAGGCGTAATTCAGATGATACAAATCATCACCGGTCGCGGCCGGGAAATCGGTGCCGAACGTCCAGCCGTGTTCCAGCATCAGCGGGTGCACGACAGACACCGGGATAATGTCTTCCAGCCCTTTCAGCGTACGCATCAGTAAGGTGCGGTGCGCCCACGGGCAGGCCAGCGAAACATACAGATGATAACGGTCGCGTTCTGCGGTAAAGCCGCCAACGCCGTGTTCGCCCGGCGTCCCATCAGGCGTTATCCAGTTACGAAACTGCGCTGCTGAACGTTTGAAATGACCGCCGGTCGACTTGGTGTCGTACCAGGTGTCCTGCCAAACGCCATTCACTAGTTGTCCCATTTTTCCTCCTTCCCCCTCATCCTTCGAGCCGCCGTGATGCAACCCGAATGATTTAGGGGAGATTTACAGATAAGTAATAAAAAAGGGCGAGGTGATAAATCACATCGCCCTGCAGGTCTGACTTATTGTCTTATTTAATTATAGCGTGGTTGCTGCTCCCTGGTGCCGGGGCAATTACCAGTTTTTCTTGATCAGGCGGTCGATGCTGAATGCGCCAGGGCCGGAAGCAAACAGGACGAAGAATCCACCCGCGATAGACAGGTTTTTCATGAACATCATCTGGTTCACGCCCTGTGCAAAATCAGTGTGGAAGATCAGCGCCGTCAGGATAGTGAAGATGGCGGTGATCAGCGCGGTGGTACGGGTAAAGAAGCCGAACAAGATTGCCAGACCGCCGCCAAACTCTAACAAGATAGTCAGTGGCAGGAAGAAGCTTGGCACGCCCATGGAAGCCATGTAACCCGCAGTCGCGGTGTAACCGTTAATTTTGCCCCAACCTGCAACAATAAACAGAATAGGCATCAGAATACGTGCAACCAGTAAAGCTGTGTCGTGTAACTTGTTCATCTTCGACTCCGAAAGTGGTGCGCCCAAATTGAGCTAAAAGTGTTACCGGTCCGGTCGGAAAATATTTCCTGCCGTTACCGCATCAGTTGATGACGAGATAATAAGTCGGATGAATAAGTTATGTTAGCAAGTAAATCTGTCTGAATGGTTCAAATAAATTGAACAGCCACCGTATTGTTATTCAAAAAGAAAAGGGCTGATTGTTTTCAATCAGCCCTTTTTGCAGGATGGGTATCACGCTATTTGTTGCCGATGGTCTTGCGAAACAGACGTACCGTTCCCCAGATACCGAAAGCGCGCCGGGACCAGCGAACCACTGCACTGGGATGACGGATACCGTAAACAGCCATCAGGCTTGAGCCTACGACCAGATATTTACGCATATCCACCAGTTTTATCCAGTAGTGATCCACTTTCGCGGTGGCATCCAGCCAGTCAGAACCGGCCTGAGAAAGTTCGCCGCGCTGACGCTCAATTTTGCGCAGCAACCTGACTTTTTCGATAGCACGGTTCGGAATGCTCATAGCTCGTCATCCTTTTCCAGCAGAGCGCGATCGACGTCCAGTTGCTTTCGGGTGAGGCTAAGCAGTGTTGATCGTTTGGCTTTCGCCAGTGTCATCGCGCCAAGGATCACTGCCAGAAGCAGCAACACGCCGGTCGTTGTTGCTATCGCCGTAAGACGATAGGCCGGGTCAATGGCCCAGAATAAAACAACCAGCAAACTCATAAGACCAAAGGCAGTAAAGATCAGGGTAATACCGGCCATAAGCAGTAATTGGAAAATATTGGCCTTTTCCTCTTCCAGCTCAACCACAGCCAGCCGGACACGCGTTTCCACAATGCTCACCACCACGGTGGCAATGCGGGAAACGATGTCAAACAGGCCCTTACCCGGCCCTTGTGGCGAAGGTTTGATCGATTCAGCCATAATCAGCGGCGGGCTAACAGAACGCCAATCACAACACCGACCGCGGCACCAATACCGACGCCCGTCCAGGGTTTTTCATGCACGTAATCGTCAGCTTTACCGGCGATTTCTTTGGTCTGATAGGCAATCTTGTCACCTGTATCACTCAGACGCTCGCGGGTATCTTTGAGCAGGGATTCTGCTTTACCACGCAGTTTATCGAGTTCAGCTTTCGGCTTATCGGTAGAGGTCTGGAGAACTTCTTCCAGAGTATCCGCCAATGACTTGAGTTCAGCGCGCAGTTGTTCTGATGTATTACTAGCCATGTGTAAGTCACTCCATACGTTAACTGATTCGAACTTTTAACATAGCGGATATTCGGGTTATCGCAAATGCGAATTGTCTGTTTCAAAAGGCAAGATCGCTGTAAACCCGCTATGGCGTGAGGCAAAATCTGTCAGTCTGAAAAGCGATTAATGGCCTTCAGCCTCTTTCAGTTCAGACTTCGCTTCTTCCAGTTTTTGCTGTTTCTTGATGATTTTTTCGTGGTCGCCTTTAGCCTGAACCTCTTTCAACTCTTGCTCACGTTCGGCAACTTTTTCACGTTTCTCTTCAACACGTTTCTGATTTTCTGCTTTCAGACCTGCATCGGTACAGTGCGCTTTATTTTCACGTAACGCTTTCTCCAGACCGTCAACGCGGTTCTGGTTTTTATGCGCCCGCGCTTCGTCGATTTGTTTCTGGATTTCCTGTTGCTTAGTCACGCAACTTTCCGGCTGAGGTGCGGCAAAAGCGGCAGTGGTAAACAGCAATGCAGGAACAAGAGTGAGGGCAGATAAAGTGATTTTCATCATCGGTTTTCCTTTTGACGTTTAAGCGAATGTGCACTTAATTCCATTTGTTGATGAGTTTTATGAATGCTAGCGTCTAAATTATATTACCGCTGAATATGTGGTGATATGAGACAAATCCTGCGCATGGTCTTATCCGAACTTAAGACGCTCACGATCCAGTTTCGACCCCCAGGTCGTGGCATGTTGAGGTTCGTAGTACTGGATAACGAATCCGGCAGGCAAAATGTCCTGCAATACGGTCTCCGCCAGTTTGCGTTGTGAGGCGGTGTCGAGTTGTACCACCAAAGCATCATTGAGCGGCGTAATGCTTTTGATGTGAATACCGCGCTGGCTCAGCCCCTGATAGACATAAAAACCATCGGGTAAGGCGACGCCCGCTCTGGCAGGACGGATTTGCAGCGCACTGGTCGGTGCCGGAAGACGGGATACCGCCAGCCCGATCATAGTCGCCGCCGCCAGCAGCATGAGCAGCAGAGGCCAGATAAATGAACGTTTGAGTAATCTTCGGTTCATTATGCGTTCTTGCCTTTATTTTGACGGTCAGCGTGTTTTTTGCGCCACAGCACGACAATCGAACCGATCAGGCCGCCGACCAGCAGCAAAACAGGGAGCAGCATCAGGCAGTTCATCACCTGATCTTCATATTTCAGGAACAGCGGGGTTTTACCGAGAAAATACCCCAGCGAGGTCAGGATCAGGATCCACAACAATCCGCTCACCCAGTTGAAAAACTGGAAACGGCTATTGTTCAGGCCTGAAAGTCCGGCAATTGTTGGCAGCAGGGTGCGGACAAAGGCCAGAAAACGGCCGACTAACAAGGCGGAAAGACCGTGCTTATGGAAAAGCGCGTGTGCACGTTCATGATAATGCACGGGTAAATGCGCCAGCCAGCTTTGTACTATCCGGGTGTTGCCCAGCCATTTTCCCTGGGCGTAACTCAGCCAGCAACCGAGGCTGGCTGCGGTGGTCAGCAGGAAAATGGTTAAAGGGAAATTCATGGCATCTTTGGCGATCAAAACGCCAACAAGGATCAGCAGGCTGTCGCCCGGCAAAAAAGCCGCAGGCAACAAACCGTTTTCCAGAAAAATAATCATGAATAAAATCAGATACAACGCCCAGACTAATTGGGGATTAGCCAGGGTTTTATAATCTTGTTGCCAGAGGGCATCGATAAGCGAACTGATAATTTCCATCGGTGTTGTAAAACTCCATCATTTTCAGTGGGTCAGCGAAAGACATCAGCGGAGAATTTGTCTCGACGCTGCCTGTTTTGCTGATAAGGTCGCCTCTTCCCTGGCGGGCTTTCTGGTCATGAGTTTTTCGGGGATTTACGCGTCTCCGGGCCTGTTTCACTCGGCATGGACGGGTAAAAAAAGTGGTCTAACTGTAACAAAATAACAATAACTCAGACAGGTAAATATAGCGCGTTGAGACTGATCATTTAAGTCTGAAGCACGTTATGGAAAAGGGTTTTACATTGGCTGACACTACTCGACAGTGCCTGACAGGATTGGCGGGGGCAAAGCAGAGGCACGAAAAAGGCAGGTTGGGAGAATAAACCTGCCTTAAGGGGAATTTATTTAGAATTGAGTACCGGCGGGTCGAGATGAACTACCGGGTTTTCTGAATAAAGATAACGGTCTACGTTAAACTCGAAATCATCGCTGGTCGCGCGGAAAAGCATTTGTTTGGTGTTTTCCAGATGCTGCCACATTGCCAGTTTGGCGGCGTGGGGATCACGGCGGATCAGCGCTTTTAAAATCAGATCGTGTTCTTCACACCAGCTCTCAATGGACTTCTCATCAATGTGCTCATGCAGTTTGCGCCAGTAAGGGTTATGCAAACGCTGGCTCCACATCTTCTCAACGATGGTCGCCAGCGCACTGTTTTGCGTGGCCTGTGCGACCTGCACATGGAATTTTAAATCCCATTCTGAATCGCGGAAGCGGTCTTCCTGGCGGGCATGCTCCTGAATTTCCATCAGACGCATGATGTCCTGCTTGGTGACCTGTGTGGCGGCGAATTCAGCGATGTTACTTTCAATCAGCTGACGTGCCTGTAACAGCTCAAACGGACCGGCAGTGCCAAACTCGCTGCCACAATCGGGCACAACAAGGTGGCGCTGCTGATTTGACATCACATGAATTCCCGACCCTTTACGGACTTCCACATAGCCTTCAACTTCCAGCATGATAATCGCTTCACGCACGACCGTGCGACTGACATCCATTTCATCTGAAATCAGACGTTCAGCGGGCAGCTTTTCGCCAACCGGATACAAGCCTGTTTCGATGCGTTCCTTGAGCGTGGCAGCCAGTTGTTGATATAGGCGTCTGGTGTCTGTGGATTCCATATGAGTGCTCTTTAAAGTAGTGAAACCTGTAAGAAATGAGTGTCGGACAGACCTGTGAACTTATTATACAAGTGCCAGTATACGTTTTACGAAAGTTTGATGCACCGTGCATCGGACAGAAAGGCATGGGAGAAATGTCAGAAAAATGCAAAGCCCGGTAAAGAGAGTTACCGGGCTGACGAACAGACGTTTAGGCTTTTGCGGTTTTCAGCGGAGCCGGGACAGGTTCTACTGCAGAACGGTTCTGCAGGACTGTCCAGATAATGATGGCGCCGAGCAGATCGAACACGGCAAGGGCGGCGAACAGCGGGCTGAAACCGATGGTATCGGCCAGCGCCCCGACCACCAGTGCAAACATGGTACTTGCCATCCAGGCCGCCATACCGGTCAGACCGTTGGCGGTAGCCACTTCGTTACGACCGAACACATCAGATGACAGAGTGATCAGCGCGCCGGACAGTGACTGGTGAGCAAAACCACCTACACATAATAAAGCAATAGCGGCGTAAGGGCTGGTGAACAAACCGATCATGCCAGGGCCAATCATCAGAACCGCCCCCATGGTGACAACCATTTTACGGGAAACGATCAGATTAACTTTGAAGTACTTCTGGAATAACGGTGGCAGATAGCCGCCCAGGATACAGCCGAGGTCGGCAAACAGCATCGGCATCCAGGCAAACATCGCGATTTCTTTCAGATTGAAACCATACACTTTGAACATGAACAGCGGGATCCAGGCGTTGAATGTTCCCCAGGCGGGTTCAGCCAGGAAACGTGGCAGCGCGATGCCCCAGAACTGACGGTTACGCAGGATCTGCCAGGCAGACATTTTCTTGCCGTTGTTGGTCTGATGCTGTGCTTCCTGACCTTCCAGAATGTAGGTGCGTTCTTCTGCGCTGAGTTTCTTCTGATCTTTAGGGTGCTTATAGAACACCAGCCAGCTCAGTGCCCAGATCAGGCTCAGTACGCCGGTAATGATGAAGGCCAGTTGCCAGCTATGCATCACGATGCACCAGACGACCAGCGGCGGCGCAATCATGCCGCCAATAGATGAACCCACGTTGAAGTAACCGACGGCAATAGAACGTTCTTTTGCCGGGAACCATTCGCTGCTGGCTTTGAGGCCGGCAGGGATCATGGCCGCTTCTGCCATACCGACTGCACCGCGGGCGATGGCCAGGCCACCCCAGCTACTTGCCAGCGCCGTCGCCATACAGAAGATGGCCCACATAATAGCGAACATCGCGTAACCGACTTTGGTGCCCATGACGTCGAGAACGTAACCGGCGACCGGCTGCATCAGGGTGTAGCAGGCGGAATAGGCGGCGATAATATAGGAATATTGCTGTGTGGTGATGTTTAACTGGCTCATCAGCGTTGGCGCTGCAGCCGCAATGGCGTTACGTGTCAAATAACCTAATACAGTGCCGCAGGTGACGAGTGCGATCATGTACCAGCGTAACCCTTTAATCTTACCCATTTAACTCTCTCCCAGTAAATAATCCGGCGATGACAACATCAGGCTGTCAGGGCGTATTTCGCACCACCTGAACAAGCGTGGGGGTTCTGGCTTTCCTTAAAGTGTTTTCGGGAACGTTGCCGCCAGATGATTTCACTGGGAGCTGCCCGTGTTATTACGCACTGCGTTATTGTTATCTGTGCGTAAGGGTCCGATGAACGTCCTGAACACCAGAATTACTGCTTCGCCATGGGGCTGACTGCACCCGGGAAGTGTTTTGCCCGGACAACAGCGAAAGGACGTGGCAGGTAATCTCTGACGCTCTTGTCCGGGCGATGCAAAGATAACTTGTCATACAGATTTAAAATTTGAATGACATCACAAAACCACATTTATATTGTGTGGTTACTTAACTTTTTTAAATTCACGGTTATTTACTTGATTTTACAATGAAAACTGTATTTTGATTGATCCGGTTCACACTTTTCTGTCAATGCTTAACAATGACAGCCTGAAAAATGAAACGTAATTGGTGTGACAACTTCACGAAATGATCACATTTATCGTGAACAGTTAATGAACACTGTTATCTGGTAAAAATTGACCGATGCAGGCCGCCTGAAGGGCAAATGGATTACATAAGCCCTGCTGGCGTGGGAAGAGGATAATGAGGCCGAAGCCCGGTTGAATGTCCGCAAGCCGGCGCGCACTTTTTAGGTTTTGTCACATTTGGTACGAAATAACTTGTCATACAGATTTAAAGTTTGAGTGACATCACAAAATGACACTCTAATTGTGAGGATAATAAGCACCAGCAGCTGATGACGCTAAAGTCATTATTTTACAGAGAATTAGTTTGTTTTTTTGGAATGAAATCAGTCATTTTAATGGCTTTGGTGCATTAAAAAGTACTGGACGATAGCTTAAATTGGTGTGATAACTTCGCACCATTGAGTGACAACTCTACAGAATTCATGATGAGGAACCTAAGATGGCGCAGTTTTTAACGGAAGACTTCCTTCTCGACACAGAATTCGCACGTCGCCTGTATCACGACTACGCGAAAGATGAGCCAATTTTTGACTACCACTGCCATTTGCCACCTGAGCTGATTGCGCAGGACTATAAATTCAAAAACCTGTATGACATTTGGCTGAAAGGCGATCACTACAAATGGCGCGCGATGCGTACCAACGGTGTGCCTGAGCGGATGTGTACCGGCGATGCCAGCGACCGCGAGAAATTTGACGCCTGGGCTGCAACGGTTCCTCACACGATCGGTAACCCGCTGTACCACTGGACGCACCTTGAGCTGCGCCGTCCGTTTGGCATCACCGGTAAACTGCTTTCCCCGTCTACCGCGGGCGAAATCTGGGAGCGCGGTAATGAATTGCTGGCGCAGGATGCATTCTCTGCCCGCGGCATCATGAAACAGATGAACGTCAAAATGGTCGGCACTACCGATGACCCGATTGATTCTCTGGAACATCATAAAGCGGTGGCACAAGACTCCGGCTTTGATGTCAAAGTGCTGCCAAGCTGGCGCCCGGATAAAGCCTTCAACATTGAAGCGGCAACCTTCGTCGATTACATGAAGAAACTCGAAGCCGCGGCGGATGTCTCCATTACCCGTTTCAGCGATCTGCGTGATGCCCTGAAAAAACGTATGGATCACTTTGCGGCGCACGGCTGCAAAGTGTCAGACCACGCGCTGGATGTAGTGGTTTACGGCGAAGCGGATGATGCGACGCTGGACGGCATTCTGTCCCGTCGTCTGAGCGGTGAAACGCCAACTGCGCAAGAAATTGCTCAGTTCAAAACCGGCGTTCTGCTGTATCTGGCTTCTGAATATCAACGTCGTGAATGGGTACAGCAGTATCACATTGGCGCGCTGCGTAATAACAACACCCGTATGTTCCAGCTGATTGGCGCAGACGTTGGTTTCGACTCCATTAACGACCAGCCACTGGCCGAGCCGCTGTCCAAATTGCTGGGCGCGCAAGGTCTGGCCGGTGGCCTGCCAAAAACCATTCTGTACTGCCTGAACCCGCGTGATAACGAAGTGATCGGCACCATGGTCGGTAACTTCCAGGGTGAAGGGATGCCGGGCAAAATGCAGTTTGGTTCCGGCTGGTGGTTTAACGACCAGAAAGACGGCATGCAACGTCAGATGACACAGCTCGCCAACCTCGGCTTACTCAGCCGTTTCGTCGGCATGCTGACTGACAGCCGCAGTTTCCTGTCCTATACGCGTCATGAATATTTCCGTCGCATTCTGTGCCAGATGATTGGTCGCTGGGTGGAAGAGGGCGAAGCACCGGCAGATATCGAACTGCTGGGCAGCATGGTGAAAAACATCTGCTTCGATAATGCGAAACAGTATTTCCAGATTGAACTGAACTGATCGGCTTGAACTGAGTAGCACGACGGAGCGCAGGTTCCTGCGCTCCTGAAATAAACATTGAAATAACAAACAACTATCCCAACAGATAACGACGGCCATAGGGCAATTTTCCCGCCCTCAAAGACCGGAGTCTGAGCAAATTAAGGTGAATGTGAGATGCAAAGGTTAAATCGCCGTGACTTCCCTGGCCGTCAACATCCGGACAAAATTATTCAATTCGGTGAAGGTAATTTCCTGCGGGCGTTTGTCGACTGGCAAATCGACCTGCTGAATGAACATACCGATCTGGATGCCGGGATCGTGGTTGTTCGTCCGATTGACACTGACTTTCCGCCTTCACTCAGCACGCAGGATGGTCTGTACACCACCATCATCAGCGGTCTGAACGAGCAGGGGGAAACGGTGCGTGATACCCGGATCATCCGCTCCGTTAACCGCGAAATTAATATCTATCACCAGTTTGATGAGTATCTGGCGCTGGCCCGTGACCCGAATATCCGCTTCGTGTTTTCTAACACGACCGAAGCCGGTATCAGCTATGTCGAAAGCGACCGTCCGGACGATACGCCTCCGGCCAGCTTCCCGGCTAAACTGACCCGGTTGCTGTTCGAGCGTTTCAACCATTTCTCTGGCGCGGCTGATAAAGGCTGGGTTCTGCTGCCATGCGAACTGATCGACTACAACGGTGAAGCGTTGCAGGAACTGGTGCTGCGTTACGCACAACTTTGGGCATTGCCAGCGGCATTCACCCAGTGGCTGAAAAACAGCAACACCTTCTGTTCAACGCTGGTTGACCGCATCGTTACCGGTTATCCGCGCAGTGAAGTCGACAGCCTGCAGGAAGAACTGGGTTATCAGGACAGCTTCTTCGACAGTGCCGAACACTTCTATTTATTCGTCATTCAGGGGCCAAAAAGTCTCGCGCAGGAACTGCGTCTGGACAAGCTGCCGCTGAATATCCGTCTGGTTGACGACATCAAACCGTATAAAGAACGCAAAGTGGCGATCCTTAACGGCGCACACACCGCGCTGGTGCCGGTGGCCTTCCTGTCAGGGCTGAACACCGTTGGCGAATCCATGAATGATGCGCAAATCAGCCGCTTTGTCGAACTGGCGATCGCTGAGGAAATCTCGCCGGTGCTGGATTTGCCACAGGATGAACTGACGTCCTTTGCCCAGGCGGTACTCAGCCGTTTCCGCAACCCGTTCATTCAGCATCAGCTGCTGTCGATTGCCCTGAACGGCATGACCAAATACCGCACCCGCATTCTGCCGCAACTGCTGGCGAGCCAGGAAAAGAATCAGCTTCTGCCTCCGCGCCTGACCTTTGCACTGGCAGCCTTGCTGGCGTTTTACCGTGGTGAACGTAACGGTGAAATTTATCCGCTGCAGGACGATGCACACTGGTTGAGCCGTTTCTCCGAACTGTGGGGTAACGTGCGTAATGGCAGCCTGCCGTTGGCCGGGCTGGTCGAAACTGTGCTGGCGGATGAAGAACACTGGGGACGTGACCTGAATACCGTGCCGGGTCTGACTGCAAAAGTGACCGAACAATTGCAGTCGATTGAAGACCTTGGCATGCGTGACGCGTTGGCGGCTTACAGCTAAGAGAGCAACTATGCAAAGTATCATTCAAATTCATACCGCTGATAACGTCGCCGTCGCGTTGCGCGATATCGACGCGGGCGAGCAGGTCGAAGCAGGCGGTCACACCGTCGTGTTGGCTCAGCCGGTTGCCCGTGGCCACAAGTTTGCCCTTCGCCAGATTGCGGCGGGGGAGAACATTGTTAAATACGGCCTGCCGATCGGGCATGCGCTGACGGCGATTGAGCCGGGTGTGCATATTCATTCGCAAAACGGCAAAACTAACCTGAGTGATCTGGACGAATACCAGTATCAGCCGGATTTCGCCAGCCTGCCGGAACAGATGGCGGATCGCGATGTGCAGATCTTCCGTCGTAAAAATGGTCAGGTGGGGATCCGTAACGAGCTGTGGTTGATCCCGACCGTTGGTTGCGTCAACGGGATAGCCCGCCAGATCCAGACACGTTTCCTGAAAGAAACCAATGACGCGGAGGGTACCGACGGCGTTTACCTGTTCACGCATCCGTTCGGTTGTTCGCAACTGGGTGACGATCATGTGAACACCCGTACTATGCTGCAAAATATGGTACGCCATCCGAATGCGGGTGCGGTGCTGGTGATCGGCCTTGGTTGTGAAAACAATCAGGTGGACGTGTTCCGTGAAACGCTGGGCGAAGTGGACGAAGAGCGCGTGCGTTTCATGACGCTGCAAAAGTTCGACGACGAAGTGGAAGCCGGTCTGGAACGCCTGCGCGAACTGTATGCTGTAATGCGTGACGATAAACGCGTTGCCGGTAAACTCAGCGAACTGAAATTCGGTCTGGAATGTGGTGGCTCTGATGGTTTATCGGGTATCACCGCTAACCCGCTGCTGGGGCGTTTCTCCGACTACGTGATCGCCAACGGCGGCACTTCCGTGCTGACCGAAGTGCCTGAAATGTTTGGCGCAGAACGTATTCTGATGAGCCGTTGTCGCGATGAAAGTACGTTTGAAAAAACCGTTCACATGGTGAATGATTTCAAACAGTACTTCATCGAACATAATCAGCCGATTTACGAGAACCCGTCTCCGGGTAACAAAGCCGGTGGCATCACTACGCTGGAAGAAAAATCGCTGGGCTGTACACAAAAAGCCGGCCAAAGCCCGGTAATGGACGTGCTGAAATACGGCGAACGCCTGACTACGCCGGGGCTGAACCTGCTGAGTGCGCCGGGTAACGACGCCGTCGCCACCAGTGCGCTGGCAGGTGCGGGCTGTCATATGGTGCTGTTCAGTACCGGACGCGGCACGCCTTACGGCGGTTTTGTGCCGACAGTGAAACTGGCAACCAACAGCGAACTGGCCACGAAAAAACCGCACTGGATCGATTTCGATGCCGGACGCCTGATCCACGATGTCAGTATGGATCAGTTGCTGGGTGAATTTGTGGATCTGATCGTGGCGATCGCCGATGGCCGCAAAGCCAAAAACGAACTCAATGATTTCCGCGAATTAGCCATTTTTAAAAGCGGTGTCACATTGTAACCGGTCAGGTTTATCGTTAGGATGAAACGGCGTTTCAGTTATGGAACGCCGTTTGCTTTTGCAGCGCAAGACCCCCACGTATGAGACTCCTGACAAATGACGTATTACTGGTTTGCCCAGTCAGTTGGTGTTGTGGCCTTCATGGTCGGCATCACGATGTTTTTCAACCGCAGCGACCGCCGTTTCAAACAACAGCTTTCTGCCTACAGCGCCATTATCGGCGTGCATTTTCTGATGATGGGTGCCGCGCCCGCTGGCATGAGCGCCTTACTGAATTCTCTGCGCACACTGATTTCCCTGCGTACCCGTAACCACTTGATTATGGTAATTTTCATCGTCCTGACCCTGGTGCTGGGGCTAAGCCGCGCCCATCACTGGATGGAACTCTTACCGGTCGGTGCGACAGTTGTCAGTACCTGGGCGCTGTTCCGCACCAGCGGGCTGACAACCCGGTGCATTATGTGGTGCTCAACCTGCTGCTGGGTGGCACACAACATCTGGCTTGGCTCGATTGGCGGTTCACTTATCGAAGGCAGTTTTCTGGTCATGAACGGTTTTAATATCATTCGCTTCCGCCGCCTGCAATTGCGTGGCATCGATCCGTTTGAGGTCGAGAAGAAGCTAGTGCAGAAGATGGATGAGCAGGGATAGTCCCTGCTTTTTTGTCCTTCATTCGCGTACCCCGCTTATTTTGAATCTGCTCACAGATTGCAATAATAATTCCGCGTTTCCCACTCTATTGATTCCTTCCGCCTGTTTGCCTCGTTGACAACCTCCGGACGCAGGAGTAATTTCCGATTCCGTGGGAGCGGTCCCACAAAAAGGGAAAGGGAAAAAGGAAAATCATGGACGCTATTCAGGGATTACTGAAACAGATATATGCAGGGAAATTGTCAGCGGTATTCTTAGATGATCTGATTACACGCATTGAGGTTGCCAGAAATCAGATTACCTATACGGCCAAACAGGGATGGGATGAAAAAGATGTGGTATTGATCACCTATGCAGATCAGTTCACGAACAAAGCAGAAAAAACACTTTCAGTATTTGATAGTTTTTATCAGCAGCATCTGGCGGATGTTTTTAATATTGTTCACCTTCTGCCTTTTTATCCTTATTCGTCGGATGATGGTTTCTCGGTGATTGATTATCAGCAGGTCAATCCACTGGCGGGGGACTGGAAAGATATCCGTAAGCTTGGCCAGTCTTCAAGGCTGATGTTTGATTATGTCTGTAATCATATTTCCGCGAGCAGTGAATGGTTTAAACAATATCTGGCGGGCAATTCGAAATATGAAAACTATTTTATTAGCCTGAACGAAAATAGTGATTTATCTGCCGTGACCCGTCCCCGCAGATCGCCGCTGTTAACGCCTTTCCGCTTTGAAAATGGCGAAACCCGTCATGTCTGGACCACCTTCAGCGCGGATCAGATCGACCTGAATTTTGCGCATCCTGACGTACTGCGCGACATGCTGGACGTGTTACTGAAATACCTGTCGGAAGGCGCTGAATATGTGCGTCTTGATGCTGTGGGTTACATGTGGAAGGAACCCGGCACCTCCTGTATTCATCTGCCCAAAACACATTTACTGGTGAAGCTATTCCGCGCCGTGGTGGAGTATGTTTCACCCGGTACTGTGATTATTACCGAAACCAATGTGCCGCATCAGGACAACATCAGTTACTTTGGTAACGGGTTTGATGAGGCGCAGATGGTCTATCAGTTCCCGCTGCCGCCGCTGGTTCTGCATGCCATTCACAGTGAAAACGGGGAAACGCTGAAACGCTGGGCCGCCGGTCTGGATGCCTGCACACCCGCCACCACCTTCTTTAATTTTCTTGCTTCGCATGATGGCATTGGCCTGAACCCGTTGCGCGGATTACTGCCGGAATCAGAGATCCTCAGGCTGGTGGATGCGCTGCAACAGGAAGGCGCGAGGGTGTCGTATAAAAATAATCCGGATGGCAGCACCAGCCCGTATGAAGTCAACGTCACCTATATGGATGCGCTGAACCGGCAGTCGGACGACGACGATATCCGTCTGCAACGCTTCATGCTGGCGCACGCTATTTTGCTGGCATTCCCCGGTGTTCCTGCGGTGTATATCCAAAGTATTCTGGGTTCGCGTAACGATATTCAGGGGGTTGAGAACGCCGGGCATAACCGGGCAATTAACCGGCAGAAATATGATGTCACGGAAATTGGACAGATATTATCTGAACCTGATTCATTACGTGCGCGGGTATTTGGTGAACTGAAGAAATTAATTATCTGCCGAACTGAACAGGCGGCATTTCATCCTTCCGCGCCGATGCGGGTCATAGAATGTCATGAAAGTGTGTTTGCCTTTATCCGGGGGCAGGGAAACCAGGAAATAGTGTGTCTGTTTAACCTTTCCGCTAACAATATTCAGGTAACGCTCCCTTCGGGGGATTATCAGGTCTTACCTTATAATCATTCACTGAAATGTGACGGGGAAATAACATTAAAGCCTTATCAGTATATCTGGTTACGCCATTAATTAAGATGTTCCGTTATTTTTTTTGTATTTAAAGGGTGTGATATTTCACAGGCCAGTGATTTCGGCTGGCTATAAATTAGCAAAGGAGATGTTCATGAATATAAAAATGAAAAGAAAATATATCCTTATAACTCCGTTATTATTATCCGCATTATGTTTATCGGCCTGTGAGGACGCCAAAGAGAGACAGGTCACCATTGAGTTTATGCATTCTTCGGTCGAGCAGGAACGTCAGGTGGTCATTAATCAGCTGATTGCGAAATTTGAACAGGAAAATCCGCAGATCACCATTAAACCGGTGCCGGTGGAAGAAGATGCCTACAACACCAAAGTGATTACGCTGGCCCGTACCGGCGCACTGCCAGCCGTGATTGAAGTCAGTCACGATTACGCCAAAGTGATGGATCAGGAACAGCTGATCGACCGCGATGCCATCAGGCAGGTGATCGACGGCATAGGTGCTGATCAGTTTTATCCCGGCGTATTGCGCATCGTGCGCACGGAAGAAGGCGAGAATTACACCGGCGTACCGATCCACGGCTGGATACAGGGGATCTGGTACAACAAATCACAACTGGCTGACGCCGGATTCTCTGCGCCGCAAAACTGGCAGGATGTCACCCGCATTGCCACGGCATTTAATCAGCCCGCGCGGAAAAAATACGGCATTGCGTTACCGACCGCCGAAAGTGTTCTGACCGAACAGGCTTTCTCGCAGTTTGCGCTTTCCAACGATGCCAACGTATTGAATGCTCAGGGGCAAATCACGGTTAACACGCCGGAAATGCAGCAGGCGCTGGATTATTACCGTCAGCTCGCCACCTTCTCGATGCCCGGTTCCAATGACGTCATGGAAATCAAAGACGCCTTTATGAACGGCACGGTGCCGATGGCGATTTACTCCACTTATATTCTTCCTGCGGTGTACAGCGAAGGCAAAGCCGGTGACCTTGGTTTTGCCGTGCCGACTGAAAAATCCAAAGCCGTTTACGGCACCATCACCTCACTGACCATCTCCAACGGCCTGGATACGCCTGAACGTGAGGCCGCCGAACGGTGGGTGAGCTTCCTCGAAAAACCGGATAACGCGACAGCCTGGGTGCTGATGTCGCCGGGTGCCGCATTGCCGGTGACCCAAGGCGTGACCGGCAATGCCACCTGGCAAAACAATCCGGTGATCAAGGCATTTGGCTCGCTGCCGCAAATGCTGGTGAACGAGTTTGCCAACGTGCAGGTGTTCGGTTCCGTCGGGGAGAAAAACTTCGCAGCAATGGGCGATATCACAGGCTCTGCCGTGCTCAGCGAAATGCTCAATGGCGTGACCGTCGGGAAGAAGGATCCGCAGCAGTCACTGGCGGAAGGGCAAAAGCGTATCGAAGCACTGATGCAAAAACGCTAAACGGAGGAGCCTGAATTGTCAGGGAAGATCATGAAATCACGTAAATTTAACCATTCTGACGGTCGTTTTGCGCTGCTTCTGCTCGCCCCCAGCATCTTTTTGCTGGGGCTGCTGGTGGCGTATCCGATGTTGTCGAATATCCAGATCAGCTTTCTGCAAATCCCGCTGAATCCGCGTATTGATAACCGGTTTGTCGGGCTGGATAACTACATCAGCATTCTCAGCGATCCGGGCTTTTATCACTCGTTGTGGGTGACGTTCTGGTACACCGCACTGGTCGTCGCGGGCAGTACCGGGCTGGGGCTGGGCGTCGCGTTGTTTTTTAACCGTGAGTTCCGCTTTCGCAAAACGGCGCGTTCGCTGGTGATTTTGTCCTATGTCACGCCTTCCATTTCGCTGGTATTTGCCTGGAAATACATGTTCAACAACGGCTACGGCATTGTGAATGTGATCGGTGCTGACATGCTGCATTTGTTCAGCGATGCCCCGCTGTGGTTCGACAATCCGGTCAGCAGCTTCGTGCTGGTGGTGTTGTTCGCCATCTGGCGTTACTTCCCCTACGCCTTTATTTCGTTTCTGGCGATTTTGCAGACCGTCGATAAATCCCTGTACGAAGCCGCAGGCATGGATGGCGCCAATGCCTGGCAGAAATTCCGCATCGTCACGCTGCCCGCCATCATGCCGGTACTGGCAACGGTGGTCACGCTGCGCGCGATCTGGATGTTCTACATGTTTGCCGACGTCTACCTGCTGACCAACAAGGTCAATATTCTGGGTGTGTATCTCTATAAAACCGCCTTCGCCTTTAACGATTTAGGTAAAGCCGCCGCCATATCCATGGTGCTGTTTGCCCTGATCTTTATCGTGATCCTTCTTGCCAGAAAACGGGTGAATATCAATGGCAGCAACTAACCGCAAGATCCTGCGCAAAGCGGGCTTTTATGCCAGCCTGCTGATTTTCCTTGGCGCGATGTTATTTCCTTTTTTCATCATGCTGATGACCTCGTTCAAAAGCAGTAAAGAGGCGATTTCCCGCCATCCGACGCTGTTCCCGCAGGAGTGGGATTTCCATCATTACGTGGATATTTTCAATCCGCAGATTTTCCCGTTCCTCAGTTACTTCAAAAACAGCCTGACCGTGTCGGTACTGGCGTCCGTGATCGCTGTGTTTTTCGGCATCCTGGGCGCTTATGCGTTGTCACGGCTGCGTTTTAAAGGGCGCGTCACCATCAACGCCAGCTTTTATACCGTCTACATGTTTTCCGGCATTTTGCTGGTGGTGCCGCTGTTCAAGATTATTTCGGCGCTGGGCCTGTATGACACCACTACCGCGCTGGTGATCACCATGGTGGTTCAGACCTTGCCGACGGCCGTGTTTATGCTGAAAAGTTACTTCGACACCATTCCTCACGACATTGAAGAAGCGGCGATGATGGACGGCCTCAACCGGCTGCAAATCATTTTCTACATCACCGTACCGCTGGCGATCTCCGGCATCATTTCGGTGTTTGTGTACTGCTTTATGGTGGCGTGGAATGACTATCTCTTCGCCTCCATTTTCCTCTCCAGCTCTGCCAATTTCACCCTGCCTGTCGGCCTGAACACGTTGTTCAGCACACCGGATTATGTCTGGGGAAGAATGATGGCCGCCTCACTGGTGACCGCGCTGCCGGTTGTCCTGATGTACGCGCTTTCGGAGCGGTTTATCAAAGGCAATCTTACTGACGGCGGCGTAAAAGGCTGACGTTAAAACGCATATTGACTGATTAAAGATGAAGGAATATCCGATGAAAAAACTGGTCGCAACCCAGCCGCGTGTGGCTGAACTGATGGATTATGAGGACCGCCCGGTCGCGGCATATGAAGTCAAAATTCGCGTGAAATTTGGCGCACCGAAACACGGTACCGAAGTGGTAGATTTTCGCGGCGTCAGCCCGTTTATCGACGAGGAGTTTTCGGCTGAATGGGGCATGTTTGTCCCCCGTCCGGCGGATGCGCCGCGCGGTATCGTGTTCGGCGAATTCCAGCTCGGCAACATGGTGGTGGGCACCGTTTGCGAAAAGGGCTGCGAGGTGACGGATTACGCGCTGGGTGATGATGTCTGTACTTACGGACCGCTGAGCGAAACGGTGATCGTCAACGCCGTGAACAATTACAAATTGCGCAAAATGCCCGCCGGTGCCTCATGGAAAAACGCCGTCTGTTATGACCCGGCGCAGTTCGCCATGAGTGGTGTGCGTGACGGCAATGTCCGTGTCGGCGATTTCGTGGTGATTGTCGGGCTGGGGGCGATCGGTCAAATCGCTGTGCAACTGGCGAAAAAGGCCGGTGCCAGCATCGTGATTGGCGTCGATCCGCTGGAAAAACGCGGGGAAATTGCGCTGAAAAACGGCGCGGATGCCGTGTTTAACCCGATCGGTACTGACATCGGGCTGGAGATCAAAAAACTCACCGGCAAACAGGGTGCGGACGTCATCATCGAAACCAGCGGCAATGCCCAGGCATTGCAGGCGGCGCTGCGGGGTATCGCTTACGGCGGCACAATTTCTTATGTCGCCTTTGCCAAACCCTTTGCCGAAGGCTTTAACCTCGGGCGGGAAGCCCACTTTAACAATGCCAAAATCGTCTTTTCCCGCGCATGCAGCGAACCCAATCCCGATTATCCCCGCTGGAGCCGTAAACGCATCGAAGACTCCTGCTGGGAACTGCTGATGAACGGCTACCTGAACTGCGAAGACCTGATCGATCCGGTGGTCACGTTCAGCAACAGCGCGGAGAGCTACATGAAATACGTCGATCAACATCCTGATCAGAGCATCAAGCTCGGCATCACTTTCTAAAAGGACTTAGACATGAAAATCGGTACACAAAATCAGGCATTCTTCCCGGAAAATATTCTGGAGAAATTCAAATTTATCAAGGCAATGGGTTTCGACGGTTTTGAAATTGACGGCAAATTGCTGGTAAATCATCTCGACGAAGTGAAAGCCGCTATCGCCCAAACCGGCCTGCCAGTGATCACCGCCTGCGGCGGCTATGAGGGTTGGATCGGTGATTTCATCGAGGAGCGTCGTCTGAACGGATTGCAGCAAATCACTGCGATTCTGGAAGCCCTTTCGCAGGTCGGCGGTAAAGGGATTATCGTGCCCGCCGCCTGGGGAATGTTTACCTACCGTCTGCCGCCGATGACCTCACCGCGCAGTCAGGCGGGCGACCGTCTGGCGGTCAGCGCATCCTTGCGGGAGCTGGAAAATGTCGCCAGACGCACCGGCACAACGGTGTATCTGGAGCCGCTGAACCGTTATCAGGATCACATGATAAACACGCTGGCGGAGGCACGCCGTTATATCGAAGAGGGCGCGCTTGAGCACGTCAAAATTATCGGTGATTTTTACCATATGAGTATTGAGGAGGATTGCCTCAGCGCTGCGTTCCATCAGCAACGCGATCTGCTCGGCCATGTACATATTGCTGACAATCATCGTTACCAGCCGGGCAGCGGAAGCATTGATTTTGGCTCTGCGTTTGAGCAACTGAAAGAAGATGGCTACGACGGCTATATCGTCTACGAATGCCGCGTGCGGGCAGAAAATCCGACCCAGGCTTATCAGGATTCACTGACTTATCTTCGCAATTTACTCTGACTGACAGGCCGCGAAATGGAATTTATAACGAAACCGGCAGGAACGCTGAAAGTGGCGCTGGTGGGGGCGGGTCAGGTGGCGGAAAAGGTCCATGTAGCCTGTTACCGCCAGCTTCCGGGGCTTGAACTGGTCGCGGTGGTGGATTGCGATACGGCGCGCGCTCAGGCATTTGCCGGGCGCAACGGTATCGCCCGTGCCTTTACCTCACTGGAAGAGATGCTGGAGGCTGAACGGCCCGACATCGTCAGCATCTGTACGCCCAACCTTTTCCATCATCAGCAAGTGATCACGGCATTGCAGCACGGCTGTCATGTGTTCTGTGAAAAACCGCCTGCCATGACCGCCGCGCAGGCGCTGGAAATGTGGCAGGCGGCGGAACAGGCTGGCCGGCTTCTGGCCTATGACTTTCATCACCGTTTCGCCGAAGATGCGCGCATTTTACGCCAGAAAGTCGCAGTGGGAGAACTGGGTGAGGTTTATGTCACCACCGCGCGCGCCCTGCGCCGCTGCGGCGTGCCCGGCTGGGGCAATTTCACGGATAAAACGCAGTCCGGCGGCGGACCGCTGATCGACATCGGCATTCATATGCTGGATGCCGCCATGTACGTGCTCGGCTTTCCGGCGGTGCGCAAAGTCACCGCGCAGATGTTTCAGAAAATCGGTAACCGCAAAAGTGAAGGGCAATTCGGAAGCTGGGATCCGCAGAAATACAGC
The DNA here is from genome assembly GCF_023701875.1 of Rahnella sp. CG8. Lineage (NCBI taxonomy): Bacteria > Pseudomonadati > Pseudomonadota > Gammaproteobacteria > Enterobacterales > Yersiniaceae > Rahnella > Rahnella sp. CG8. Next base: position 67,982 of record NZ_JABAED010000025.1, read on the forward strand.
GTGGAAGATTCAGTATTTGCCGCGATTGAGTTCTGCAACGGCGGGTTGCTGCGTCTGGAAACGGCGTTTGCGCTGAATATTCAGCCGCAATCGGTGATGAATGTTGAGTTTTGCGGTGATAAGGCCGGTGCCACACTGTTTCCTGCCCAGGTGTATACCGATGAAAAGGGTGAACTGGTGAGGTTATTCCACCGGGAGGTTGCCGACGATCAGCGCCATGTTCGCAGCGTTCAGGCGTTTGTGGCGGCGGTTCGCGGGGAAACGGTGAGTCTGGCAGACGCGGAACAGGGATACCGGATCCAGCAACTGGTGGCGGCTGTCTATCAGTCGGCAGAGTCGGGGGAGAGCGTGTATCTATGATTCAGCCTCAGATCCTGCCCGAAGCACCGTTTTCACCACATCGCCTGAATAAGTACGGCAGCCTGCATACCTGCGGCAATGGCCGGATTGGTATCCGTGGCTGTCACGAAGAAGCCTATACCGATCAACAGCGGGGCATGTTTGTCGCGGGTTTTTATCACCGTGCGAATACGACCGAAGTCACCGAACTGGTGAATCTGCCGGATATTATTGGTATGCGCATTGAGCTGGACGGCGAAAGTTTATCGCTGCTTTCCGGCACGCTGCTGTCCTATCAGCGTGAACTGCGCACCATGAACGGTGAGCTGTATCGCGAACTGGTCTGGCAGTCGCCCGCCGGTCAGCGTTTCAAAATCGAAACCCGTCGTTTTGTGGCGCTTTCTCCGCTGGCGCTGGTGGCGAGCCGTTTAACTGTTACCGCGCTGGATGCGAATGCACATTTGTGCGTGAGCACCGGCATTGATGCAACGCTCACCAACAGCGGCAGACAGCATCTGAATGAATGTTCAGTGCGGGTTTTCGATCAAAACGTTTTACAAGGCGGTTATCAGACCACAGACGGCCAGCAGCAGGCGGTCATCACCAGCCAGTGCCTGTTTCCTGCCCGCGCCAGCAGCAGTTTTTCGTCGAAAAACCGCCAGTTACTGCAACATATCAGCCTGCCGTTATCTGCCGGTGAAGCGGTGACGCTGGAGAAATTCAGCTGGATTGCCACGTCGCTCGACGCAGATTTCCTGCCAGAAAACACCTTCGCAGCACGCTGCCTGAAGGCCCTGCTGGCACACGCGCAGCAAGGTTACGGACACCTGCTGATGGAAAATACCCGCCACTGGCAGCATTACTGGCAGGCATCACGGGTCTGTGTGGCGTCAGATGATCCCCAGGATCAACGTGCGCTGGATTTTGCGCTGTATCACCTGAAGCTGATGATCCCGGCGCATGACGCGCGCGCCAGCGTGGCGGCGAAAGGGCTGACCGGCGAAGGCTATAAAGGGCATGTTTTCTGGGATACCGAAATATTTATCCTGCCTTTTGCCCTGCTGAATGCGTCTGAACAGGCGCGAAAACTGCTGGAATACCGCTATCTGCATCTGGCGCAGGCGCAGGACAAAGCCCGGCAGAACGGTTATCAGGGCGCACTGTTTCCGTGGGAAAGCGCGTTCAGCGGCGAAGAGGAAACGCCTGAATTTGCCGCGATCAATATCCGTACCGGTCAGCGGCAACGGGTGGCATCGGCGCTGGCAGAACATCATCTGGTGGCAGATATCGCCTATGCCACGGTGGGCTATTTCCAGGCCACGCTCGACACGGAATTTATGCAACAAATGGGACTGGCGCTGCTGAAAGAAACCGCGCGGTTCTGGATGAGCCGCGCTGAATGGCGTGACGACCGGCTGGCAATTCTCAACGTCATCGGGCCGGATGAATACACCGAACATGTTGATAATAATGCGTTTACCAATTATATGGCGCAGTACAACGTCCGGGAGGCCTGCCGGTATCTGCATGAATTTAATCATGAGGACGCCGCATTCTTTGCGCAGGCGGAAGATTTTCTGACGCACCTGTATCTGCCGCAGCCCGATGTGCAGGGTGTGATCGCGCAGGATGATTCCTTCCTCAGCAAACCGCAATGCGACCTGACAGCCTATAAATCCCGGCAGGGCACACAGGCCATTTTGCTGGATTATTCCCGTGCGGAAATCAACGAGATGCAGATTCTGAAACAGGCCGATGTGGTCATGCTCATGCAACTGCTGCCCGCACAGTTCACGCCACAATGTCAGGCTGCCAGTCTCAGTTTTTATGAACCGCGTACGATTCACGACTCTTCGCTGAGTAAATCGGTGCATGCGATTGTTGCCGCCCGGACCGGGCAGGTCGCACAGGCATTGCAGTTTTACCGCGAGGCGTGCCGCATCGATTTGGGCGAAGAACCTCACTCTTCGGACGACGGTATTCATGCGGCCGCCACGGCCGCTATCTGGACGGGGGCGCTGATGGGGTTTGCGGGGCTGGATTATCAGTCAGGCGAACTGCATTTCCGGCCCTCGCTGCCGCAGGGCTGGACGCGGTTACAGTTTCCCCTTTGCTGGCGTGGAACGCGCCTGACGGTGTCTCTCGAACCCCGGCAATTTACCCTCAGCAAAACGGATGCTCAGCCGCTGAAGGTCTGGATCAACGGCATCTCTCACACATTTACGGAAAGCCTCATTCTGAAAGGATCTCATGATGAAAACTGAACCCCTGCCGCGTGCCGTTATTTTTGACCTCGATGGTGTGGTGGTCGATACCGCGCACCTGCATTTTATGGCCTGGCAACGACTGGCGCAGCGTATCGGGATCCCCATCGATGCTGCGTTTAATGAGCAACTGAAGGGCGTCAGTCGTCAGGAATCGCTGTTGAAGATCCTCGCTGTGGGCGGAAAAACCGGAACTTTTACGCAGGCAGAATGTGACGCAATGGCGGCGGAGAAAAATGACGATTATGTCGGATTACTCGCCGGGCTGACCACGGCGGACATTTTGCCGGGGATCAGTGAATTGATGCACACGTTGCGTGACCAGGGCGTACTCACCGGTCTGGCTTCCGTTTCACAAAATGCCCCGCAGGTGCTCAGGGCGTTAGGACTGGAGCAGGCTTTCGATTATGTCGCGGACGCCCGCCGGATCACGCATTCCAAACCGCATCCGGAAATTTTCCTCAAGGTTTGCGAGGCGCTGAATATCGCGCCGCAGCATGCCGCAGGGATAGAGGATGCGCAGGCGGGGATTGATGCATTACGTGCCGGAGGCATTTTCTCGATTGGCATTGGCGCCACGCTGGAAGGGGCAAATCACCGTCTGGATTCTACCGACGGGCTGTCGTGGGCGGTTATCAGGCAACAATGGTTGCACCATCAGGCTGATATTTAAGGAAAAATTATGGCTCAGATTTCACTGCAACACATTCAGAAAAATTACGACAAACAGGTTCACGTGGTGAAGGATTTCAATCTGGAGATCGCGGATAAAGAATTTATCGTGTTTGTCGGGCCATCCGGCTGCGGAAAATCTACCACCCTGCGTATGATCGCCGGGCTGGAGGAAATTTCTTCCGGCGACCTGCTGATCGACGGCGTGCGCATGAACGACGTCGCACCGAAAGATCGCGAGATAGCGATGGTATTTCAGAACTATGCGCTTTACCCGCATATGTCCGTGTACGACAACATGGCGTTTGGCCTGAAACTGAGAAAGATTGCGCCGGAGGAAATCAGTCAGCGCGTGGAGTATGCGGCCCAGATCCTCGGGCTGAATGAGTATCTGGCGCGACGTCCGGGGGCTTTATCCGGCGGCCAGCGTCAGCGCGTCGCGCTCGGGCGCGCGATTGTGCGTGATGCCAAAGTCTTTCTGATGGACGAACCGCTGTCGAACCTCGATGCCAAACTGCGGGTACAGATGCGGGCCGAAATCAGCAAGCTGCACCATAAACTCAATACGACGATGATTTATGTCACCCATGATCAGACCGAAGCTATGACCATGGCGACGCGGATTGTGGTGATGAAAGACGGCATTATCCAGCAGGTTGGCGCGCCTAAAACGGTCTATAACCATCCACAAAATATGTTTGTGGCCGGTTTTATTGGATCACCTGCGATGAACTTTATCCGTGGTGCGCTGGATGGCAACTTTTTCGTGACGGAAAGCCTGCATATTCCGGTGCCTGAAGACAAACTGGCGATATTGAATGCACGGGGTTATCAACGTAAACCGCTGGTACTCGGGATCCGTCCTGAAGATATCGCCGGTGCAGAGCAGCAGAACGCACATTTTGACGCGCGAATTACGGTGGCTGAACTGACCGGAGCAGAATTTATGTTGTATTGCTCGATTGGCGGTCATGAATTTGTCTGCCGTTCAAACGCTAATACTGATTATCAGGCCGGACAATTATTATCCCTGTGCTTTGATATGAATAAATGTCATTTCTTTGATTGTGAAACTGAGGAAGTCATTACCGCGCATTAATAAGTTATGTCACTAACGTGTATAAATAACACGAATTTTAAAAGAGGTTATCCGTTGTTTTAATATCCATCTGTCCCTACTGTAAAAGGAATTATTATAATGAAAATGAAAGTGGCTGCCGCATTATTATGCGGCACAGTCTGCTCGTCGGCTTTTTCCGCTGAGAGCGAAAGCGTAAATAAAAATGAAGATCATAATTCACCGGCAATGCTGACGCCGGTACCGATCGGTAACGTTGCGTTACCTGCTGAACCCTGGAAAGTGCAGATCGGCGCCATGCAGGAAACAGAGAACACAGAAGGTCAGGGCGATAAAGACGGCGCTTATGAACCGACGGTATTTGTTAACTTCAGCAAAGGAAAGTGGAACTTCTACGGCGCATTTTATCAGGAAGACCATAACGTCGATTACTCTGAAGATACCCGGAGTGACTGGTTTAATCAGGTCGAATTCGATATGCATTATCAGTTTGTGGATAACGCAGATTATGCGCTGGGGCTGATGCTCGGTTTCAGGAACTATCAGTGGCAATATAATGAAGATAAAAAGAAAGAGGGCAATTCTTATAATACCCAGCGTTATACCATTCAGCCAGACTGGTCGGTGTCGCTTAGTCCTGCATTGAAATATAACGGCTGGATGGCGTTGTATAATTATTATAACAGTATGGACGATAACGGTTATCTGAATAAAGAGTTTGAAGGTGAAACTGGTTTGAAATACAGTTTCACCGACGATATCGCGATGCAGGTCAGTTATTATTTAGATCGCGGATGGAATACCGGTGACAGCCAGCGCGGGGAATTCGCTAAACAGGAAGCGCGTATCTATTTGCCGGTGAGCTTCGATCTTTTCTCCAGCGGGAAAACCGTGCTGACGCCTTATGCCCGCCGGACGCTGGATACCTATTATTACAATGATGATCGCGGAGAACGCGAAGGAGAAACCGATACGCGATTCGGGTTGTTAATCAATCAGCCTTTACCCAACGGTTTTGCCATCTCACTGGAATATGCCTACGAATTGCAGTTGCACGATAATACCGATGCCAGCGCCAATGCGAAGACCAAATTCCATTATACCGGTGTCGGTGTCACCTATTCTTTCTGATGCCTCTCATCACCCAACCGGAAGCTGTTTTCCGGTTGGGTTTTCTTATTTTCCGGCAGTGATTTCTATGGCGGAATGATTCACCACCAGCTGTGTCGGCACCAGCGTGCGGGAATGCGCGCCGGGACGATCGAAAATTTTATCGAACAGCACACCGCAACCCTGCCAGCCTAATTCGCGGATAGGAATTTCAATGCCGGTCAGCCCCGGAGACAGGATCGGCGAAATATTGTCGCTGCTGTAACCGGTGATGGAAATTTCATCGGGAATGATCTTTTTCTGTTCATGGGCCGCGCGGTAAATGCTCATGACTTTCACGGCATCCGTGGCGAAAACGGCCGTCGGCGGATGCGCCTTTTGCAGCAATGTCGTCGCCGCCAGATAAGCGCTTTCGGTGGTATAACCGCCGTCAATCATCAGGCCCGGTTGCGCAGTCAGACCGGCATCCTGCATGGCGCGTTTATAACCGGCAAGGCGGTCAATGGAAACGTGATAATCCAGCGGCGCGTGCAGGCAGGCAATATCCTGGTGACCGAGCGAAATAAGATGTTCTGTCAGCCGGTAACTGTCCTGAAAATTATCGGTATCGACGGAAAAGACGTGCTGATATGTTCCTTCAATATTGCCAATCACCACCACAGGAACCTGATAATTATCTAACTGTTCCAGAATATATTCATCGGCGGGTGAACTGAGCATTATCACACCTTTCACCATTTTTTCCGTTATTTTAGCGACACACTTTTGCAGATCTTCTTCGCTATTTTTGGACGTCTGCAAAATAACGTCAAAACCCTCTTCTTCCGCTCTCAGCGCAATGGATTGCAATATTTCGGAGAAGAAAGGGTTCCCGGCGGTTGTTTTGGTCGAACGGGTGGATATCACTAAAATCGCATCAAAACCTTTGGATGTCAGCGCCCGCGCCAGTTTGCTTGGCTGATAATTCAGCGTGCGGATAGCATCCAGCACGCGCTCACGGGCATCTGGCGAAATATTGGTTTGGTTGGTAATAACTCTGGAAACGGTAGATTTGGACACTTTTGCCAGACGGGCAATATCATAAATAGTGACTGCCACAATATATGCACCTCAAATATCCGTATTAAGGACGGGATATTGATAATACGGGGCAGGTCTGAGGTTGTCCATTTTCCCCAGACCTGATGTGGCGGATTATTACTCGTCTAATTTCAGCGGCGGCAACTGCGCAAAAATGCTCAGCAGGCCTTCGCCCCAGCCTTTGCGGATCATGTCGAAATACGGGTGTGTTTCGGTGATCCGGTGCTGTTGCGCGGCGCTGAAGCTGTCTGTCGGATAGGTCATCACATCCAGCGGCAGGCCGACGGAAAGATTACTGCGCAGTGTGGAGTCCATCGAAATCAGCGCACATTGCATCGCCTGATCCAGCGCGGTGTCGTAGCTCAGTACGCGATCGATAATCGGCTTACCGTACTTACTCTCACCAATCTGGAAATACGGCGTGTCGTGCGTGGCTTCGATGAAATTCCCCTGCGGATAAATGTGGAACAGCCGCTGGCCCTCACCTTTAATCTGTCCGCCGAGCAACAGATTGCAGCTGAAATCTGTATTGCCCCCCTGATTTGCGCCGCTGTCCCGTGCAATCACTTCACGCACCGTTTCACCCAGCAGGCTGGCGGCATCGTAAAGCGACTTCACGTTCAGCAGGTTTTCCCGCTCATCGTCTGCGCAGCGACGATGCAGCAGACTGATAATGCTCTGTGTGGTCGCCAGATTTCCGGCACTCTGGATCACCAGCACGCGTTCATCGCTTTGATGAAAAACATGCAGTTTACGGAAGGTGGAAATATGGTCCACTCCGGCATTGGTGCGTGAATCTGAAACAAACACCAGGCCAGAGGACAAGCGCATGGCCACACAGTAAGTCATAAAAAGGTTTCCTCAGGTATTCAGGATCATTGCGGAACGTCGAGTATGGCAACGGCCGCGACAGTGCGCATGTCTTCGCTTCCTCCCCCTAACCGGATACCGCGGACCGGGCATGCATCAAGATAATCTATGCCGATAGCCAGTTTCAAATGCTGATTCGGTTTACAGGTGTTATTGGTGACATCGAAGCTCTGCCAGCGGTCATCCAGCCAGGCTTCCGCCCACGCATGCATGGCCACATGCGCCGAGTCTTCCGAGTAAAGATAGCCGCTGACGTAACGCGCCGGAATGCCCAGGCTGCGGCAGCAGGCCAGGAAAACGTGTGTGTGGTCCTGACATACGCCGGTTTGTGCTGAAAAGGCTTGTGAGGCGCTGTCTTTCACCGTGGTGCTGCCGGGGTTGTAAGGCATTTTCAGCAGCAGTTCGCCCATCAGGCTGCACAGACTTTCATGCTGTGCCTGCGGCCGGTAATAACGGCTGGCGAAATCGCGGATCGCGCCATCGGCCAGGGTCAGCGGGCTGGTGCGCAAAAACACCAGCGGCGAGAGATGCCCGCAATTATCGTCTTCCGTATTGTCTTCAATCTCGACCACGCCGTTGGCTTCAATGGTGATCGCCTGATGGGGTTGATCGAGCGTCAGGACATGCAGCACATTGCCATAGGCATCCAGCGTGCGGGTGGCATATTCCGGCAAGGTCAGATCCCACGACAAAATCTTCTGATGGCTGGAATCCTGCGGTGTGAGGCGCAGATATTGCGTGCTGTGTTTAACCTGTTGCGCATAGCTGTAATGCGTCTGATGTGTGACATTCAGTTTCATTATTGGGCCTCCAGATAGGTTTGATGAATGCTCTCAGCGATGGCATTGGTCTGATCCAGAAACTGCATCAACCAGGGGCTGAGACCCATCTCAACAATCTCGTCCATTTCGGTGAAGCGAAGCTGAGCATGAAGGGTATGGACACGGCGACGTGGCAAATTGCCTGCGCTGCCGCCGATTTCCTCCAGCTGTTCGGCCATGATTTCGACACAGGAAAGCAGAGAACGCGGTAACTCGCGGCGCAGTATCAGCAGCTCGGCAATACGTTTCTGGCTAAGTTGCTGCTTATAAAGCGTGTGGAACGCTTCGCGGGCGCTGACCGCACGCAGCAGCGTGTCCATCCGGTAGTACTCGCGCACCGGATCTTCATCGGCATTCAGTAACTGATTTTTGGCATCCAGCAGGCGGGCGGTGCTGTCCGCCCGCTCAAGCATGGTGCCGAGGCGGATAAAGTTCAGTGCATCACTGCGCAGTAATGTGCCGAACATCGCACCGCGAAACAGATGTGAGCGCTCCTTGACCCAGTCGAAGAAAGCGTCTGCACCGGCAGAACCGACGCCCTGACGGCGGATCAGTTTCATCTCTATCCAGGTGGCATTGATGCTTTCCCAGACTTCAGAAGAAAGACTGCCGCGCACCGCATGCGCATTGTTCCAGGCCATCTGCAGGCAACTGAAAATGCTGCTGTGGTTGAAGCTGTCCAGAGCGAAGAAGTTGAGCAGATTACCCATCGACTCCTGCGGATAGTGCTCGTTGAACAGTATCCGCGTACCGGTCATGGTCAGCGGTACCAGTAAATCATTGTTTTCATCGCGTGCGTTGACGTCACGGATCGACATCATCGACAGCTTATTGGTCACGTCCAGCAGGCGTGCAATATTCTCGGCGCGTTCCAGATAACGCGCCATCCAGTACAGTTCGCTGGCTGTTCTGCTTAGCATGCGTCATCCTCCGTCGGATTTTCTTCCAGCACCCAGGTATCTTTGGTCCCGCCGCCCTGAGATGAATTCACTACCAGCGAGCCTTCTTCCAGCGCTACGCGGGTTAATCCGCCCGGTACCAGACGAATTTCGGCACCGGTCAGCGCAAATGGCCGCAGGTCGATATGACGCGGTGCCAGCCCGTTACCGACAAAGGTCGGGCAGGTGGAAAGCGCCAGCGTTTCCTGCGCGATGTAGTTTTCCGGGCGGATGCGCAGTAATTCGCGGAAGCGTTCAATTTCTGCCTTGCTGGCCGTCGGCCCAATCAGCATGCCGTAACCGCCTGCGCCATGAACCTCTTTCACCACCATTTTTTCCAGGTTTGCCAGCACGAAAGACAGATCGCTTTCCTTGCGGCATTGCCACGTCGGCACGTTATTGAGGATCGGATCCTCCGCCAGGTAGTAACGGATCATCTCCGGTACATACGGGTAGATCGATTTATCATCCGCCACGCCGGTACCGATCGCATTCGCCAGCACCACACCACCGGATCGATACACCGACAGCAGGCCGGGAACCCCGAGCATGGAATCGGCGCGGAACGCCAGCGGATCGAGGAAGGCGTCGTCGATACGCCGGTAGATCACGTCAATCTTGCACGGTCCGGCGGTGGTGCGCATAAACACCGCGCCGTCTTTCACGAACAGATCGACGCTTTCTACCAGTTCAACGCCCATTTGTTGTGCGAGGAAACTGTGCTCGAAATAGGCACTGTTAAAGCGGCCCGGCGTCAGTACCACGACGGTCGGATCGTTGACGGTGGTGCTTTCGCGCAGGGTTTGCAGTAAGTGGGAAGGGTAGCGGGAAACCGGCGCGATACGCTGCTCGGCAAACAATTCGGGATATAACCGCATCATCATTTTGCGGTTTTCCATCATGTAAGACACACCGGACGGCGTGCGCAGGTTGTCTTCCAGCACGTAGTATTCGCCATCGCCTCCCCGCACCATATCGGTTCCGGCAATGTGGGCATAGGTATCACGGTGAAGATCGATGCCCTGCATGCAGGGCTGATACTGATCGTTGGCCAGCACCTGTTCGGCGGGCACGATCCCTGCCTTGAGGATCTTCTGGTCATGATAAATATCATGCAGAAAAGCATTAAGCGCCTGAACCCGCTGACGGATCCCGCGATCAAGCATCTGCCATTCGCTGGCCGGAATAATGCGTGGCACGCTGTCAAACGGGATCAGCCGTTCCGCGCCATCATCTTCGCCATAAACATTAAAGGTAATCCCCACCCGGTGAAACAACAGCGCAGCTTCCTCTTTTTTGCGCTGGACTGCCTGTTGATCGGCTTGCTGCAACCACTGCCAGTAGGCCTGATAATGGCTGCGGTGTTTGCCTTCAGCCATCAACATTTCATCAAAAAAGGGTGAATCGGAAAGGTCAATCTTGATCATCATCACCTCACAAACTGGACAGGCTGCAATTGAATCGTTCAATAACAATGAAGATCAGGCATAAAGTGTGCCAGCGTGCAAAACGGGCTGAAAATCAGGGGGAAAGGGGCCGGTCTGCCCTGTTCGGGTGCAGCGCGCTTTCAAGTTGAGTGAAAAGAGGGCAGAAATGATTAGGTTACTGTAAGTATGATCGTTGATGAGGCAATCGCCATTGATGATATGAAAACAACAAAAAAACTTATGGATACATTAATTATGTTTAGTATTTCTGTGCATCATCACATTCGCATTCTCCGGATCCTGATACAAAATTCCCACAATTTCACCATGTGAATACAGTTTCCTCACACCCCGAAAAGCAGGATGCTTTTCACATGCCAACCAGGGACCGGAATGGACACACTTTCCCGCTACTCACTTGATATCTGGAACAGCCCTTACAGTCTGGACGTGCTGAACTTTCGCGGCGAGGAACAGCTCAG
>NZ_JABAED010000026.1:0-71166 GCF_023701875.1 Rahnella sp. CG8
CAGAAGTGAAACGCCGTAGCGCCGATGGTAGTGTGGGGTCTCCCCATGCGAGAGTAGGGAACTGCCAGGCATCAAATAAGTGGAAAGCCCCGTACAAAAGTACGGGGCTTTTTGCTATGCGGAATTTGAAATGCTCTGTACATTATCTATCCTAAAAACCGTCAGGATCCACAACTTAACTCGCCGTTTTTATCTCTCCTGCGCCCTGAACTGCTCTCCTTTATAACCAGACCGTCTAAATTAGTAGCTTAAGCTGAAACATTTTCACTTACCGCTTGCAGGCTCGACATCTCAATCAAAACCCGTTATCTTCGGCTATCTAGAAGTCTAAACGTATAAATGGATGTAGTGAGGAAGTTGTTATGCCGATCCGGGTTCCAGATGAATTACCAGCCGTGAATTTCCTGCGCAATGAGAACGTTTTTGTCATGACGTCATCACGTGCGAAAACGCAGGAGATCCGTCCTCTTAAGGTGCTGGTTCTCAACCTGATGCCGAAGAAAATTGAGACCGAAAATCAGTTTTTACGGCTGCTTTCCAACTCTCCTCTGCAGATAGATGTGCAGCTGCTGCGCATTGACAGTCGTGAATCTAAAAACACCCCTGCAGAGCATCTGAATAATTTCTATTGTGACTTTGAAGACATTCAGCATGACAACTATGATGGCCTGATCGTTACCGGTGCGCCTTTAGGATTGGTCGATTTTTGTGATGTAGCATACTGGCCGGAAATTGAGCGCGTGATCCACTGGGCGAAAAAGCATGTAACATCCACACTTTTTGTTTGCTGGGCGGTTCAGGCTGCTCTGAATGTGCTTTATGGACTACCTAAAATGACCCGCGAAGCGAAGCTTTCGGGTGTGTATCCTCATCAGACGCTGCAACCGCTGGCATTACTGACCCGTGGCTTTGATGAAAGCTTCCTGGCACCCCATTCCCGTTATGCAGATTTTCCGGCTGATGTGCTCCGCCAGCACACGGATCTGGAGATCTTTGCTGAATCCGACGAAGCCGGCGCCTATCTCTTTGCGACAAAAGATAAGCGGATGGCTTTTGTGACCGGGCACCCTGAATATGATGCGGGAACGTTGGCAGGAGAGTATCTGCGTGATGTGGCGGCGGGGTTATCACCTGAAATGCCTTACAACTATTTCCCGCAGGATAACGCCGAGCTGGCACCGAAGGCGACCTGGCGAAGCCATGGACATCTGCTGTTCACTAACTGGCTGAATTACTATGTTTATCAGATCACGCCGTTTGATCTGCGCCAGATGAATCCGACACTCGAGTAAATCCCTTTCCGCTTCCAGCAGACGATCTTATCGGTCGTCTGTTTTTCTCCCCTTTTTCTCCCTGCGATCTTTTTTCTGATCTTCTTCCTTCTGCATACATTTTTCTTAGATTCGAAATTCATTCCCATTTTATGGAAAATTTATCTAATTCTATCTGATTGATTAAAATCATAACTTTTTTAATTTTGAAATAAAATGGAAATCGTTTTTGATTTTATGAAATTACTGATTACGCTTAAATCTATCGGGCAATAAATAACCAGAGAAAAGCCACCTCAGGATCATGAGCGTATCTCGGGTATGTTTTCGACCGTAATAGCATCTGTTCAGTGAGGCGGTCTGGCAGATTAAGCAGATAAATCAGGAGATAAACGATGTCTGAGCAAATTACCCGCAGTCAGCTTGGTTTTACGCGCCGTTTTGGTGAAAACGAAGCGCAAATTCTGACCGAAGAAGCCGTGGATTTTTTATCCGAACTGGTTGTCCGTTTTACCCCGCTGCGAAATCGATTACTGGCCGATCGCATTGCCGTACAGCAGAAGATAGATCAGGGGGTGTTGCCTGATTTTATTTCGGAAACGCATTCCATAAAAAATTCAGATTGGAAGGTACGGGGCATTCCGGCTGATTTACTGGATCGCCGGGTAGAAATCACTGGTCCTGTCGAACGCAAGATGGTGATCAATGCGCTGAACGCCAATGTAAAAGTCTTTATGGCGGATTTTGAGGACTCTCTGGCACCGGACTGGCAGAAAGTTATAGAAGGGCAGATTAACTTACGCGATGCGGTGAACGGGAGTATCAGCTACACCAATGAATCCGGGAAAATTTATCAGCTCAAACCTGATCCTGCCGTTCTGATTTGTCGTGTACGTGGCCTGCATTTACCTGAAAAGCATGTGAACTGGCAGGGTGAAGCTATTCCCGGTTCGTTGTTCGACTTCGCTTTGTACTTTTTCCATAACTATCGCGCATTACTGGCAAAAGGCAGTGGCCCCTATTTCTATTTACCAAAAATGCAGTCTTATCATGAGGCTGACTGGTGGAGCCAGGTCTTCAGTTTTGCCGAGGATTATGCGGGATTGGCGCGGGGCACGATTAAAGCCACGGTGCTGATTGAAACCCTGCCTGCGGTTTTCCAGATGGACGAAATCCTTTACCACTTGCGCGATCACATTGTCGGATTGAACTGTGGTCGCTGGGATTACATTTTCAGTTATATCAAAACGTTGAAGAATCATGCTGACCGTATATTACCTGACCGTCAGTCCGTAACGATGACTCAGCCTTTTCTAAATGCTTATTCCCGGCTGCTGATTAAAACCTGTCACCGGCGTGGAGCATTTGCGATGGGCGGAATGGCGGCCTTTATTCCCAGCAAAGACGTTAAACGCAACGAATGGGTGCTGAACAAAGTCCGGACAGACAAAGAGCTGGAAGCGAATAACGGACATGATGGTACCTGGATCGCCCATCCTGGGCTGGCAGACACAGTGCTTGAGGTATTCGATAAGGCACTCGTCAACCGTTCAAACCAGCTGGATGTACTGCGTGAAGAAGATGCCGAAATTACTGCAGAGCAATTACTCGAACCTTGTTCCGGCGAGCGTACTGAAGAGGGGATGCGCGCCAATATTCGTGTCGCAGTGCAATACATTGAAGCCTGGATTTCTGGCAACGGCTGCGTCCCGATTTACGGGTTGATGGAAGATGCTGCCACGGCTGAAATCTCCCGCACATCCATCTGGCAATGGATCCACCACGGCAAAACGCTTAATGACGGACAACCCGTCACCAAGCCGTTATTCCGCCGCATGCTGAACGAAGAAATGCTGGTTATTCAGCAGGAGTTGGGCGAACAACGTTTCAGCGCCGGTCGTTTCACGCAGGCGGCTGCCTTGATGGAAAAAATCACCACACAAGATGAGTTAATCGACTTCCTGACCCTGCCGGGCTATCAGCTGCTGGCCTGATCCTTCTTACCCTACACATAAAAAGACCGGAGTATTTGCCATGAAAACGAACCGTACTCAGCAAATTCAGCAGCTTGAAGAAACGTGGAGCCAACCACGCTGGAAAAATATCACCCGACCTTACACGGCGGCAGAAGTGATCAGCCTGCGGGGTTCAGTCAATCCGGAGTGTACGCTGGCTCAGCACGGAGCTGCCCGCCTGTGGAATTTACTCCACGGCGCATCGCGTAAAGGGTATGTGAATTGCCTCGGCGCGCTGACAGGTGGCCAGGCCTTACAACAGGCAAAAGCGGGTATCGAAGCCATTTATCTCTCGGGATGGCAAGTTGCCGCGGATGCCAATACGGCTTCCAGTATGTATCCCGACCAGTCTTTGTATCCTGTGAATTCGGTGCCTGAAGTTGTGGCGCGGATTAACAACACTTTTCGTCGCGCTGATCAGATCCAGTGGGCCAATAACATTGAGCCCGGGCAGCCTGGCTATACCGACTATTTCCTGCCGATTGTGGCGGACGCTGAAGCCGGTTTTGGTGGCGTACTCAATGCCTTTGAACTGATGAAATCCATGATTGAAGCCGGTGCTGCCGCCGTTCATTTTGAAGATCAGCTTGCTGCGGTGAAGAAGTGCGGGCATATGGGCGGCAAAGTTCTGGTGCCGACACAGGAAGCCGTACAGAAGCTGATTTCCGCGCGTCTTGCCGCCGATGTTCTTGGTGTGCCGACGTTATTGGTGGCACGTACCGATGCCGATGCGGCAGATTTACTGACGTCGGACTGCGACCCGTATGACAGCCAGTTTATTACCGGCGAAAGAACACATGAAGGTTTCTACCGGACGAACGCCGGTATTGAGCAGGCCATCAGTCGCGGTCTGGCGTACGCACCTTATGCCGACGTAGTGTGGTGCGAGACATCGACGCCTGATCTGAAACTGGCTCAGCGTTTTGCTGAGGCCATCCACGCTAAATTCCCGGGCAAATTGCTGGCCTATAACTGTTCGCCATCGTTTAACTGGAAGAAGAATCTCGACGATAAAACCATCGCCAGTTTCCAGGACCAGTTGGCCGCGATGGGTTACCAGTATCAGTTCATTACGCTGGCGGGCATTCACAGCATGTGGTTCAACATGTTCGATCTTGCCCATGCTTATGCACAGGGCGAGGGGATGAAGCACTACGTGGATAAAGTGCAGGAGCCGGAATTTGCGGCCATAGATCGCGGCTATACCTTTGCTTCTCATCAGCAGGAAGTCGGAACCGGCTATTTCGACAAAGTCACCACCATTATTCAGGGCGGTCGCTCCTCGGTCACCGCACTCACCGGCTCTACCGAAGAACAGCAGTTTTCTCCGACGTCACACTGATGCTCATCAGACCTGGTGAAAGCCGGGTCTCTTTCCTCAGGGAGTCGCCACTATGCGTATAGAGCTGTTGATTGCGCAGACTATTTTACAGGGGTTCGACGCCCAGTACGGCCGCTTTCTCGAAGTGACATCGGGGGCGCAGCAGCGCTTTGAAAATGCCGACTGGTCAGCGGTACAGGCAGCGATGAAGCAACGTATCCATTTGTATGACCACCATGTCGGTCTGGTTGTCGCCCAGCTCAAATGCATTACCGGCCAGCGTTTTTATGATGCCGCGTTTCTGATCCGCATAAAGGAATGTTACTCCGGATTACTGCCTGATTATCCGAGGGCTGAAATCGCTGAAAGCTTTTTTAATTCAGTCTATTGCCGGATTTTCAAACATCGCGATCTGACAGCGGACAAACTTTTTATTTTCAGTGAGCAGTCCTCCCGGCGTCAGCAACATTGTGCCCGTCCTTTGTCACGCCTCTACCCGGTTCAGGGTAATTTCTTTGCCACGCTGGTAAAAGTCCTTGATGACCTGCCGGTGCGCTTACCGTGGGAGGATGCGAACCGTGATGTGGATTATATTGCCACTGCATTAAAGCAACGCTTCCCCGCAGAGTGGCTTGCGGATGCTGATATTGAGATCGCTACCGAGATTTTTTATCGCAATAAAGCCGCGTGGATAATCGGCAAAATCAGATGTGCTTCACAGATATTCCCGCTGTTATTGCCGGTGCATCTTAGTCATCAGAATGAGTTATTTGTTGATGCCTGTCTGACGGAAAGCAACGATGCCAGCATAGTCTTTGGCTTTGCCCGCTCATATTTTATGGTGTATGCCCCGCAGCCCGGTGCGCTGGTTGAATGGTTACGTGAGATTTTACCGGCCAAAACCACGGCTGAGCTGTACAGCGCTATCGGTTGTCAAAAGCACGCAAAAACAGAATGTTACCGTGAACATTTGCACTTTATGGCGCAAACCGACGAGTCTTTTATTATTGCGCCGGGGGTCAAGGGCATGGTCATGCTGGTATTTACCCTGGCTGGCAGTGACCGCGTGTTCAAGGTGATAAAAGATAATTTTGCGCCGCAGAAAGAAGTGACGGAGGCACAGGTCAAAGCCTGCTATCAGTTGGTGAAAGAGCATGACCGCGTCGGGCGGATGGCCGATACCCAGGAATTTGAGCACTTTGTTCTGCCGAAGAAAAACATCAGCCCTGAACTGATGGCTGAACTACAGCGCGAAGTACCTGCCAAGATAGAAGATCTGGGGGACAGCATTGCGCTCCGGCATCTGTACATTGAACGGCGTATGACGCCGCTGAATTTATATCTGGAACAGGCCAGCGATACGCAGCTTCATGACGTGATTGAAGAATACGGCAATGCGATCAAACAACTGGCTGCGGCGAATATCTTCCCCGGCGACATGTTGTTTAAGAATTTTGGCGTGACCCGTCATGGTCGTGTGGTGTTTTATGACTACGATGAAATCTGCTACATGACTGAAGTTAATTTTCGCGATATTCCCGCACCCCGTTACCCGGAGGATGAACTGGCCAGCGAACCCTGGTACAGCATTGCTCCGGGCGATGTTTTCCCGGAAGAATTCCGGCATTTCCTTTGCAGCGACAAACGCCTTGGTCAAATCTTTGAAACGCTACACGACGATTTGTTTAGCGCCGGTTACTGGCGCGGTTTGCAACAGCGTATCCGTGAAGGGCACGTCGAAGATGTTTTTGCGTATCGTCGTTCCCGGCGTTTTAGCCAGCGTTAATTTGCTGAAATCCTCCCGGATAATGGTGGGATTTCAGCATCTTTCTCAGTGTTTTCCACCGCCGTAGGCCTGCGTGATTTCTTTCGCCGCATGAATCACCAGTGCACCCAGTTCCGTCACGCGGTCATCGGTGATTCGTGAAACCGGGCCCGAGATTGAAATCGCCGCATAGGCATCGTTGTGTTCGTCGTAAATGCAGGTTGCCACACAACGCAGTCCGAGCGCATGCTCTTCATCATCAAAGGCATAGCCGCGTTTACGGGTATCCGCCAACTCCTGCTTCAGATTCACAGGAGACGTTTTTGTCAGGGGCGTATAGCTGTGCAGGCCTATTTTATGTAGCAGTTTTGCCAGACGCTCTTCCGGCAACGTCGAAAGAAATGCTTTACCGGCACCCGACGCATGCATCGGTAATTTGCCACCAATCGGCGCTGACATCCTCATCAGGGCATTGCACTGCACCTGATCGATGATGATCGCCTGATAATCACTGTGATCCAGCACCGCCAGATTCACCGTTTCGCCGGATTCTTCCATCAGGCGGCGTAACATCGGATGCACCATTGCCAGTAAATTCCGGCTTTGCAGGAAACTGCTTCCTACGATAAAAGCATGTGAGCCAATGGTCCACAGGCCCAAATCGCCGACCTGACGGACAAATCCCTGCTGTTGCATGGTGGTCAGAAGGCGGTGGGTGGTGGAATTGGGTAAACCCGCCTGCTGGGCGAGATCGGTCAGTGCCACGCTGCCCTGGGCTTCAGCGATATATTCCAGCAACTTAAGGCCACGTGTCAGGGACTGTACCTGCCCGGTCGCGACGCTGCCGGTTACAGCCGCGGCTTTGGTTTTCTTAGCACGTTTGGCCGGAGCCGTTACGGACGTTGCCATGAGCCTGTTCCTTGTAAGATGTGCCAAAAGCTGGCGAAGAAAAATCATTTTTGGAATTGGTTTTCGTTTTTACAGTATGGATCGCAACCTGCCTTTACGCTCATCCGATGTGTTGCACTGCGTTTGCGGGATGTCTTCCCGAATTGAAAAAGTCTCACGTCGGTGCGGGCTTTTGGCTGAGGAAGGTATGCTAGGATGTTGACCATGATTTCCGGCGCATGAATGAACAATTTGCCGGGTGTGCGTGATGGGTGATGAGGTGAAAGTGACTAATCGAGTTGAGGCGCTACATAAGCAGCTGGCACAGCGCATTTTGGTTCTGGATGGCGGCATGGGCACCATGATCCAAAGCTATCGTCTGGAAGAAGAAGATTACCGTGGTGAGCGTTTTGCTGACTGGGAAAGCGATCTTAAAGGCAATAATGATCTTCTGGTGCTCTCCAAACCCGACGTGATCGTCGAGATCCATAACGGTTATCTTGCTGCTGGTGCAGATATCCTCGAAACCAACACCTTCAACTCCACCACGATTGCAATGGCTGACTACCATATGGAATCGCTGTCGGCTGAAATTAACTATGAAGCTGCGCGGCTGGCGCGTCAATGTGCCGATGCGTGGACCGCCCGTACGCCGGATAAACCGCGTTATGTTGCCGGGGTTTTAGGCCCGACCAACCGGACGGCGTCGATTTCCCCGGATGTTAACGATCCCGCATTTCGTAACGTATCTTTCGATCAGCTGGTTGAAGCCTACCGCGAATCCACCCGGGCACTGATCGAAGGCGGTGCCGACCTGATCATGATCGAAACCGTATTTGACACTCTCAACGCCAAAGCCGCGACGTTCGCAGTAGAAAGTGAATTCGAAGCAATGGGCATCGTATTGCCTGTCATGGTTTCCGGCACGATTACTGATGCTTCCGGCCGCACCTTATCTGGCCAGACAACCGAAGCTTTTTATAACTCGCTGCGTCACGTTAAACCGCTCACCTTTGGCCTTAACTGCGCGCTGGGGCCGGATGAGTTACGTCAGTATGTCGCTGAGTTATCTCGTATTGCAGAATGTTATGTTACCGCGCACCCGAACGCCGGTTTACCTAATGCTTTCGGTGAATACGATCTCGAAGCCAAAGAAATGGCTGAGCATATTGCCGAATGGGCACGCTCGGGCTTTCTGAACATTGTCGGTGGCTGCTGTGGTACCACGCCTGCGCATATCGCGGCGATGGTGAAAGCCGTGGAAGGCGTACCGCCCCGCGCTTTACCGACCATTCCTGTTGCCTGTCGTCTGGCAGGGCTGGAACCGCTGACCATCGATCCACAGACGCTGTTTGTGAACGTCGGTGAACGTACTAATGTGACCGGTTCTGCTCGTTTCAAGCGACTGATTAAAGAAGAAAAGTATGCGGAAGCGCTGGCGGTAGCCCGTCAGCAGGTAGAAAGTGGCGCGCAAATCATCGATATCAACATGGATGAAGGGATGCTCGACGCCGAAGCGGCAATGGTGCGTTTCCTCAGCCTGATTGCCGGTGAACCGGATATCGCCCGTGTGCCGATCATGATCGACTCCTCCAAATGGGATGTTATCGAAAAAGGCCTGAAATGCATTCAGGGCAAGGGGATTGTTAACTCCATTTCCATGAAAGAAGGCGAAGAAGCCTTCCTGCACCACGCCCGTATGGTACGCCGGTACGGCGCGGCCGTTGTGGTCATGGCATTCGATGAAACCGGGCAGGCGGATACCCGCGCCCGCAAAATTGAAATCTGCCGCCGTGCCTACAAGCTGTTGACTGAAAAAGTCGGCTTCCCGCCGGAAGACATCATTTTTGACCCGAATATCTTTGCGGTGGCGACCGGCATTGACGAACACAACAACTACGCCGTCGATTTCATCGAAGCCTGCGCCGATATCAAAGCACAACTGCCGCATGCGCTGATTTCCGGCGGTGTTTCCAATGTTTCATTCTCTTTCCGCGGTAACGAACCGGTACGTGAAGCCATTCATGCCGTCTTCCTGTATCACGCCATCCGCAACGGTATGGATATGGGCATCGTCAACGCCGGTCAGTTGGCGATTTATGATGATTTACCGGCTGAACTGCGCGACGCCGTCGAAGATGTGATCCTCAACCGCCGCGATGATGGTACTGAGCGCCTGCTTGAACTGGCTGAAAAATACCGTGGCAGCAAGGACGATGGAGAAGCGAATAAGCAGCAGGCGGAATGGCGCAGCTGGGACGTGAAAAAACGCCTCGAATACTCGCTGGTGAAAGGCATTACCGAATTTATCGAACTGGATACCGAAGAGTGCCGTCAGCTGGCCGCGCGTCCTATCGAAGTGATCGAAGGCCCGCTGATGGACGGTATGAACGTCGTCGGCGACCTGTTTGGTGCCGGTAAAATGTTCCTGCCGCAAGTGGTGAAATCCGCGCGCGTGATGAAACAGGCTGTGGCCTATCTGGAGCCATACATTGAAGCCAGTAAGGAAAAGGGCCAGACCAACGGCAAAATCCTGCTGGCCACGGTCAAAGGCGATGTCCATGACATCGGTAAAAACATCGTTGGCGTGGTGCTGCAATGTAATAACTACGAGATTATCGATCTCGGTGTAATGGTGCCGACGGACAAAATCCTGAAAACCGCCATCGAAGAAAACGTCGATATCATCGGGCTTTCCGGGCTGATTACGCCGTCACTCGATGAAATGGTCAACGTCGCGAAAGAAATGGAGCGGCGTGGTTTTACCATGCCGTTGCTGATTGGCGGCGCAACCACATCGAAAGCGCACACTGCGGTGAAAATCGAAAAAAATTACAGTGGTGTGACCTGCTACGTGCAAAACGCCTCGCGTTCTGTCGGCGTGGTGTCTGCGTTGCTGTCAAAAGATCAGCGGGACGCGTTTATCGAACGTACACGTAAAGAGTACGACACTGTACGTATCCAGCATGGTCGTAAAAAGCCGCGCACGCCGCCAGTGAGTCTTGAAGTGGCCCGCGACAACGCTACTTTTATCGATTGGGAAGCTTACACGCCACCGGTGGTCCATCGTCTGGGCATCCAGAAAGTCGAAGCCAGCATTGAAACACTGCGCAATTACATCGACTGGACGCCGTTCTTCATGACCTGGTCGCTGGCAGGTAAATATCCGCGCATTCTTGAAGATGAAGTTGTCGGCGAAGAAGCGAAACGCCTGTTCAAAGATGCCAATGACCTGCTCGATAAACTTTGCGCTGAGAAATTGCTCAACCCACGCGGCGTCGTCGGTCTCTTCCCGGCAAACCGCAAAGGCGATGACATCGAAATCTACAGCGATGAACGCCGCGAAGACGTGCTGGTGGTCAGCCATCATCTGCGTCAGCAAACGGAAAAAACCGATTTCGCCAACTATTGCCTGGCTGACTTTGTCGCACCGAAATCCAGCGGCAAGAAAGATTACATGGGGGCATTTGCTGTAACCGGCGGGCTGGAGGAGGATGCGCTGGCCGAGGCGTATGACAAACAGCATGATGATTACAATAAAATCATGATCAAGGCGCTGGCTGACCGTCTGGCAGAAGCGTTTGCGGAATACCTGCATGAGAAAGTGCGCAAGGTGTATTGGGGTTTTGCCGCCAACGAGAATCTGAGCAACGAAGAGCTGATCCGCGAGAATTATCAGGGAATACGTCCGGCGCCCGGTTACCCGGCCTGTCCTGAACACACTGAAAAGGGGCAAATCTGGAAGCTGCTGGATGTGGAAGCCAATACCGGTATGCAACTGACCGAATCCTTTGCGATGTGGCCGGGTGCTGCGGTGTCAGGCTGGTATTTCAGCCACCCTGACAGCAAATACTTCGCCGTGGCACAAATCCAGCGTGATCAGGTCGAAGATTACGCGGCACGTAAAAATATGCCGGTCGCCGAAGTGGAGCGCTGGCTGGCGCCGAACTTAGGTTACGACGCCGACTAATACCCGTCATCCTTCAAGTTGACTCTGCATTGGCTGCCATCACGAACCCCAGTCACTTACTTCAGTAAGCTCCTGGGGTTCATTCAGTTGCCGCCTTAATTCATCTCGAATGATTTAGGGTATCCCATCGGTGTTTTTTTCCACTTAAATCAACTCACTTCCACATCAATGTGCAGCGCGTCATAGCGCCAGTATTCTAAATCGCAGTCGATAACCCGGTCGTGCTGGTCGCGGTTAATACGCGTAATAAACAGCGCCGGACTGCCGGGAGCCACTTTCAGCGCATGTGACGCCTCTTCAGGCAGCAATGTCGGCACCATGTCGAAACGCACGCGTCCGTAATGGATGTCATAGCGGGATGCGTACAAATCAGTCAGCGATGTCGTGAGATCCGCGTCAAGAATGCCCTGAAAATACAGAGGATTAAGATAGTGCTCGACGTACAAAACCGGGCGGTTATCGATATAACGCAACCGCCGGATGCAAATGACCTCACTCTCTGACGGCAACAATAACTTCTGACACACCGTATCGCTGGCAATACAGTGCTTCGCATTAATCACTGTGGTCTTTGCGCTGCGCCCCTGATCTTTCGCCATTGCGTGAAAGTGACTTCTTTGCAGCGGGTTGTAGACAATGCGTGGCGGGGAAACAAACCAGCCCCGGCGTACTTCCCGGTAAATCAGACCCTGGGCCTCAAGCTGGCTCAATGCTTCCCGTAATGTAATACGGGTAGTGGAAAACTGTTCACTCAACGTGCGCTCAGAAGGCAGCCTTCCCTCGGCAGAAAATGCCCCGGCCGCAATACTTTCGCTTAATGCCTTGCAGATAACGGCAAGGGTAGTCTGCGATTCACTCATCGGTCAGCAAGCCTCATTTCAGTGCGTTTTTGCACCAATCTGAACTTTCATCGTGTAAATAATGTGCGCTTGTTAACAGCGATAAGCTTAAAACTGCTGCTTTTTCGCGCTGACATATAATTATCACAATTGAGCGTTAGATTGGCTTGGTTCTTGCTGGACTAGACCAGCACTTCACACACACTACCATCCGGAGCATCCGTTATGAAACAGTTGTTCGCTTCTGTGTTAACCAGCGCGCTTGTCCTCTCCGCTTCATCGGCATTTGCCGCTGAACCTCCTGCTGCACTCCTGAAAGCGGCACAAGCCGAAGGAACGGTAAACAGTGTCGGTATGCCTGATGACTGGGCGAACTGGAAAGGAACCTGGAGTGATCTGAGCACCAAGTATGGCCTGAAACATAGCGATACCGATATGAGTTCGGCACAGGAGATCGCGAAATTCCTGGCAGAAAAAGACAATGCCAGTGCTGATATTGGCGACGTGGGTGCAGCTTTTGGACCCGTTGCCGTGCAAAAAGGCGTGACTCAGCCCTATAAACCGACCACCTGGGATCAGGTACCAGACTGGGCAAAAGATAAAGAGGGTATGTGGGCACTTGCTTATACCGGCACTATCGCCTTCATCATTGATAAATCGCAGGTGAAAGATGAGCCACACAGCTGGGCTGATCTGCTAAACAGCAAATACAAAGTGACTATCGGTGACGTGAGCACCGCAGCGCAGGCCGCAAATGGCGTGCTGGCGGCAACTTACGCGATGGGCGGCAATGAAAAGGACCTGAAACCAGGTCTGGAATATTTTGGCAAACTGGCGAAAGCAGGGCGTCTGAGCCTGACTAACCCGGTCATCGCGTCTCTGGAAAAAGGTGAAGTGCAGGTTGGCGTAGTCTGGGACTTCAACGGTCTGAGCTATCGCGACAAAATCGACAAAACCCGCTTCGACGTGGTGATCCCATCTGATGGCACTATCACGTCCGGTTACACCACGATCATCAACAAATTCGCCAAACATCCGAACGCCGCCAAACTGGCGCGTGAATACATCTTCTCTGATGCCGGTCAGATCAATCTGGCACAAGGCTATGCCCGTCCAATCCGTGCCGATCACATCACGCTGCCAGACGATGCAAAAGCCAAACTGCTGCCTTCCAGCGAATACAAAAATGCGCACCCGATTGCAGATCCGGCTGCCTGGGATAAGAGCGCGAAAACCTTGCCGCGTCTGTGGCAGGAAAACGTCATGATCAACATGCAGCAGTAATTGATTAAAAAATAAGAAAAACCGGACAGCGAAAGCATTGGTTAATAACAACACCTGTAAGAAATGAAAGGTAGACATGGTATGAAGAGCATTCTGGTAGTACTCGACGGGCTGAATTATCAGGTCGGCCGCGACGCAATGGGTTATCTGCAAGCCCAGTGTGCCGCAGGACGCGGCCGCTTGTATCAACTGGAATGCGAATTGCCTTCGCTGTCCCGGCCACTTTATGAATGCATTCTCACCGGTATCACGCCGGTGGTGAGTGGCATTGTTCACAACCACGTTGACCGGTTATCGACTCAACGTAGTATTTTCCACTATGCCCGCGACGCTGGCCTGACGACGGCTGCTGCGGCTTATCACTGGGTCAGCGAGCTGTATAACCGCACGCCGTTTGACCCGCCGCGTGACCGCCACACCAGCGATGACTCGCTGACCATCCAGCACGGCCATTTTTATTACGATGATAGTTACCCTGATTCGCATCTGTTCGATGACGCCGAAAGCCTGCGTCGTCGTCATGATCCCGACTTCCTGCTGATCCACCCGATGAACATTGATGATGCCGGGCATAAATTTGGCCTGTCGACGCCCCAATACCGCAACAAAGCACGCACCGCAGACGGCATCCTGTCGCGCTATCTGGGCGACTGGCTGGACGCCGGTTATCAGGTGATCGTGACTGCGGATCACGGTATGAATGATGACCGCAGCCACGGCGGTATTTTGCCGGAGGAGCGTCAGGTGCCGCTGTTCGTCTTCGGCAGTGCGTTCAGCTTCAAAGAGGCCGCACCGTTGCAGACGGAGTTATGCGGAACTGTTTGTCAGATCCTCAATATTGCCCACGACAAGCCACATTGCGCGGCATTACTGGCCTGAATCCCGTCACTTTTAGAGGATACCCGATGAAAGCTAAGTGGATTGCGGCGTTGTTTATGCTGCCGTTTCTGGTGTTTTTCATCGCTTTTCAGCTGGCGCCGCTGACATGGATTGCGGTGAGCAGCTTTTACAGCGAAACCTATGAAGCCTGGGGACTGGGCAATTACACCGACATTCTGACATCACCGTTCTATTTACAGGCTATGCGTTTCTCACTGGATATTTCCATCTGGTCGAGTTTATACGGTTTGCTTATTGCGTTAGTGGGTAGTTACTCACTTCGCCAGCTTGGCCCGACAAAGCTGCACGACTTTGTGATGTCGTTTACTAACATGACCAGCAACTTTGCGGGCGTACCGCTGGCCTTCGCCTTCGTTATCCTGCTTGGCCTGAATGGTTGTCTGACGCTGCTGCTGAAAAAATATGGCCTGATGGAACACTTCGACCTCTATTCAAAAGACGGCCTGATTGTGCTCTATACCTATTTCCAGATCCCGCTGGGCGTGTTGC
This sequence comes from Rahnella sp. CG8, assembly GCF_023701875.1. Classification (NCBI taxonomy): domain Bacteria; kingdom Pseudomonadati; phylum Pseudomonadota; class Gammaproteobacteria; order Enterobacterales; family Yersiniaceae; genus Rahnella; species Rahnella sp. CG8. The sequence goes on from NZ_JABAED010000026.1 coordinate 14,743, forward strand.
TGATGTATCCGGCATTTGATGCGTTACGGGAGGACTGGCGCGAGTCAGCGGCCTTGCTGGGCGCGGGACGCTGGCGTTACTGGCGTCATATCGGTATTCCGGTACTGTTCCCGGCCTTGCTCGGCACCTTCGTTATTTTGCTCGCCAATGCCCTTGGCGCGTATGCCACGGTGTATGCGCTGACCACCGGTAACTTTAACGTGGTGCCGGTGCGTATCGCGGCGTTGGTCTCGGGGGATATTTCTCTCGATCCGAATATGGGCAGCGCGCTGGCGATGTTGCTGGTGGTGCTGATGGCCTTTATCACGCTGATCCATCAGTGGTTATTGCGTAAAAGTTATCTCAGTCAGCGCAGCTGACGGGCAGAAAAAGGAACGTAAGATGTCGCGGTCTGAAGCAATTTACCACCGTGTGGTGATCTGGATTTTACTGATTGTCCTGATGTTGCCGCTGCTGGCGACGCTGGTCTATGCGCTGGTGCTGGAATGGGGGGCGACCATTTTACCGAGCGGCTTTACGCTGAAATGGCTGGTGGAACTGTGGAGCGATCCGCGCTTCCTGATTGCGCTCTGGCATTCGCTGCTGGTGTGTTTCGGCACACTTTTTCTGTCGCTGGTACTGATCCTGCCCCTAATGTTTGTGATTGCTTACTATTTCCCTAAGCTCGATGCACTGATGAACATCCTGATCCTGCTGCCGTTCGCCGTGCCGCCGGTGGTGTCATCGGTGGGCCTGATGCAACTCTATTCCGCTGAACCGCTGGCGCTCACCGGTACGCCGTGGATCCTGATTGGCTGTTACTTCACCATCGCGCTGCCGTTTATCTATCGCGCTATTTCTAACAACATGCAGGCGATCAACCTGCGTGACCTGATGGATGCTGCACATCTGCTCGGTGCCAGCACCTGGAAAGCGGCGCTGCTGGTGGTTTTGCCTAACTTACGCAAAGGCGGAATGATTGCCGTCCTGCTGTCGTTTTCCTTCCTGATCGGGGAGTTTGTGTTCGCCAATCTGCTGGCGGGCAGCCGTTATGAAACGGTTCAGGTTTACCTCTATAACATGCGTAATGGCAGCGGCCATTTTACCAGCGCATTGGTCATCTCCTATTTCATGGTCGTCCTGATTTTCACCTGGGTGGCGAACATGCTGAACAAAGGAAAGAGCTGATTATGTCGTATTTGCAGGTTACTCAACTCAACAAGTCTTACGGTCCGACGCAGATTTTCAACAACATCGATTTCTCAGCAGAAGAGGGAGAATTCGTCACACTGCTGGGGCCAAGCGGCTGCGGAAAATCCACGCTGCTGCGCTGTCTGGCCGGTCTGACTTCCGTCGACAGCGGAAAAATTCTGATTCAGGGGCAGGATATTGTGCCGCTGCCGCCACAACAGCGCGGCATCGGCATGGTCTTCCAGAGCTATGCGCTGTTTCCTAATATGACGGTTGAAGCCAATGTCGCGTTCGGCCTGAAAATGCAAAAGATACCGGCTTCAGAGCTGCACCGGCGCGTCGGTGAAGTACTGGAACTGGTGGAAATGAACGATTACGCAAAACGTTATCCGCATCAGCTTTCCGGTGGTCAGTGTCAGCGTGTGGCACTGGCGCGTTCACTGGTTACGCAGCCGCGCCTGTTGCTGCTCGACGAACCCCTTTCCGCGCTCGATGCCCGTATCCGTAAGCATCTGCGTGAGCAAATCCGCCGTATTCAGCGTGAAATGAATCTGACGGCGATTTTCGTGACCCACGATCAGGAAGAAGCGCTGACCATGTCCGACCGGATTGTGCTGATGAACAAAGGGCAAATCGTCCAAAATGCCGATGCCGAAACCCTGTATACTGAACCGGTGGATGCGTTTGCTGCGGGCTTTATCGGCAGCTACAACCTGCTAAGCCCTGAACAGGCGATGGCGCTGACCGGCATAACTTACACGGGCCGTGTCGCCATCCGTCCGGAGTCGGTCACAATATGCGAGCTGATTGAAGGCATTCCGGCTAAAATTATCAGCCACAGTCTGCTTGGCAACGTCGTGCGTTATCGCGTTTTAGCACACGGAGTTGAGCTTTCTGTGGATGTCTTAAACCGTTCTGTGGCCTCACTTCGCGCCGATGGCAGCGATATTGGTCTACAGTTAGATCTTGTTACGTTACGGGAAGTTGCATGAAACTGGCGCTGTTTGATCTCGATGAAACCCTGATTAGCGGCGACTGTTCGAGTTTGTGGTCAGCCTACATGGTGGCAAATGGCTGGGTGGCCGATGAGCAGGCTTTTCTGCAACAAGATGCCGCGCTGATGCAGCAATATGCTGTCGGTCAGATGGATATGCAGGAGTACATGCGCTGCACTTTGGTGCCGCTGTCCGGCCGCAGTCAACGTGATGTCGCGGCGATGGTTGCGAATTATATTCAGGATGTGATTGCCCCGCGTGTTTACACGCAGGCGCGTGAGTGTCTGGCTGCTCACCGTTCACAGGGCGACCGGACGGTAATTATTTCCGCGTCCGGTGAACATCTGGTGCAGCCGATTGCCCGTTTTCTCGGTGTTGATGAAACGCTGGCGATTGGTGTTGAAATGAAAGACGGGCGTTTTACCGGCGCCACACGAGGGACGATGACCTATCGCGAGGGAAAAGTCTCGCGGTTGCTGGAGCTCATCAATCAGGACGCATCCCTTTTGCAATCAGCCAGTTTTTATTCTGATTCCCATAATGATCTGCCGTTGCTGACCCGCGTGGGCCAGCCGGTGGCGGTGAATCCAGACGCTATCCTGCTCCAGCACGCCCGGCAGGCAGGATGGCCGGTCTATGCCTGGCGTTAATGGAGCTGTTCTTTCGTGTTAACCCTTTTGCATTTGTTGTCTGCTATTTCTCTGCTCGTATGGGGTACGCACATCGTGCGTACCGGCATCATGCGCGTCTTTGGCGCCAATCTGCGCCGTGTTCTGAGTAACAGTGTCGAGAAAAAACCGCTGGCGTTTGTGGCGGGCATTGGCGTTACTGCGCTGGTGCAAAGCAGTAATGCTACCGCGCTGCTGGTCACGTCGTTTGTATCGCAGGGGCTGGTAGCCCTGGCTCCGGCACTGGTGATTATTCTCGGTGCAGATGTCGGGACCGCCGTGATGGCGCGTATCCTGACCTTCGATCTCTCCTGGCTTTCTCCGCTGCTGATTTTCGTCGGTGTCGCGTTCTTCCTCAGCCGTAAACAGACCCGCGCGGGGCAAATGGGTCGTGTCGGTATCGGGCTGGGGCTGATTTTACTGGCGCTGGAACTGATTGTGGGCGCCGCGACGCCGATCATGCAGGCCTCCGGCGTTAAAGTTTTATTCTCGTCCCTGACCGGTGATGTGCTGCTCGATGCCCTGACCGGCGCAGTGTTTGCCATCATCAGCTATTCCAGTCTGGCGGCGGTGTTGCTGACAGCAACCCTTGCCGCGACCGGCGTGATTTCGCTTAAAGTGTCACTTTGTCTGGTCATCGGTGCCAACCTCGGCAGCGGGCTGCTGGCGATGATTAACGCCAGTAAAATGAATGCCGCCGGTCGCCGCGTGGCGCTCGGCAGTACGCTGTTTAAACTGATTGGTTTGGTGATTGTGCTGCCGTTTGTCGGACTGTTGTCGACGCAACTGGCGCGGCTTGGCATTCCGGATGAAGAACTGGTGATCTACTTCCACATGTTCTACAACCTGATCCGTTGTCTGGCGATGGTGCCGCTGACGGCGCCGATGGCGAAGGTTTGCGAGATGATGATTGCCGATGTGCCTGAAGATGATCCCCGTCTGCGTCCGCGCCATCTGGATGTCAGCGCAATTGATACCCCGACGCTGGCGCTGGCCAATGCCGCCCGTGAAACCTTGCGCATGGGCGACGTGGTCGAACATATGCTGATCCTCAACCGGGAAGTGATGCACGGTAAACTGGCACAGGATCGCGAAGTGCGGCGTCTCGACGATGATGTTGATGTGCTCTATACCGCCATCAAGCTGTATCTGGCGCAAATCAACAAGGAAGGACTTGGCGAAGATGATTCCCGCCGCTGGGCTGAAATCATCGAAATGGCGCTGAACCTCGAACAGGCCGGTGACATTATCGAGCGCATGACCGGCGATATCACCGCCAAATCCCACGCTACCCGCCGCGCGTTCTCGCCGGAAGGACTGGTGGAGCTGGATGCCTTACATGAAAAATTGCAGGATAACCTGCGCCTGAGTCTGGGCGTTTTCCTGTCGAACGATCTGACCAGTGCGCGCCGTCTGCGCCGCTCCAAACACCGTTTCCGCATTCTCGACCGCCGTTATGCGCATGCGCACGTCGATCGCCTGCATCAGCATAATGTGCAGAGTATCGAAACCAGCTCGCTGCACCTCGGGTTGCTGGGGGATATGAAACGTCTGAACTCACTGTTCTGTGCGGTGGCCTATAACGTGCTGGATCAGGATGAGCAGGAAGATGAGCAGCGCGAACCGAATGATGATGTGCAACGGGTGTAGGACGAATCAAAACGGGCGCTGAGGAAGGCGCCCGTTTCTTTTTCATCTTCTTTTTCGTCTGGAAATCAGTCTTTTTTGACCGGCTTACCGGACCAGTAACCGGCCAGCAAAGAACCTGACAGATTGTGCCATACCGAGAACAATGCGCCCGGCAGTGCGGCCAGCGGGGTGAAATAGATTTTCCCCAGCGTCGCCGCTAAACCTGAGTTCTGCATCCCGACTTCCATCGCCAGCGTGCGGCAGGTGGTTTCATCAAAGCCAAACAGTTTCCCGCCCCAGTAACCGCTCAGCAGACCGATGCCGTTGTGCAGGATCACCGCCACAATCACGATCAGCCCCACAGAACCGATAAAGCCCTGACTGCCCGCCACCACGGCGCTGATAATCGCCACGATGCAGACCATCGAGAACAGCGGCAGCAGCGGTTCGATACGTTTCACGGTTTTGGTGAACAGATGATGAATGATCAGACCGGCCAGAATCGGGATCACCACGATCTGCAAAATGCTCAGCAGCATCCCTTCCACATCCACTTTAATGTGCGTATCGACATACAGACGCGTCAGCAGTGGCGTGGCGAAAACCCCCACCAGTGTGGAAACTGCTGAAATCGTCACGGAAAGCGCGACATCTCCTTTCGCAAGATAAATCATCACGTTAGAGGCTGTACCGCTGGCAACGCTGCCCACCAGAATCATTCCCGCCGATAAATCTGCCGGCATATGGAACAGTTTTGCCAGCACCCACGCCGCCAGCGGCATGATCAGATAATGCAGGAACGTGGCGGCAGCAACCGGGCCAGGTCGGGAAAGCACGCGTTTGAAATCACCGAATTCGAGAGTGACACCCATCGCGAACATAATCAGCATCAGCAGGGTAGAAACATGCGGGCCGATCGGCGTGAACGTACCGGGCGAGTAATAGGCCGCGACGGATAACAGCACGGCCCACAACGGGAACAGGCGGGTTATTTTGGCTAACATTGAGGTGATCCTTGTCTTTGTTGTTTGCAAAAGTACAGACAAAAAAAGACCGGGCACATGGCCCGGTCTTCTCACATACCGCGCCCGTCATTATTCGAACAGGTTGCGGTGTAGAGTTTTAACGACCTGATCGGCATCGTTGCCCGGCACCAGGAAGCACAGGTTGTAGCTGCTTGCGCCGTAGCAAATCATGCGGATATTGAACGGGTCCAGCACGCCGAACACTTCTTTGCCGACGCCACAGGCCTGGGACAGTTTGTTGCCGATAATCGCAATCAGCGCCAGATTCTCTTCCACTTCCACGCGGCACAGTGAGGATAATTCTGTCAGCAGTGAGGTGGTCAGCAGGCTGTCGCCTGAGGATGTGGAACCGGTGGTATCCAGCGTCAGCGCGACGCTGACTTCGGATGTGGTGATCAGATCCACAGAGATACTGTGGCGTGCCAGAATACCAAACACTTCGGCGAGGAAACCGCGTGAATGGAGCATGCTCAGGCTGTGCAGCGTGACCAGCGTTTGTCTGCGGCGCAGGGCTATCGCACGGAACAACGGCGGATTATCGCTGGTATCACACACTAAGGTGCCGCCGCCTGACGGGTCTTTGCTCGAGCCTACAAACACCGGGATACCGCGACGCACCGCGGGCAGCAGAGTGGCTGGATGCAGAACTTTGGCACCAAATGTCGCCATTTCAGCGGCTTCTTCAAACGCAATGCGGTCAATACGTTTTGCCGCCGGCACCAGACGCGGGTCGGTGGTATAAATCCCCGGGACGTCAGTCCAGATATCCACACGGGAAACGCTCAGCGCTTCACCCAACAATGCGGCGGTGTAATCGCTGCCGCCACGGCCAAGCGTCGTGGTGCGGCCTTTGCCTTCTGAGCCGATAAAACCTTGTGTGATTACCAGGGCGTCCTGCAAGCGCGGTTGTAGCTGCTGAACGGTTAACTCGCTTAATACCTGTGTATCCGGCTCCGCGCGCCCAAAGCGATCGTTGGTACGCATGATTTTACGTACGTCGAACCATTCCACTGGCACGTTGCGCTGGCGGATGATTTCAACAAACAGCAGGGTGGACATCAGTTCGCCATGGCTCACCAGTTCGTCGGTCAGCGCGGTAGAGGTCGCAAGGCTCGCCGCTTCTGACAGCATGGCGATATTTTCCAGCATGCGGCCGATTTCTTCGCGGATCACGGTGGGATTATCGAGGCGATCGATAATGGCGCTCTGGATGCGGCGAATTTCATCAAGCAGGAACACCCGGCGTTCGGTTTCTTTACCTTCTGCCAGCTCAACTAATAAATTGGTGACGCCCGCAGAGGCGGAGAGAACAACCAGACGCACTTCAGGGCGCGACAGCACGATATCCGCGCTGCGGTTCATTGCGTCGAAATCCGCCACGCTGGTACCGCCGAATTTGGCGACGATGACATTGCCCAAAGGCTGCTGGCTGGCGTTGCGGGATACTGCGTGATTCATGTAAAACCTCGTGTCCGGGTCGCCATATCATGACGGCCATCGATTCCATAAGAATTGGCACAAAGGGAAGAGCGGGAAACGGGAGCAGGCGTAGAGATACTACGATACACCCAGAAGCGCCCCACCTAGCCGACACCCTGTTGGGTGTTCCGGTGACAACCCAGGGGATTCAGCCCCTGTAGTCGATCATTTGCCTGCCGTGGGCTTATGATCTCGGCGCCGCTCCCCCTGATGTATCTTCGTAGGATTTCGGCTCCTCCGATACACTGCCTGGGCGACGCGCCTCTTCTGGCTCGCGCATCGAGCGCGCGAGTTAGGCGCTTAGGAATAGCCGTTTATCGCCCGTCTGTCAACGGTCAGGCAATGCATGCGCCACATTTTGAGCGATTCTCATCTAATATTGTTCTCTGTCATTGTGATTAAGCAGATCTAACCTATCGCAAGAAAAGGCATCTCTTCCCGGGAACTTCAGGCTACAATCGGGACAGTTACCTCATATTTATTCTCAGCCTAAGAGCATTGCTATGAAAAATATCAATCCAACTCAGACCGCTGCCTGGCAAGCCCTGCAGCAGCATTTCGACAAGATGAAAGATGTGCAGATTAGCCATCTGTTTGCTGAAGATGGTGATCGTTTCTCCAAATTCTCTGCCACGTTTGAAGACCAGATGCTGGTCGATTTCTCCAAAAACCGCATCACCGCAGAGACGCTGGATAAGCTGCAGGCGCTGGCGAAAGAGACTGACCTTCAGGGCGCAATCAAATCGATGTTCTCTGGCGAGAAGATCAACCGCACCGAAGACCGTGCTGTTCTGCACGTTGCACTGCGTAACCGCAGCAACACGCCAATCGTCGTGGACGGCAAAGATGTGATGCCGGAAGTGAATGCAGTTCTGGCGAAAATCAAAGGCTTCACCGAACGTGTTATCGGTGGCGAATGGAAAGGTTATACCGGCAAAGCCATCACCGACGTGGTGAACATCGGTATCGGCGGTTCAGACCTCGGTCCGTTCATGGTCACTGAAGCGCTGCGTCCGTACAAAAACCACCTGAATATGCATTTCGTCTCCAACGTTGACGGCACGCATATCGCTGAAACGCTGAAGGATTTGTCTCCGGAAACCACGCTGTTCCTGGTTGCATCAAAAACCTTCACCACGCAGGAAACCATGACCAACGCCCACAGCGCGCGTGACTGGTTCCTGAAAACCGCTGGCGATAACCAACACGTGGCGAAACACTTCGCGGCGCTGTCCACCAACGGTAAAGCGGTGAGCGAGTTTGGTATCGACACCGACAACATGTTCGAATTCTGGGACTGGGTCGGTGGCCGTTACTCTCTGTGGTCCGCAATCGGTCTGTCTATCGCGCTGTCTGTAGGTTTCGATAACTTCGAACAACTGCTGAGCGGTGCGCACGCGATGGATAAACACTTCGCGAATACGCCGGCTGAGAAAAACCTGCCGGTACTGCTGGCGCTGATCGGCATCTGGTACAACGATTTCTACGGCACCGAAACCGAAGCTATCCTGCCATACGACCAGTACATGCACCGTTTTGCCGCTTACTTCCAGCAAGGCAACATGGAATCTAACGGTAAGTTCGTTGACCGTAACGGCAACCCGGTGGATTACCAGACTGGCCCGATCATCTGGGGCGAACCGGGCACTAACGGTCAGCACGCGTTCTATCAGCTGATTCACCAGGGGACTAAAATCATCCCTTGTGACTTCATCGCACCGGCCATCAGCCATAACCCGCTGAGCGATCACCACGCGAAACTGTTATCTAACTTCTTCGCCCAGACCGAAGCGCTGGCATTCGGTAAATCTCTGGATGTTGTCGAGAAAGAATTCGCCGATCAGGGTAAAAAACCAGAAGACGTTAAACACGTTGCGCCGTTCAAAGTGTTCGAAGGGAACCGTCCGACCAACTCCATCCTGCTGCGTGAAATCACGCCTTACAGCCTGGGTGCGTTGATCGCAATGTATGAACACAAAATCTTCACCCAGGGCGTGATCCTGAACATCTACACCTTCGACCAATGGGGCGTAGAACTGGGCAAACAGCTGGCAAACCGTATCCTGCCAGAACTGGAAGGTAGCTCAGAAGTGACAGGCCACGACAGTTCCACGAACGGTTTAATTAACCGCTTCAAAAACTGGCGCTAATCCCTCGTCATCCTTCAGACTGTTTCAGCGTTGGCTGCGTGAACTCACCCCGGTCACTTACTTATGTAAGCTCCCGGGGCTTCGTTCCTTTGCCGCCTTGATCCAGCCCGAATGATTTAGAGGGACAGGTCGAAATATTTCTCAATAAAAGGGTTAGCCTTCACCGGCTGGCCCTTTTTTAATGGCGCTTTTCCTGTGCTGACTCTGTGGTATTCTGCGGGGATTAATAACAAAAGTGGGATGTAGATCACATGGCAGGATCAAAACGGGCATTGATGATATCCGTCATTATGCAGCGAATTTTGAACGTATTCTTATTAGGACTGGCCGCGATCCTGATGATTTTTATCGGGCGCGAAACCTATCATTTAGCAATGGTGTTGTTCGTGAATAACGATCAGTCTTCGTCATATCTGCTCATTGAAGGGATTGTAATTTACTTCCTCTATTTTGAGTTTATTGCCCTGATTATTAAATATTTTTCGTCGGGCTATCATTTCCCGTTACGCTATTTTATTTACATCGGCATCACCGCGATTATCCGTCTGATCATCGTCGACCACAAAAGTCCTTATGACACATTGGTTTACGCCTGCGCGATCCTTGTGCTGGTCGTGACACTGTTTCTGGCCAATAGCGAACGTCTGCGCCGCGAATAAATCAGGCAATTACTGCCTCGCATTGATGCGCTAGAATGCGAGGCAGATAATTCATTGGAGGTATGAATGCCTTCATTACGGAGCCGTTGATGTCTGATCCCCATTCCCCCGAACCATCCCCGATCCACTGGTTTGACGACCCTTCGCAGGTGCCTGCGGATGTGGCTGACTGGCTGATGGAAATGGGGTCCATGACCCGCCGGTTTGAAAAGCAGGGTGTTACCGTCACCGTGAAACCGCAAAATGAATGTTTTGTCAGTCGCGAAGAACTGGGTGAAAGCGAAGCACAGCAGTTGCCGGAAAGTGCCCGTTACTGGATCCGCGAAATCGTGCTGTTTGGCGATGCCGAACCCTGGCTGCTGGGGCGCACGGTCATTCCTGAAGAAACGCTGACCGGGCCGGATCTGGCGCTGGTCGATTTAGGCACGGTGCCGCTGGGGCGCTATCTGTTTAGCGGGAACAACTTGTCCCGCGATTACATTCATTTAGGCCAGTTACACAGTGAGCAGGGAGAATTATGGGCGCGCCGTTCCCGCCTGCGTTTGTCTGATAAGCCGTTGCTGCTGACCGAAATTTTCCTCCCGGATTCGCCGGTTCACCGCCCTGAGGGTAAAGTGAGCAAGGTATGAGTCAGACTAATCAACAAGGAGAACAGAGAGTGTCAGGAAGTATGACGCAGGGCACATGGCGTGATTACTGCCGCCTGATGCGCATTGATAAGCCGATTGGCTCACTGCTGCTGTTGTGGCCAACGTTATGGGCACTGTGGGTCGCGGGAGGGGGAATGCCGTCTGCGAAGATTTTGCTGGTCTTCGTGCTGGGCGTGTTCTTCATGCGTGCCGCCGGTTGCGTGGTGAATGACTACGCTGACCGTAAGTTTGATGGTCACGTAAAACGCACCGCTCACCGGCCATTGCCGAGCGGGGCGATCACCGGCAAGCAGGCGAAAATATTATTCGCCGGACTGGTGCTGGTGTCATTCCTGCTGGTTCTGCTGCTTAACCGCATGACCATTTGGCTGTCTCTGGCCGGACTGGCGCTGGCATGGATTTATCCGTTCATGAAGCGCGTCAGCCATCTGCCGCAGGTGGTTTTGGGCGCGGCGTTTGGCTGGGCAATTCCGATGGCGTATGCCGCTGTGAGCGAAAGTGTGCCGCTTAGCTGCTGGTTAATGTTCGTGGCAAATATCTGCTGGACGGTGGCTTACGATACGCAATACGCGATGGTCGATCGTGACGATGATTTGAAGATCGGCGTGAAATCGACAGCGATTCTGTTTGGTCGTTTTGACACGCTGATCATCGGCCTGCTGCAACTGGCAACGCTGATCCTGATGGGGATTGTCGGTTATCTTTCCCAGCTCAGCGCACCGTTTTACTGGTCGTTGCTGCTGGCTGCTGCGCTGTTTGTGCATCAGCAAAAGCTGATTGCTAAACGTGAACGTGATGCCTGTTTCCTGGCTTTCCGCCAGAACAATTATGTCGGGCTGGTGTTGTTCCTCGGTATTCTGATGAGCCTGTCAGGCTTCAATTTCTAAGTAAGTTAGCCTGCGCGACAACAATTAAAAACGCCCGGACTCTGTAAAAAGTCCGGGCGTTTTGTTTTTTTAATCTGATGTCTGGCGCTAATACGGGTTAATGATCGGTATCGCGTACATCCATCTTCGGTTCAGCCGGTGGCTCCGTTGCTTGCGGCAGCTCAGAAGGCATTCCCGCACTCTCGATAGTTAGCTTGATATCCGGTGTCATCAGGTCGCTGAGCATGAGGTAAATCTCACGCGTTTGTTCCTGAATGGCATCGCCGGTGTCACTGATATAGCCTTCTGCGCGCAGTGTGCCGACCAGCGTCGAGAACACAGCTTTATCGAAGAATTCAGGGGCATTGATACCGTGCAGCACGGATAAACGCTGCGCCATAATCCGGCTCTCTTTTTCCAGTGCACCGCGGTTGATGCTTGGGTTATTGGTGAGCAGGGAGAAGGTAATCGCGTAACGTTGCAGCGTTTCACGTACACCAGCCGCCAGCAACTGGAGGGTGCGGATACGGGCCGGATTAAGTGTCAGCTCATCATCTTCAAGGTGAATGATTTGCTGACGCGCCAGTTCCAGCGTCAGAACATCCAGCACTTGTGGCAGCTCAGGCGTATCGAAATGCATAAACAGTTCGGCTTTGAGCATCGGATAAATCAGTTCGACCTGATGCAGTAATTCCGCGCGGCTGACCTGGCGGTGGTGCATCACAATGCTTGAAATCAGTGATGGCAACACCAGCATATGATGGATGTTGTTGCGGTAATACGTCATCAGCACGGCCTGTTCGCGAGGCAGAACGATGATGTCGCCAATGTTGTCTTTCTCAACCTGGAACTTATTCATGTTCAGCGCGTGATCAAGCAACTGGTCAGCGGTCAGATCAGGCACCGTCGAATCCGCGTTGTAAGGCACGTTACGCAGCAATTGCAGATAACAGTCGATTTGCTCGGTCAGCTGTTCGCGTGTCAGTGAACGCTGACGGGAGGCCAGCAGCGCGGTACAACACAAGTTCATGGCATTGGCTGCCGCTGAATTGTTGATGCGCACCATGATCTGTTCTGCCAAATCCTGCACTGTCGGCGTCAGCCAGCTTGGACGTTGTGCTTCGATCGGGTCGATGGCTTCACGCCAGGTTGGCACGTTCTGGTTCAGGTAAGTGGTCAGATGCAGCGGCTCACCGAAGTTCACGTAACCCTGGCCGAGGTTACGCAGCTTGCGCAGCCCGTTCAGCATCTGTGTCAGGCTTTCTTTCTCTTTGGTCGCACCGCGTAATTCTTTCGCGTACGTACCCACTTCCATGACGTGCTCATAACCGATGTAAATCGGTACCAGCGTAATCGGACGTGAACCGCCGCGCAGCATGGCCTGAATGGTCATGGCCAGCGTGCCCGTTTTCGGCTCCAGCAGACGCCCGGTTCGCGAACGCCCCCCTTCCACAAAGTATTCCACCGAATAACCGCGGCTGAACAGTTCGCCCAGATATTCACGGAAAACCGTCGAATAGAGCTTGTTGCCTTTAAAGGTTCGACGAATAAAGAACGCACCCAGACGGCGGAAAATCGGGCCAGCCGGCCAGAAATTCAGGTTGATACCGGCGGCAATATGCGGCGGTACCAGACCCTGATGATAGAGCACGTAAGACAGCAGCAGATAGTCCATGTGGCTGCGGTGGCAAGGCACATACACAATTTCCTGACCGTCCAGCGCTAACTGGCGTACACGCTCGGCATTATTAACGTTGATGCCTTTGTACAAACGGTTCCACGTCCAGCTCAGCACACGGTCAGAGAGGCGCACGGCTTCATAAGAGAAGTCAGCGGCAATCTCTTCCATCAGGGCGATGGCGTTTTGTTGGGCTTTTTCGTGGGAAATTTTCTTGCTGCGGGCTTCGTCTTCAATCGCTTTCTCAATGGCTTTTGAGGCCAGCAATTTATTGAATAAATCCTGACGTGCCGGAAGGCGCGGACCAACCGCAGCCAGACGCTGACGGGAGAAATGCATCCGCGCCACACGTGCCAGTTTTTGAGCAATCGTCTTATCTGTGCCGTGTTCCGTCGCCATATAACGCAGGGAAACGGTATTGGAGAAACGGACGAAACTGTCCCGCCCCAGCCACAGCACAGCGAAAAATTTCTGGATACCGTTCAGCACGCGCAGATGCGGCGTGTCGTCCTGACCTTCACGGCCCGGTGCACGACCAAACATTACCGACACCGGCAACATCTGAATGTCTAAATCCGGATTATTGCGGTGCAAATCAAGGTAGTCGTGGAACAGCTTTACGGACTCCTGCTTCGGCGTGTAATAAGAGAATACGCGCGGGCCTTCGGCTATAAAGACATGGCTTGGTAGCAGGGTGCCGTCAATTTCCAGCGGAATAAGAGGATCAGGCAGATTCTGCGCCAGACATTGCGCACGCAACGTCAGCAAATCGGCTTTGGAATTATAAGGTAATACGTACAAAATCGGCCGCGTCGGGTCTAAATGCAACTCGGTAACCGGATCTGAAGGTATGACCTTGCTCTTTACCAGCAATGAGAGTGGTAAATTCAATAATGTGTAATAAAGTCTACGCCAACCTGACATAAAAACGTGAAGCCTCTTGTTAGCAATTTCGCCGCAAGGATACCAGAAAGATCCGTGGAGATCTGTGGTCATATAAAAGCTAAAATGCTGCAAACACTCTAAGGATCAGTACCCGAAATGGCGAACCAAGTCACCGGATTTACCCGAATTTATAAAGCGGCCGGCTATTCCTGGAAAGGATTCAAAGCGGCATGGCAAAACGAAGCGGCATTTCGCCAGGAGGCCAGCGTCGCTATCCCGTTAATTTTGCTATCTTTCTGGCTTGATGTCAGCACCATTGAACGTATCCTGCTGGTGGGATCCGTCGTGCTGGTCTGTGTCACGGAGTTGCTCAACAGCGCGGTGGAATGTGCAATAGACCGCATCGGGCCTGAGTTTCATGTGCTTTCCGGTCGCGCAAAAGATATCGGCTCTGCTGCCGTACTTCTGACCATCATATTGGCGATTTTTGTCTGGGTCAGCATCTTTTGGTCGCGATGGTTCTGATTTGGAATCTGCATTCCAGGAATCAACGTTATGCCCTGTTTTTATTCAATCTTAGGTTTTCATTGACCGTTTAGCTGTATATACTCACAGCAAGACTGTATAAACAACCAGGGGGCGGAATGAAAGCTTTAACGACCAGACAACAAGAGGTCTACGACCTTATTCGCGATCATATCTCCACCACCGGTATGCCACCAACCCGCGCAGAGATTGCATCACGTCTGGGGTTCCGTTCTCCCAATGCGGCGGAAGAGCATCTTAAAGCGCTGGCGCGTAAAGGTGTTATTGAGATTGTTTCCGGTGCATCACGCGGCATTCGTCTGCTGATGGAAGAAGAAGAAGGTTTACCGCTGATTGGCCGCGTTGCCGCCGGTGAACCGCTGCTGGCGCAGCAACATATCGAAGGGCACTATCAGATCGATCCGGCAATGTTTAAGCCGAGCGCCGATTTCCTGCTGCGTGTCAGCGGTATGTCGATGCGTGATATTGGTATCCTTGACGGCGATCTGCTGGCCGTGCATAAAACGCAAGACGTGCGTAATGGTCAGGTTGTGGTGGCCCGTATCGATGATGAGGTCACCGTGAAACGCCTGAAAAAACAAGGCAGTGTGGTGCAGTTATTGCCTGAGAACAGCGAGTTTCAGCCGATCGTGGTGGATTTGCGCGAGCAGAATTTCAGCATTGAAGGCTTAGCCGTAGGTGTTATCCGCAACGGCGACTGGATCTGACCTTCGTACTTCGAGCTATCTCTGCGTTGGCTGCCTTCGCGAACCCCGGTCACATATTTGTGTATGCTCCCGGCGTTCGCTTAGTTGCCGCCTTGATATAACTCGAATTACTCGGTCAGATATGACTAAGTCAGAAATTGCTGTGTCAGATAGACAAGACTAAAACTAATTGAATATGGATGGCGGCCGCCTCTGGCATCCATGTGAATTCAAAGAGAAATGCGTTTCTCTCATCATCGCCCCTTTCGGGGCGATGTCATTTTAGGCATAACCTGAACCTCCGGCATGAGATTCTCTATGCAACATCATTCCCTGCGACACACACTCAAAAACACCTTTTTAAGCCCTGCCGATAAAGCGCTCTGGATGCTGGCATTGCCGATGATTTTTTCCAATATCACGGTGCCGCTCCTCGGCCTGGTGGATACCGCAGTGATCGGTCATCTCGACAGCCCGGATTATCTCGGCGGCGTGGCTGTGGGTTCGATGATCACCACTTTCCTTTTTATGCTCTTACTGTTTCTGCGGATGAGTACCACCGGCATGACCGCTCAGGCGCTGGGCGCGAAAGATAATCAGCTTCTGGCGCGTGCTTTTGTACAACCCTTCCTTCTGGCTGTACTGGCGGGCGTCATTATTGTGGTATTCCGTCATCCGCTGATGGAGCTGGCGTTTCACATTGTCGGCGGCAGCCAGCCCGTGCTTGAACAGGCGAGGCTGTTTATCGAAATCCGCTGGTTCAGCGCCCCGGCTTCACTGGCGAATCTGGTGATCCTCGGGTGGTTGCTCGGCATTCAGTACGTTCGCGGGCCGGTGATTTTGCTGATTGCCGGGAATTTGCTGAATATCATTCTGGATCTGTGGCTGGTGATCGGGCTGGGCTGGAACGTGCGTGGCGCAGCCATGGCGACGGCAAGCTCCGAGTATTTCACGCTACTCATCGGGCTGTATTTCGTCTGGCGGGTGATGAAACGACGCGGTATCACCGGCGCAGAAATCACCTCCGCGTGGCGTGGTAATTTGCGCCGTCTTCTCGGGCTTAACCGCGACATCATGCTGCGCTCATTACTGTTGCAGCTTTGCTTTGCATCGCTGACCGTTCTGGGCGCGCGGCTGGGCAGCCACATTGTGGCGGTCAACGCCGTGTTGATGAACCTGCTGACATTTACCGCGTTTGCACTTGACGGTTTTGCTTATGCTATCGAAGCGCATTCCGGTGAGGCATTCGGTGCCCGCAACCGCGAAAAACTGCTGAATGTCTGGCATGCCGCGTGTCGTCAGGCCGGGCTGGTTGCGCTGTTTTTTGCTCTGGTTTACGCGCTGGCGGGTGGGGCGATCATTGATGCGCTGACATCATTACCGGAATTGCGTGAGCTGGCGGACCGATATCTTGGCTGGCAAATTATACTGCCGCTGGTGGCTGTCTGGTGCTATTTGCTTGATGGCATGTTTATCGGCGCAACGCGTGGGCGGGATATGCGAAACAGCATGCTGGCGGCGGCGCTGGGGTTCGGGCTGACATTGTTCACTTTACCGCTGCTGGGCAATCATGCGTTGTGGCTGGCGCTGACGGTATTCCTCGGGTTACGCGGGATTTCACTGGGCTGGATATGGCGTCGTTACTGGCGGCATGACACATGGTTTTCGTCTCCGTCGCACTGATTTTTCAGCTATTTTCAAAGAAATAAGCGCAGCTTTGTCGTTATTTCATGCTTTAGATTAATCCTAATAGTGGTTTTTATCCCTGTTTAGGGAGGATTAATCGAGATTCTCTACTAACCTTTAAAGTGTTAAGGACGAGCTGCAAGACGAAATGCAGTTCATAAAACCCAAGGTAACAGGAGATATTTTATGAATAAGGACCAAGCCGACGGTAACTGGAAGCAGTTCAAAGGGAAAGTGAAAGAACAATGGGGCAAACTGACTGATGACGACCTGACAGTGGTTGAAGGTAAACGTGATCAGTTAGTCGGTAAAATTCAGGAGCGTTACGGCTATCAAAAAGATCAGGCCGAGAAAGAGCTCAATGAATGGGAAACCAAAAACAAATATCACTGGTAAGACGCGACTCCCCCTCGCGTGCCAGTGACGTATCCTGAGATTTAGCTGCTCCTACCCGGAACGCTTCAGGATACGGGTACACGGATGTACCCAACCTCTTCTCTGTACAAAACATCCCCCTCTTACGAGTCACCTTCAAGACCTTAAAACCCGATCATTCAGCGTTTTTTCACCACAATACTGTGGTCGTGATCGCAATGGTCATGGCTGTCACAGGTTTCTACTACTTTGCACTCTGCACATAAGCCATGCGCTTCAACGACGGAATGGCGAAGCTCAAATCCGGATTCTAATGACAGTTTTGCCAGACGCTCTTCAATGCCGTCGGTGGTTTTTTCGGTAACTAACCCGCAGCGGTCGCAGATAAACAACGCAGAAGTATGACTCGGCTCTTCAAAATGATGGCAGAGAACATAGCTGTTTGCGGATTCAACACGGTGAATAAATCCCTGTTCCAGCAGAAAATCCAGCGCCCGGTAAACGGTCGGTGGTTTCGCCTGAGGTTCGCTTACGCGCAATAGATCCAGCAAGTCATAGGCGCTGATCGCACCGGGTTGTTGCGTCATCAGGCGCAGTACTTCCAGCCGCTGCGGCGTCAGGCGAACATTGCGCTGCTGGCAAAGTTCTTCAGCTTGTGAAAGTAATTTTTCCGGATTATTCAGGGTCATAGCAACGGTCTCTGAGCGCAGATTGGAATGAATAGGCCACATCATGCGACCACCGATGATTTTATCATGCTTGCACCAAAACGACGAATTATGCGCCATTCAGATGTGATGCAACGTCGGCATCCGCCTGCTCAGCGGCACAAGATGCCGAATCTTTGTTCTGTGGTATAATCAGCGATTACCTTCCCTCTGGCGCGAAGCGGGGGGAGCGTCACGAACCCCTTCAGCGAATGTCAGGCCGATGTCAGAAACTCAACACGTAATGCCCCAGACCACTCCCTTTTCCGCCCAGCGTTTTTCCGTTGCGCCGATGCTCGACTGGACCGATCGCCACTGCCGCCATTTTCACCGGCTGATGACCGGCCAGACGTTGCTGTATACCGAAATGGTCACGACCGGCGCCATTATTCACGGCAAAGGGGATTATCTCGGGTTTGGCGATGCAGAACATCCGGTGTCTTTGCAGCTTGGTGGCAGCAATCCGGCTGATCTGGCGCATTGCGCAAAACGGGCGGAAGAACGTGGTTATGACGAAATTAACCTCAACGTCGGTTGCCCGTCAGATCGCGTGCAGAACGGCATGTTTGGTGCCTGTCTGATGGGTCAGGCGTCGCTGGTGGCTGACTGCATCAAAGCCATGCGCGACGTAGTCTCAATTCCGGTCACGGTTAAAACGCGAATCGGTATTGACGATCAGGACAGCTACGAATTTCTGTGTGATTTCATCCGTCAGGTTTCAGAAAACGGCGGTTGCGATACCTTCATTATTCATGCGCGTAAAGCCTGGCTTTCGGGCCTCAGTCCGAAAGAAAATCGTGAAATTCCGCCGCTGGATTACCCGCGCGTATATCAGCTCAAGCGTGATTTCCCGCACCTGACCCTGGCAATTAACGGCGGTATCAAAACCCTCGAAGAAGCCAAAACGCACCTGCAATATATGGATGGCGTGATGGTGGGGCGTGAGGCTTACCAGAATCCGGGCCTGTTGCTGAATGTGGATCGCGAGCTGTTCGGCTCTGATGCGCCGCTGAAAACCGGGCCGGATATTATCCGCGCGCTGTATCCGTATATCGAAGCGGAACTGAGCAAAGGTACTTACCTCGGTCACATCACCCGCCATATTCTTGGTCTGTTCCAGGGGGTGCCGGGCGCGCGTCAGTTCCGTCGTCATCTGAGTGAGAATGCGCATAAAGCCGGCGCGGGCATTGATGTGGTCGAACAGGCGTTGCAGATGGTTGCTCAGCCGCAGGAAGTGGTGGCGCAGGCATAAAAACAGGGTGAGTAAAATCGCTATCTGTTAGTCAAATTTACTATCTTTTCGCAGGCCATTCGTGCCTGCGAATTATTTTTTCCTTATCATTCAATCAATTATTTATCCCATCACACTGGCATGTTTCTTGTAATGGTTAATGCGTGTTTGGACGCTACGTCTTATCGCACATGGCTTATTAAGGAGCACCCGATGCTGGAAATTCTCTTCGTGCTTGGTTTTTTCTTTATGCTGATGCTGACCGGCATTTCTTTACTGGGTATGGTTGCGGCGCTGGTCGTGGCATTTGCTCTGATGATGTTGGGTGGGTTTTTGGCGATTGTTGTAAAAATGTTGCCGTGGCTGCTTTTGGCCGTGCTTGCGGTCTGGATTTACCGGACATTTTTCCGGCCTGATGAGCCAAAATACCGTCGCCGTCGCTTGCCATAATAACAGCTTCACTTTATCGGTTTCCGTAACTGCATGAAATGATGGGGATTGCTGACCGTATTCTGAGCGCAAAAAAATGTAACCGTTGCAGTGATAACTTTTGCTTATGTGCTAGCGATCACAAGCTGGGTCAGAATGTGCGGTCAAAATGCATAAATCATATTTTTTAACATGGGTGACTGTTAGGATGGAATTCATTGGCAGCCAGCAGGCTGTAAACCGAATTCATCAAGTCCGCTGAGGCACACAATAGTCGCTTAAGTGACATCGCCCTGTGGATTTACCCGGCAGTACCCTACAGCAGTACCCGTCTGAAATCAGAGGTCGTCTGAGTCAGGCAGTAAAAAAGGCTTTCACAACTGTGAAAGCCTTTTTTGCATTGGTTCAGGGAAACTTTTATGGGATGAGCAGACTTGAACCCTGTGTCACGCGGCTTTCCAGCGTTTCATGCGCGCGTTTTGCCTCGGACAGTGGGAATTTCTGCGCGTCACTGACATCCACTTTTATCGCGCCACTGGCGATCATTGAGAACAGCTCGCTGCTCGCCTCCAGCAGTTCTTCACGGTTAGTCACGTAACCATTCAGGGAAGGGCGCGTCACAAACAGCGAACCTTTTTGATTGAGTATCGCCAGATCCACACCTTTTACCGGGCCGGACGCATTGCCGAAACTGACCAGTAAACCGCGACGTTTCAGGCTGTTTAACGATTTTTCAAAGGTATCTTTGCCGACGGAATCGTAAACCACACCGACTTTTTCGCCGTTCGTCAGTTCCGCCACGCGGGTCGCGATATCTTCTTTCTGGTAGTTAATGGTTTCCCATGCACCGGCCTGTCTGGCGCGTTCGGCTTTTTCATCAGAGCCCACGGTGCCAATCAGTTTTACGCCCAGCGCTTTCGCCCACTGGCAGGCAATCAGGCCTACGCCACCGGCTGCGGCATGGAAAAGAATGGTTTCACCGGCCTGTACTTCATGGGTTTTGCGCAGTAAATAATAAACTGTCAGCCCTTTAAGGAAGGAGGCTGCGGCCTGCTCAAAGCTTATCGCGTCCGGCAAAAGGGCGATTTTTTCCTGTGGTACGTTATGGAATTCGCTGTAAGCGCCGGGCGCGGATTGTGCGTAAACCACACGATCGCCAGGTTTGATGTCCGTTACGCCACTACCGACTTTACTGACTATGCCTGCCGCTTCCGTGCCTAAACCCGCCGGAAAACTGGCCGGTGCGTACAGACCGCTGCGCACATAAGTATCGATATAGTTGATACCGATGGCTTTATTCTCGACCTGGACTTCGTCTGCCTGCGGATCTTGTGGCTGATAATCAACGTATTGCAGAACGTCCGGGGTGCCTGTTTCAGAAAACTGGATGCGCTTTGCCATGTTTTTTCCTCGTGATGGAGTCTGATTTCAACCCTAGGCTAAATGTCAGGGACAATCCAGATTTTCGGCACTAAGGGTTAATACCCTTTTGAAATGGTTTATACTGTCGCGCGAGTCAGGCTCCGATTTTTGGAAACCCGACGCTCATAAAACAGGCGCTTAGAGCAGGAAATAATCCACAGATGGCAGCAAAAAAACCGACCAATCAACAGAACGAAAACCGCGATCGCCAGATGGAAGGGTTGAAACTTCCGCCGCATTCGCTGGAAGCTGAACAATCCGTTCTGGGCGGGCTGATGCTGGATAACGAACGCTGGGATAATGTGGCCGAACGGGTGGTCAGCAATGACTTCTTCAGCCGCCCGCACCGCCTGATTTTTACCGAAATGCAGCGTTTGCTGGAAATGAGCAAACCAATCGACCTGATCACGCTTTCCGAATCGCTGGAACAGAAAGGCGATCTGGATTCCGTCGGCGGTTTTGCGTATCTGGCAGAGCTCTCTAAAAACACCCCCAGTGCGGCGAACATCGGCGCTTACGCTGACATTGTGCGCGAACGTGCTGTTGTCCGGGAAATGATCTCCGTCGCCAATGAAATTGCCGACGCGGGCTATGATCCGCAAGGTCGCAGCAGCGAAGACCTGCTGGACTTAGCCGAATCCCGCGTATTCCAGATTGCCGAAAGCCGCGCCAGTAAAGACGAAGGTCCAAAAAGTATCGACCGTATTCTGGAAAGCACGGTCTCCCGTATCGAAGAGCTGTTCCAGCGCCCGCATGACGGCGTAACCGGCGTTTCAACCGGCTATGCTGACCTCGACAAGAAAACCGCAGGCTTGCAAAAATCTGACCTGATCATCGTGGCGGCGCGTCCGTCGATGGGTAAAACCACTTTTGCGATGAACCTCGCAGAAAATGCCGCGATGATGCAGGATAAACCGGTCTTAATCTTCAGCCTTGAGATGCCCGGCGACCAGATCATGATGCGTATGCTGGCGTCGCTTTCGCGCGTCGACCAGACCAAAATCCGTACCGGCCAGCTCGATGATGAAGACTGGGCACGTATTTCCAGCACCATGGGGATTCTGCTCGAAAAACGTAACATGTATATCGATGATTCGTCCGGGCTGACGCCAACCGAAGTTCGTTCGCGTGCGCGACGTATCTTCCGTGAGCACGGCGGCCTGAGCCTGATCATGATCGACTACCTCCAGCTGATGCGCGTTCCGGCGTTGTCTGATAACCGTACGCTGGAAATTGCCGAAATCTCCCGCTCGCTCAAAGCGCTGGCGAAAGAATTGCAGGTGCCGGTGGTGGCGCTGTCGCAGCTTAACCGAAGCCTGGAGCAACGTGCGGATAAACGCCCGGTCAACTCCGACTTACGTGAATCCGGCTCCATCGAGCAGGACGCCGACTTAATCATGTTCATCTATCGTGATGAGGTCTATCACGATAACAGTGAAGAAAAAGGCATCGCGCAAATCATCCTCGGTAAACAACGTAACGGCCCGATCGGTACCGTCCGCCTGACCTTTAACGGTCAGTGGTCGCGGTTTGATAACTATGGCGGCCCGCAATACGACGAAGACTAGTGCGGAGCTAGCTTACTTGCCATTTTGAACCCGGGCAGTGCTCACTTTTTTTGGAAAGATTGGCTCACGTACTTTGTGTACGCTCCGGTTTTTCCGCGCTGGCCGTGTCCAAACTGGCCGCGACGCTGACGCCCCTAAGCATTAGCGGTTAGGTTAACACTCTCAAATTCATGCAAAGGACTTAAAATGAAAGCGGCTACGGCTGTCATTGATCGCCGCGCTCTGCGACACAATCTGCAACGGGTGCGTCATCTGGCGCCACAAAGTCGTCTGGTTGCGGTAGTGAAAGCAAACGCTTATGGGCACGGTCTGCTGGAGACGGTGCATAGCTTGCAGGACGCTGATTATTACGGCGTTTCCCGGCTTAGCGAAGCGCTGATGCTGCGTAAAGCCGGTGTGGTAAAACCCATCCTCCTGCTCGAAGGTTTTTTCTCCGCCAGCGAATTACCGTTGCTGATTGAACATCAGCTTGATACTGCTGTTCACAGCCTCGAACAGCTTGATGCGCTGGAAAGTGCTGACCTCGCGCGTCCGCTGAATGTCTGGCTGAAAATCGATACCGGGATGCACCGTTTGGGCGTTCATCCGGCACAGGCCGATGCATTTTATCAGCGTCTGAGTGCCTGCAAAAACGTGGTTCAGCCGGTCAATATGATGAGCCATTTCTGCCGCGCGGACGAACCGGAAAGCGACGCGACACCGAAACAGCTGAACTGTTTTAATGAATTTGCCGAAGGCAAGCCGGGACAAAAATCTATTGCGGCTTCCGGCGGTATTTTGTTGTGGCCGGAATCGCATATGAACCTGGTCCGCCCCGGCATTATTTTGTACGGCGTGTCGCCAATGGAAACCGGTACAGCCAGCGATTTTGGGCTGCAACCGGCAATGACACTGACTTCCAGCCTGATCGCCGTGCGTGAACATATTGCCGGTGAGCCGGTCGGTTATGGCAGCACCTGGGTCAGCAACCGTGATACCCGTCTGGGCGTGGTGGCGATGGGGTATGGCGACGGTTATCCGCGCAGTGCGCCGAACGGCACGCCGGTTTTGGTCAATGGTCGGGAAGTGCCGGTTGCCGGGCGTGTGTCGATGGATATGATCACTGTCGATTTAGGGCCAGATGCGACCGATAAGGTCGGCGATGAAGTGATTTTCTGGGGCGGGAAATTACCGGTTGAGCGCATTGCGCAGGCAACCGGTATCAGTGCTTATGAGCTGATTACCCAGCTCAGCGAGCGCGTCGCCCGCGTTTATATTGGCGACTAAATCTTACTTTTTCACGGCCAGCCACTGGCTGACGATCTTCTGATATTCACCAGTGGCTTTGCTCAGGTGCAGCCACTGGTCGACATACATCTTCCAGCTCACGTCATCACGCGGCAGCATGTAAGCCTTTTCGCCATATTGCAGCGGCTTCTTCGGGTTTACCGCACAGAGTTTCGGGTAATGTTTCTGCTGAAACAGCGCTTCCGAAGCATCCGTAATCATCACATCCGCTTTCTTATCCACCAGCTTCTGGAAGATGGTCACGTTATCGCTCAGGGTCAGCGTGCCTTTTGGCAGATGGCTGTGTACGAAGGCTTCATTGGTACCGCCTGCCGGTTCAATCAGGCGCACGGAGGCACGGTTTAACTGCTCAACCGTCTGGTACTGACGCACATTTTCGCAGCGCACCAGGGGGATTTTGCCGTCCTGATCCAGTACGTTGGCAAACCAGGCTTTTTGCTGGCGTTTCAGCGTGACCGAAATCCCGCCCATCGCGATATCACAATGCCCTGCGCTCATTTCGTCCGGCAGAGATTTCCAGGTGACCGGTACCCAGTTCACTTTCACATCCAGACTCGCCGCCAGCGATTCCGCCATTGCAATATCAATGCCTTCATACTCACCGTTTTCTTTCAAAAATGTATACGGTTTATAGTCGCCGGTGGTGCAGACATTCAGCGAGCCTTTCTGTAATACGCGTTCAAGGCGTGAAGATGCCGGCTCTGCTTTTGCGAGACCGGGCAAAACTGACAGCAAAACGAGAGAGTAGAATACTTTTTTCATTATTTTTCCTTGCGTTTAAATCATGCGCAAGTATAAGAAAAAACGGCCGAAAAGTATTTATAACTGGTTATAGTGGGAATGTTTTTTGCAATAAGAATCCACATATAAAAATTAAAGCGACAGGAACACTGCCATGTACAGCATTGACGATTACGATCTGAAAATTCTGACCTTATTACAAACCAACGGAAGACTGACTAACCAAGAATTAAGCGAGCTGGTCGGACTGTCCGCATCACAGTGTTCACGCCGCCGGATTGGTCTGGAACAGGCACAACTCATTCTCGGCTATCATGCCCGTCTGGCACCGGAAGCCCTCGACTTAGGCATGATTGGTCTGATTGAAGTCAGGCTTATCAATCATTTGCCCGCACAGGTCGATGCATTTCACAGCATGCTGGGCGAAGTCGATTCCATTATTGATGCCTATAAAACCACTGGCGATGCGGATTATTTGCTGAAAGTTGCGGTGAAAGATTTAGCCGGTTTAAGCATGTTGATCAGCCAAATTCTGTCAGTCCATAAAAGTGTCGCCCACGTAAAAACATCGGTAGTGCTTAACCGTTTAAAAGAAAACGGCTTATTGACGCTGAGCTGAGAAAAATAAGGGCGTATTTCAGGTGCACTGTTTGGGTGATTTATTTTGGTGCAGACTCACTTTAATGGTGCAATATTTTGAATTAATATGCGTGATCTGTGCATGTAAAGAATAATTAACGCGTCATAAAATCTTATTTTCGATTTTTAATGCAAATTCTATGCGTGAATATTGCCTTAACTCTCCATCTCATTAATTATCTCAAAATCAGTCTTTAGTATTATTATTTTGAGGTACAGGGAATTATGGCAAGTGTAGACGACATCAAACAGCCGGTTGAGCAGCCGCGCATCGGGCACACGCTGGTTGAAGATGCGCTGGCGATCATTATCGGTACGCTGATGGTCTCTTTTGGTGTGGTGATGTTGCGTCAGGTCGGCGCACTGACCGGCGGCACGGCGGGAATGGCGTTTCTGGCGCATTACGTGACGCAGGTATCATTCGGTACGGCCTTTTTTATCATCAACTTACCTTTTTATTACCTCTCTTTTCGTCGCATGGGTTTGCAGTTCACACTGAAAACTTTTGCTGCAGTCGCGCTGGTTTCCGTGTTTTCTGATTTGCATCCGCTGTTTGTTCATTTCGATCATCTTCAGCCGTTTTACGCCACGCTGTTTGCCAACGTGATTATGGGCATCGGCTTCATTGTGCTGTTCCGCCACAAAGCCAGTCTGGGCGGCGTGAACATTCTGGCGCTGTTCCTGCAGGACAAATACGGCATCCGAGCCGGTAAACTGCAAATGGGTGTGGACTGCTGCATCGTGCTGGCATCGCTGTTTGTCGTCAGCCTTGAAATGCTGATTGCTTCGGTGCTGGGCGCGGTGATCGTCAACCTGATCATTGCGATGAATCACCGTCCGGGGCGCTACAGCGTCTGACGAAATGGATAAAAAAATGGCGCAGGGGACTGCGCCATTTTTATGAATGAACCGGCAAGTGTTACGCGCCGAAACCGCCGTCAATCGTCAGATTTGCGCCGGTGATATACCCCGCTTCAGGGCCGGAAATTTCTTCAGAAGAAACGTAGGTGAAGGCCACGCTGGCGCCTTCGCGGGCCAGACGCTGAACGATGGCGGCACCGATGCCGCGTGAACCGCCCTGAACGAAAGCGGCTTTACCTTGCAGTGAGTGTTGAGTTGTCATTGGTTTGCTCCGGGAAGAATGAGATGTCCATTTGATCGTAGTTGATGTGAGCGGATCAGCATCTCAGGCGAACGGACGGTTTGATACGCAATGAGTGCCCGAAAATCGACAACATAGTTGTCATCTTTTTTAACGAACTTTGATAGTCTGTGAAACAGTTGCGATGCGCCGGGTTGCCGGATGTGGATCGCAGCGCCACTTAACCAAACCAAGGAGATGTATACCGTGTTCCAACATGTCGATGCCTATGCCGGTGACCCGATTTTGTCGCTGATGGAAAGCTTCAAGACCGATCCGAGACAAGATAAGGTAAACCTGAGCATCGGTCTTTATTACGACGAGCAGGGTATTATTCCGCAACTGGCGGCAGTGGAAAATGCAGAGCAACAACTGAACGCCGGGCCACAGGCCGCGTCAGTCTATCTGCCAATGGAAGGTCTGCCCGCATACCGCGCAGGCATTCAGGAATTGCTGTTTGGTGCCGATCATCCGGCGCTGAAACAACAGCGTATTGCGACCATTCAGACCGTCGGCGGTTCCGGCGCACTGAAAGTCGGTGCTGATTTCCTGAAGTTTTATTTCCCGAATTCAGAAGTTTACGTGAGCGACCCGACCTGGGAAAACCACGTGGCTATCTTTGCAGGCGCAGGCTTCAAAGTGCATACCTATCCGTACTTTGACCCGGAGACGCTGGGGGTAAATTTCCCGGCGATGATTGACCGCCTGAAAACCTTGCCAGCGCAAAGCATTGTGCTGCTGCACCCTTGCTGCCACAACCCGACCGGTTCTGACCTGACGCCAGCGCAGTGGGATCAGGTGATTGAAATCACCAAACAGCGTGAGCTGATCCCGTTCCTCGACATCGCTTATCAGGGCTTTGGTGCGGGCATTGACGATGACGCTTACGCCATCCGGGCGATGGCTGCGGCAGGTGTGAACTGTTTCGTCAGCAACTCCTTCTCGAAAATCTTCTCCCTGTACGGCGAACGCGTCGGTGGTCTGTCTGTGGTCTGTGAAGACAGCGATGCGGCGGGACGTGTACTGGGGCAACTGAAAGCCACCGTGCGCCGTAACTACTCCAGCCCGCCAAGCTTCGGCGCAAAAGTAGTGGCGAAAGTCCTGAGCGACAGCGCGCTGAATGCCCAGTGGAAAGCCGAAGTCGAGCAAATGCGTACCCGTATTCTCGAAATGCGCCACACGCTGGTCGACAGTCTGAAAACCGCCTTGCCGGGCCGTAATTTTGACTACCTGCTGCAACAGCGCGGGATGTTCAGCTACACCGGTTTCAGCGAAGCGCAGGTTGTCCGTCTGCGTGAGGAATTTGGCGTTTACCTGATACTCAGCGGCCGCGTCTGCATGGCCGGTCTGAATCACCACAATGTGAAGCAAGTGGCTGAGGCTTTCGCCGCGGTTCAGTAAATCCCCGTCATACTTCGGGCTGCGTGAGCTTACCGCCTTCCCGCAACCCGAATTATTTAGGGGATAAGATGTTGATTAAGGCCGACAGAAATGTCGGCCTTTTTTATTCCGCGGTACTGACTTTTATCACTTCGACCTGATGGTTTTTCAGCACCTTGAGCAATCCGGCGGGCGGAAGTTCGTCGGTGAACAGCGCCGTGGCCTGTGAGACATTGCCGATTTCGACCGCCGCTGAGGCATGATATTTGGTGTGGTCAGCAGCCAGCAGGATATGGCGTGAATGCGCCATCATGGTTTTCACCACGCTGGCCTCGTTGACATCGAACTCCAGCAGGGCACCGTCACTTTCAATTGCGCCGACG
Organism: Rahnella sp. CG8; assembly: GCF_023701875.1. Taxonomy (NCBI): domain Bacteria; kingdom Pseudomonadati; phylum Pseudomonadota; class Gammaproteobacteria; order Enterobacterales; family Yersiniaceae; genus Rahnella; species Rahnella sp. CG8. Next base: position 42,818 of record NZ_JABAED010000026.1, read on the forward strand.
CTGGTCACCAGATAGTCGGCACGAAAGCCGGCGACAAAAGCCGTGGCCTCCGGGCCGATAATGCCACCATTATGCGGGCGCAGCGTGCCGCCAGGCACCATCACCTCAAAGCGCGGGTTCTTATACAAAATATGCGCGACGCGCAGACAATTGGTGATAATCCGCAGCCGGTTATGATTGAGCAGCGAATGCGCGACCTGCTCGACTGTGGTGCCAATGGTGATAAACACCGTTGAGCCGTCGGGGATGTAATCGGCGATGGATTCCGCAATGGCTTTTTTCTCTTCCGTCCAGGAAATCTCACGCTGCTCAAAGGCAGTATTGACCACACTTGAGGCCCGCCCCGCGCCACCGTGATGGCGCGTGATCAGCCCCTGATCGCTGAGCTTGCGGATATCGCGGCGGGCGGTTTGGGTCGAGACATCCAGTAACGCCGCCAGTTCTTCAATGTTCATGTAACCACGCTCGGCAATCAATGCGAGCAGTTGATCGTGGCGCGGATTACCGGTCAGTTCAGTAAGACTCATGGATACATCCTTTAAAATGAGCGTCTGAGTCGTATTCTATACAGAAAGTGACAAAAAAGACCGGGCCTGATCACAGTCAGGTATCCCCGCACGGCCACCCGGCCGGGTACATTTCAGTGCAGCAACACCGCTGGCAAAGCGCACGGCTTCGGCGGGCGACGCTCCCTGAGCCAGACTGACCGCCAGTGCGCCGTGAAAAACATCCCCTGCGCCGGTGGTGTCCACTACGTTGACGGCAAAACCCGGCTGATGATGCAAACGGTCATTTTCCAGCCAGAGACAACCTTGCCCGCCCTGCGTGACATACACATGACCATTTGTGAGCGTTTGGGCGTTAACTAACGCAGCACCGGCGTCCGTTTTTCCGGTCAGCCGCTGCAAACCGGGTGCGGAAAAGGCGCTGTGGTCGCTTAACGCCACCAGTTCGGCGATATCCTGTGGCGTCACATCGGCATCCAGCACGGTGAGCACACCGGACTGGCGCGCCAGGGTAAACGCCTGCTTCGCGCCGTCATGCCAGCGCACATCAGCCAGCACTACATCCCACTGGGAAAAGTCGATGGCTTGTAACCACTCGGCGGAAACGGGTAAATCCGGGCTGGGATAATTGATGATGATCCGCTCACCTTTGTTGTCCACCAGAATGGCGGATTGCGAAGAACGGGCCTGCTCAACGCGACGGACATAGCGGGTATTTACCCCCAGGGATTCCAGCTCCGCGAGCAGCCGGTTGCCGGTATCGTCATCGCCCACGCGACCAATAAAGTCCACCTGTGCGCCCAGTCTGGCCGCCGCCACCGCAGCCGTGGCCGCCGGACCGCCACCCACTTCATGATATTTTTCAGCGACATACTTCCCTCCTTCCGCAGGCAGTTCTTCAACGTAATAGATCCGGTCCATCACGGTAATTCCGACACAGGCGATACGAATCATGGCTATTCCTTAAGCGTGTTTTGATGGGGTTATTTTAATTTAGCGAATTGTTAAAAAAGTGATGGCTGTCAATTTTTTGACCTTAAATTACAAATACGATCAAAAAACGACAAACACAGACACCGCTGATTATCAAAAGTGACATGCCTGATCAGCACAAAGGAGAGACGGATGGCAAACGTGGCATTTATTGGTCTGGGGCAAATGGGCGCTCCGATGGCGGCCAATCTGATTAAACAGGGACACCGGTTAGCGGTGTTCGATCTCAACCCGCAGACGGTTAACTCACTGATACAACAGGGGGCAACGGGCAGCAAGAGCGCGGCAGAAGCGGCGGCGGGCGCAGAATTTGTCATTACTATGCTGCCCAACGGCGATCTGGTAAGTGAGGTTTTATTTGGCCGTGATGGTATTTGCGAAACCCTGAGCCCGTCCGCGCTGGTTATTGATATGTCGACTATCCATCCGTTACAGACCGACAAGCTGATTGCGCAGATGCATGAAAAAGGTTTCAGCATGATGGATGTGCCGGTGGGCAGAACCTCTGATCACGCAGTGGCCGGTACCTTACTGCTACTGGCAGGCGGCACGGCAGAACAGGTTGAGCGCGCGAGGCCAGTGTTGATGGCGATGGGCTCGGAGCTGATTAATGCGGGCGGGCCGGGCAAAGGCATCCGCGTCAAGCTGATCAATAACTACATGAGTATCGCCCTGAATGCGCTCTCCGCCGAAGCCGCCGTGCTGTGCGAAGCGCTGGATCTCTCTTTTGATGTGGCGCTGCAGGTAATGAGCGGCACCCCGGCCGGAAAAGGTCACTTCACCACCTCATGGCCGAACAAAGTGCTGAAAGGTGATTTGTCACCGGCCTTCATGATTGACCTCGCCCATAAAGACCTCGGTATCGCGCTGGACGTCGCTAATCAGCTGCATGTGCCGATGCCGCTCGGTGCGGCTTCCCGCGAAGTGTACAACCAGGCGCGTGCCGCCGGGCGCGGGCGTCAGGACTGGACCGCCATTCTTGAGCAGGTGCGCACCAGCGCCGGTCTGGCTCAGAAAACACATCCGTAACGCATTAACCAAGGAAAGTTAAATGACCCATTACAGCCTTAACGATATCACCCGTCCGTCCGGCGGCTTCGCCATGCTGGCGGTCGATCAGCGTGAAGCGATGCGCTTAATGTTCGCGGCAGCCGGCGCGAAAGCCCCGGTCGCCGATCAGGTGCTGACTGATTTTAAAGTCAATGCCGCGCGGATTTTATCGCCGTACGCCTCCGCGATTCTGGTCGATCAGCAGTTCTGTTACCGCCAGATTGTTGAGCAACAGGCCATCGCGAAAAGCTGCGCCATGATTGTCGCGGCAGACGAATTTATTCCGGGCAACGGCATTCCGGTGGACAGCGTGGTGATCGATAAAAATGTCGATCCGCAACAGGTCCGGGAAAACGGCGGTAAGGCGCTGAAATTACTGGTGCTGTGGCGCAGCGATGAAGATCCGCAGCAACGTCTGGCGATGGTGAAGGAATTTAATCAGCGCTGCCATGCACACGGGCTGCTGAGCATTATCGAGCCGGTGGTCAGGCCGCCGCGCCGTGGCGATAAATTTGACCGCGAGCAGGCGATTATCGATGCCGCAAAAGAACTCGGCGACAGCGGCGCTGATCTTTATAAAGTCGAAATGCCACTCAGCGGGCGCGGTACGCAGGCTGAACTGCTACGTGCATCGCAACACCTCAATGAACATATTCATATGCCGTGGGTGATCCTCTCCTCCGGTGTTGATGAAAAACTCTTCCCGCGCGCGGTCAGCGTCGCCATGACGGCGGGCGCGTCCGGTTTCCTCGCAGGCCGTGCGGTCTGGTCATCCGTGGTCGGTTTACCTGATACCGAACTCATGCTCAGGGATGTTTCCGCGCCGAAATTACAGCGCCTGGGCGACATTGTGGACGAGATGATGGCGCGCCGCCGCTAACGAAAGGAGTGGAAAATGAAATGGTTTAACACGTTGAGCCACCACCGCTGGCTTGAGCAGGAAACCGACCGGATCTTCGATTTTGGCAAAAATGCCGCTGTGGCCACCGGCTTTGGCTGGCTGGGCAATAACGGCCAGGTCCGGGCAGAGATGGGCACCCATTTGTGGATCACTGCCCGCATGCTGCACGTCTATTCCGTTGCCGCAGGCATGGGCCGTCCCGGTGCGTATGCGCTGGTGGATCACGGCATCCGTGCCCTCAACGGCGCGCTGGCGGATAAACAATACGGCGGCTGGTACGCCTGCGTAAATGATGAAGGCGTGGTGGATGCCTCGAAACAAGGTTATCAGCATTTCTTTGTTTTGCTGGGCGCCGCCAGCGCGGTCACCACCGGCCATCCTGAGGCCGGAGCGTTACTCGATCAGGCCATCGGCGTGATCGAAAAGTATTTCTGGAGTGAAGACGAACAGATGTGTCTCGAGTCGTGGGATGAAGCCTTCAGCGAAACCGAAGCCTATCGCGGCGGCAATGCGAATATGCACGCCGTCGAAGCTTTCCTGATTGTTTATGACGTCACGCACGAACGCAAATGGCTGGATCGCGCATTGAGAATTGCCTCGGTCATTATTCATGACGTCGCCCGGCCCGGCGAGTATCGCGTTAATGAACATTTCGATACGCACTGGAACCCGATCCGCGATTACAACAAAGATAATCCGGCGCACCGTTTCCGCGCTTACGGCGGCACGCCGGGGCATTGGATCGAATGGGGACGGCTGATGCTGCATCTGCATGCCGCGCTGGAAGCCCGTTTTGAAACGCCACCAGCCTGGTTGCTGGAGGATGCCAAAGGGCTGTTCCACGCCACCCTCCGCGATGCCTGGGCACCGGATGGCGCAGACGGTTTTGTTTATTCCGTTGACTGGGACGGGAAACCCATCGTGCGTGAACGCGTGCGCTGGCCGGTTGTGGAGGCAATGGGCACCGCGTATGCACTGCACTGCGTGACCGGCGAGGCGCAATACGAAACCTGGTATCAGACCTGGTGGGATTACTGCGTGAAATACCTGATGGACTACGAAAATGGTTCTTGGTGGCAGGAGCTGGACACTGACAACAACGTCACCACCAAAGTCTGGGACGGCAAACAGGATATTTATCATCTGCTGCACTGCCTGGTGATCCCGCGTCTGCCGCTGGCACCCGGGCTGGCGCCTGCCGTGGCTGCGGGTCTGCTGGACGTTAATGCAAAATAAAAATCACGGAGACCATCATGAGTACCCTACAAAATAAAAATACTCAGATTGAATTTATCGCCGGTAATAACGAATTTTCGCTGATTTATCAACAGCGTCTGATTTTACGTCATACCGCGCAAGCGCCTTGTTTGTGGATTGGCGGCGGCGAAGCGGATATCGATATGTTTCGCGGTAATTTCAGTATTAAAGATCGTCTGAATGAAAAGGTCGCCCTGACAGACGTTAAGATCACTGCGCAACCCGCGGGATGGCACTTACATTTCAGCCGTGGTAATACGCTCAGCGCTACGCTGGTTATCACCACCGATGATAGCGGGCGTTTACAGCTCAACCTGCAAAATGATAACCGCGCACATAACCGCATCTGGTTGCGGCTGGCAGCGCAACCGCAAGATCATATTTACGGCTGCGGTGAACAATTCTCTTACTTTGATTTGCGCGGCAAACCTTTCCCGCTGTGGACCAGCGAGCAGGGCGTCGGGCGCAACAAACAAACCTATGTGACCTGGCAGGCCGACTGCAAAGAGAACGCAGGCGGCGACTATTACTGGACGTTCTTCCCCCAGCCGACCTTTGTCAGCACGCAGAAGGTTTACTGCCATGTTGAAAACAGCGGTTATATGAATTTCGATTTCAGCGCGCCGGACTACCACGAACTGGCCTTCTGGGAAGATAGCGCCACGCTGCGTTTTGAATGCGCCGACGACTATATCAGCCTGCTGGAAAAACTCACTGCGCTGTTGGGCCGTCAGCCGGAATTACCGGACTGGGTATACGACGGCGTGACGCTGGGTATTCAGGGCGGCACGGAAGTCTGCCAGCAGAAACTCGACGTGATGCGCGAAGGCGGCGTGAAGGTCAACGGCATCTGGGCGCAGGACTGGTCCGGTATCCGCATGACCTCATTCGGCAAACGCGTGATGTGGAACTGGAAGTGGAACAGTGAGCTGTATCCGCAACTCGACCAGCGTATTCCTCTGTGGAAAGAAGAGGGCGTGCAGTTCCTTTCTTACATCAATCCGTATGTCGCCAGCGATCGGGATTTGTGTGCCGAAGCCTCAAAAAAAGGCTATCTGACCAAAGATGCCACGGGGGGCGATTATCACGTCGAGTTCGGCGAGTTTTACGCAGGCGTGGTCGATCTGACCAATCCTGCTGCCTATGACTGGTTCAAAAACGTCATCAAAAAGAACCTGATTGAACTGGGATGTGGCGGCTGGATGGCGGATTTCGGTGAATATCTGCCAACCGATACCTTCCTGCACAACGGCGTCAGTGCGGAAATCATGCATAACGCCTGGCCCGCACTGTGGGCGAAATGTAACTACGAAGCCTTGCAGGAAACCGGCAAGCTCGGCGAGGTGCTGTTCTTTATGCGCGCCGGTTACACCGGCAGTCAGAAATATTCGACGATGATGTGGGCGGGTGATCAGAACGTTGACTGGAGCCCGGACGACGGGCTGGCCTCGGTGATCCCGGCGGCCTTGTCGCTGGCAATGAGCGGCCACGGTCTGCATCACAGCGATATTGGCGGTTACACCACGCTGTTCGAGATGAAACGTAGCAAGGAACTGCTGCTGCGCTGGTGCGATTTCAGCGCCTTCACCCCGATGATGCGCACTCACGAAGGCAACCGTCCGGGCGACAACTGGCAGTTTGACGGCGACGCGGAAACCATTGCGCATTTCGCCCGCATGACCGGCGTGTTCACTCATCTCAAACCGTATATCCGGCAGGCCGTGCAACAAAACAGTCAGCGCGGTTTACCGGTGATGCGTCCGTTGTTCCTGCATTACGAAGACGATGCCCGCACCTATACCCTGAAATATCAGTACCTGTTTGGCCGCGATCTGCTGGTGGCACCGGTGCATGAAGAAGGGCGCAGCGACTGGTCGCTGTATCTGCCGCAGGATACGTGGATCAACGCCTGGACCGGGGAAACGCATCACGGCGGCGATATTACGGTGGCCGCGCCGTTAGGACAGCCGCCGGTCTTTTATCGTGCAGACAGCGAGTGGGCAGCGCTGTTCGGTGCATTACGTCACCTCTGATAAGGCTTGCCCGCCGGGGGGAATACATCGCCCCGGCGGGTGAAGGAGAATAATAATGAGTCAGACAACATCGGAAAACCCCGCGACCCTGCGCCTGCCTTTCAGGGAAAAACTGGCCTACGGCATGGGGGATTTAGGCTCCAATATCCTGCTCGATATTGGCACGCTGTACCTGCTGAAATTTTACACTGACGTGCTCGGCCTGCCGGGGACTTACGGCGGCATTATCTTTTTGATCGCCAAATTCTTTACCGCATTTACCGATATGGGCACCGGCATCATGCTGGATTCGCGCCGTAAGATCGGGCCAAAGGGCAAATTCCGCCCCTTCGTATTGTACGCCGCGTTTCCGGTGACGTTGCTGGCCGTCGCCAATTTCGTCGGCACACCGTTTGAGATCACCGGTAAAACCGTCGTGGCAACACTGTTGTTTATGTTGTACGGGCTGTTTTTCAGCATGATGAATTGCTCGTATGGCGCGATGGTGCCTGCTATCACCAAAAACCCGGACGAGCGGGCGTCACTCGCGGCATGGCGGCAGGGCGGAGCCACGCTGGGACTGCTGTTGTGCACTGTCGGTTTTGTGCCGGTGATGAACCTGCTTGAAGGTCATGCGCAGCGCAGTTATATCTTTGCCGCGACGCTGTTCTCGCTGGTCGGGTTACTGTTTATGTGGCTGTGTTATGCCGGCGTGAAAGAGCGTTATGTCGAGGCGCAGCCCGCCAGTGATACGCAAAAACCGGGGCTGTTGCTGTCATTCCGGGCGATTGCCGGTAACCGTCCGCTGTTCATTCTGTGCATCGCCAATCTCTGCACGCTGGGGGCGTTTAACGTCAAACTGGCGATTCAGGTGTATTACACGCAGTACGTGCTGAATGACCCGATCCTGCTCTCTTATATGGGTTTTTTCAGCATGGGATGCATTTTCATTGGCGTGTTCCTGATGCCTGCCGCCGTCCGGCGATTTGGTAAGAAAAAAGTGTATATCGGCGGTCTGGCGCTGTGGATTGTCGGCGACATCCTTAACTACTTCTATGGCAGCGGCTCGGTCAGCTTTGTCGCGTTCTCCTGTCTGGCGTTCTTCGGATCGGCGTTCGTCAATAGCCTGAACTGGGCGCTGGTGTCCGACACGGTGGAATACGGCGAGTGGCGCACCGGCGTGCGTTCGGAAGGCACGGTCTACACCGGTTTCACCTTCTTTCGCAAAGTTTCACAGGCACTGGCGGGGTTCTTCCCCGGCCTGATGCTGACGCAAATCGGCTATGTGCCTAACGTGGTGCAGTCGGCGCACACGCAGGAAGGGCTGCGTCAGCTGATCTTCATTTATCCCTGTGCGCTGGCGGCAATCACCATCGTGGCGATGGGCTGTTTCTATAACCTCAACGAGAAAATGTACGTGCGCATCGTTGCGGAAATTGAGCAGCGTAAGCAGACGGCATAATGCATTCACTGTAACAGCGCCCTGCGGGGCGCTTTGAGGATCGCCTATGAAGAATTGTCATCACCCTGATCCGCTGACGTTGCGTGAGAAGTGCGCCTATGGAATGGGCGATTTTGGCTCGAACCTGATGTTATGTATCGGGACGCTGTATCTCCTGAAGTTTTATACCGATGAACTGGGCATGCCGGCGTTTTATGGCGGCATCATCTTCCTGGTGGCGAAGTTTTTCACCGCTTTCACCGATATGCTGACCGGCGTGTTACTTGATTCCCGCCGTCATATTGGTGCGCGGGGTAAGTTCAGACCGTTCATTTTGTATGCCTCCGTGCCGGTAGGACTGATCGCGACGGCGCAGTTTATGGCGAATGATTTCGGCCTGCCGGTGAAAACGGCGCTCGCCACCGTACTGTTTATGTTGTTCGGCTTGTTCTACAGCCTGATGAATTGTTCATACGGCGCGATGGTGCCCGCTATCACCAAAAATCCCCATGAACGGGCGCAGCTTGCCGCCTGGCGCCAGGGCGGTGCCACGCTCGGATTATTGTTGTGTACCGTCGGGTTTATGCCGGTACAGGCGTTGTTCGGCAATTCCCCTTCGGTGGGGTATTTCTCCGCTGCCCTGATTTTCGCCACCTGCGGCATTCTGTGTATGGGCTGGTGCTATCGCGGCGTCAGGGAACGTTACGTTGAACTCACGCCTGCGGGACATAAATCCGGCATCCTGCGGTCGTTTCGCGCCATATTTCGTAATCCGCCGTTGCTGGTACTGTGCCTCGCCAATCTGTGTACGCTGGCGGCGTTTAACATCAAACTGGCGATCCAGGTGTATTACACGCAGTACGTGCTTAATGATATTCATCTGTTGTCGTGGATGGGGTTTTTCAGCATGGGCTGCATTCTGGTCGGTGTCTTTCTGGTGCCGGGTTGCGTGAAACGCTTTGGCAAAAAACAGGTGTACCTGGGGGGATTACTGTTGTGGGCAACCGGCGATATGCTTAATTTCCTGTGGGGAAACAGCTCGTTAAGCTTTGTGCTGTTTTCCTGCATGGCATTTTTTGGCACCGCATTTGTCAACAGCCTGAACTGGGCGCTGGTGCCAGATACCGTGGATTATGGCGAATGGAAAACCGGTATTCGTGCCGAAGGCTCGGTGTATACCGGTTATACCTTTTCACGAAAAATATCTGCCGCGCTTGCCGGGTTCCTGCCGGGAATTATGCTGACTCAAATCGGTTATATCCCGAATGTGGTGCAGGGCAGCGCGACCTTACTCGGTTTGCGTCAGCTGATCTTTATCTGGCCCTGTGCACTGGCTATCAGTGCGGCGATCATTATGGGCGTATTTTACAAACTCAATGAGGAACGCTTTGCCAGAATCATTGAGGAAATCGGTGCGCGCAAAAAAGGGGAGATTCCAGATCCTGTCACCGGCAAAGAAAAGACGTCTGTGTTAAGCCTGTAAATCGTTCAGGTTTGCTATGGTTAACCGAGGGCACTTTCGTGCTACGTAGCCATCACGTTACAAGGAGAAACCCAAACATGACCAGTTCGGAATTGCTGACCTATTGCATGGGAAAACCCGGTGCGGAGCAAAGTGTTGAAAATCAGCGCGGCGCAAATCAGGTAAAAGTGGGCGACGCGATGTTTGCCATGGTGTGTGAAATTGATGGCCGCGAGGCTATTTCGCTGAAAACCAGCCCTGAACTGGCAGAGCAATTACGGGCAGCACATCCGGATATTGTGCCGGGAGATCATCTCAACAAAGCGCACTGGAATACCGTGTTCCTCGACGGCTCGCTGCCCGATTCACAGTTTTATTATCTGATTGATGATTCCTACCAGTTGGTGGTATCCGGTCTGCCGGAGGCGGTGCGTCAGGAAATTGGCTGCTGATTATCCGGCCAGTTGCCACTGCTGAGGGTTGCAGGAGAGAAGTCCGCCACCTCTGCCCGCCACGGCAGTGCGCCGCGAAAGCGCCACACGCGGGTGATGTCCAGACTCCAGTAACGTTCTGCGCCTGCTGGCCCGGGAATATCCTCCGGCTGCCAGTGGATTTGCGTGTGTCCCTGAAGATGCAGCAGGTCACCGTTTTCGAAATCGATAAACAGCAGCGCTGCACGCGGTTCTGCCAGCAAATTCCCCAGCGTATTCATATAACGGTTGCCGCGAAAATCAGGCACCCACAAGCGGTTTCCCACCAGATGCGCAAATCCCGGCTGGCCGCCGCGATGCGACACATCGGCACCGCCGTGCGCGTGGCTGGCGATAAAAAACGTATCGGCGCGGGCAATCAGTGCGCGGGCGTCAGCATCCGGTTCGGTCATATCCTCCCGCGCAGCCAGCGGCAAACTGACGGGAACATCGGCCAGTTTGCGTATCTGGATATACTGCGGACAATTACCAAAACTTTGATCGACGACGATCTCAATGCGGTTTTTATCCATGCGCCCGATCCTGCCGTTCACGCGGTTACGCCGCCGGTTGGAAAAATCGATCCCCAGCCCGCCAATCTGTTTCCCCGGCTGTAAAGCGGCCAGGGCCGGATCGTCCGCCCGTCGCGGCGCATTTATCCGCAAATGGATGTCATCCGGCGTACTGATAAACCCGGCGGGGCCGGTCAGCAGAGTTGCCACCGGCCAGCCGTTTTCGTCCAGTGTTGAGATAAACAGATACGGCAGCGTGGCGAAAAAAAGCCGGTGCTGTTCCGGCATCGCATCGCGGATGCCGTGTGCGGAAACATCAAACCCTGCCATGTCCTGTGCCAGGATTTCGTCTGCATGGAAAGGATGGTTCATCGCGTTTTACCCCACAATTTCAGGCAGTGGCAACGCCGGAAGTGGCGTAAAGCCCGGCAGGCTTTCCACCCGTTTCAGCCAGCGGCGAATCGCCGGGTAATCCGCCAGCGAAACGCCGCCTTCCGGAGCCGTCGCCACATAGCTGTAACAGGCCAGATCGGCAATGGTGGCCCGCTCCGTCGCCAGAAACTCGCGGCTTTCCAGATGCTGTTCAAGCTGCGGCAGAAACTTTGCCGTCACGGCCAGCGCGCTTTCATAAGATTCCGGTGCCGCGAACTGTTTCACCATACGGGCAGATGCCGGGCCGTAACGCACTTCACCGGCGGCGCGGGACAACCATTTTTGCACCTCAGCGGCCTGCACCGGATCTTCCGGCAACCAGTGGCTGTCGGGCGCGTAACGTTTCACCAGATACACCAGAATCGCATTACTGTCGGTGACAACGAGTTCGCCGTCGGTCAGCACCGGCACCTGCTGCAGCGGATTTAACTGCGCGAATTCGGCGGTTTGACGAATGTCTTTGCCGCCGTCTTTGTTCTCAAAGGGCAGACTGAGCATGTTCAGCAACAGAGTTACGCGGTGGCAATGGCCGGAAAGCGGTGTGCTGTAAAGTTGAATGGCTGGCATGGAATGTCTCCTTTATGGGTCTGGCGTCAAGATTACTCTTGCATCAAATGATTGGGATCCACGAAGATTGAAATTGAGCGTTTCACCTGGTGGAAGAATCTATGGACCGTTTAGATGAAATGGCGATTTTTGTCGCTGTACTTCAGTATGGCAGCCTGGCGGAAGCTGCCCGTAAACTTCACCGTTCTCCTCCGGCGATCACCCGCGCCATTGCCTCGCTGGAACACCGGTTCGGCGCAAGGCTGGTCGAGCGCACCACGCGCAGTCTGGCGCCGACAGAAGCAGGTGCACGGCTGGCGGAAAAAGCGCGACTGCTGCTCAGCCAGTATCAGAACGCGGTAGAAGATACCGCGGAAACCCAGCTCAGCGGCCTGCTGCGCATCACCGCACCGGTACAGTTTGGTCGTAAACACGTCGCGCCGCTGGTGATGGAATTTCTGGCGCAACATCCTGATATGCAAATCGAAATGATGTTAAATGACCGTAATCTGGATCTGATTGACGAAGGGTTAGATCTGGCGGTGCGCATCGGTCATCAGGAAGATTCAGGCAAAGTCGCCCGTAAGGTTGCGCAAGTCACCCGCGTTCTGGTCGCCAGTCCGGCGTATCTGGCGCAGCATGGTGAACCGCAACATCCGTCGGAACTCGCTTCTCATCAGACGGTGATGGGCACGCTGCGCACCCAAATCCGTGAATGGCGTTTCGGGCCGAATGAGGACGATTTGCGCGTGCGGCTGTCGCCACGTTTGCTTTCCAACGATGTGGAATCGCAACTGCTGGCGGTGCGCAGCGGGCAGGGGATAGCACGGTTATTGTCGTATCAGGTCAGGGATGATGTGCAGGCAGGCCGTATGGTGCGGCTGCTGAAGGATTTCGAACCTTTGCCGTTGCCGGTACAACTGGTGGCGCAGCAGGTACAGCAAATGCCACGCAAGGTACGGACTTTCTGGGATTTTGCTTATCAGCGGCTGAGTGCACTGCCGCAGCTTCATGCTTTAGATGCATCTTCGGAACAGTGACGCCGATCACGCTCGCTGGCGGTAAAAATAACCTACTCTGAGAGTTGTGCAAAAACAGTGAGTTACTTGAGGACAGGTTGTCCGTTTGCTCACGCCAACCCAGAAGGAAAGGATGATGACCCGTAACCGGCTGAATCTTGCCACGCTTTTGATTCTGGCGCTCAGCGCGCCGTTCCCGCTGACCGTCTCTGCGCAAAGCTTGCCGCAGGATCCTGATGCGTCGGTGCCTGCGAAAAATTACATCACGGCGGTGAATCCTGATTTAACCATCACTTACCGGCTGTATGCGCCGACTGCCGAACATGTCGATGTGGTGACCGGTGCCACGCCGGTGACCTACATTCCGCATCAGATGACCAAGGACGATAAAGGTGTCTGGAGCTGGACATCGGGTGCACAGAAGCCTGATCTCTATGAATATTTCTTCAACGTGGATGGCTTGAGGATTGCCGATCCTGGCAGTGCAATGCCCAAGCCACAGCGTCAGGTGAATACCAGTTTGATCCTGGTGCCCGGCAGTATTCTTGATGTGAAAAACGTGCCGCACGGCGAAGTCCGCACGCTGACCTATCATTCCGCCGCGCTGAATTCCGAGCGTCAGGTCGCGGTGTGGACGCCACCGGGTTACACCGATGCTTCACAGCCGTTGCCGGTGCTGTATTTCTATCACGGCTTTGGCGACACCGGTCGCTCGGCGCTGGATCAGGGGCGCATTCCGCAAATCATGGATAACCTGCTGGCGGAGAAAAAAATCGTGCCGATGCTGGTGGTCATTCCGGATACCGAAACCGACGCCAAAGGCGTGGTGCCGGAAGATTACGTCACCAAAGATCGCCGCAAAGAGTTTTATCCGCGCAATGCCGCTGCCGCAGATAAAGAGCTGACCGGTGATATTATCCCGCTGATTTCTAAAACCTTCCGTGTGCGTGATGACGCAACCGGACGCGCGCTGGCCGGGCTTTCTCAAGGCGGTTATCAGACGCTGGTCAGTGGCATGACGCATCTCGACCAGTTTGGCTGGCTGGCGACACTCAGCGGTGTCAGCACCACCACCGTACCCAATGCTGATGTGGCGAAACGCTTCGCTGAACCGGAAAAAATCAATGCACAACTGAAAAACTTCACCGTGGTTGTCGGCGAGAAAGATGTGGTAACAGGGAAGGACATTGCCGGATTGAAAACCGAGCTGGAAGAGAAAAAGATTAAATTCGATTACCACGAATACCCGAATCTCGGCCATGAAATGGACGTCTGGCGCCCGGCCTATGCGGAGTTTGTGCAGAAGATATTTAAGTAGGGTCACACCGTGTAAAGTCTTTTTCGATGTATAAAGTGATTTGCTTTATACTTTAAAAAATGACTTTACACGGATCTGCAAATGACACAGAAGATAACGCAACTGGTTAGCTACCTTGAAACGGTTTTAGGCTTTCGCACTACAGCCACCGAAGTAAAACTCTCAGTTTCATTCAGTCTTCAGGAGTTGTTTGGTTTCTTCGAACTGGAAGTTGGTGTGCCGGGTGACGCTCCTCTGATTCTGCTGGCGGCTTTACAGCGGGATGACACCTATCCGGGCATTGTCACGATAAGGAAACGTCTGTCACTCATTGAAAGGATGACAGATAAGGTGGTTGTCTACGTCTGCGAAAATATGAATCTGGCGGAACGCCGCAGCTTGATTGACCATCACATAAATTTTATTGCGATTAAAAAGCAGTTATTTATTCCTGAACTGGCCATGGATTTGCGCGATGCCTTCAGAATTCGTAAAAAAAGCGCCGGCAAAGACGTGCAAAACGATTTTTCTCCGGCCACTCAGGCTATGCTCATCCAGCTTTTATGGGATGAGTCATTCTCTAAATCCGGTATTACCTGTACGGCTGAGCAGTTGATGGGCTTATATAATTACAGTCGCGTGACGCTCTCAAAAGCCATTTCTGAGCTGACAAAATCCGGGCTTCTTGCTTCAACGCATGAGAAAGATTTTTCGACCCGATTTTATTCACTCAGATTTTCGCGCTCAGAGACTTTCGTAAAATCTCTTCTGCTGATGCGTAATCCGGTGAAGAAAATCGTCTGGATTAACAAGCTACCTCCTTTAGATGAGGGGGTCTGTTATGCCGGAGACAGCGCTTTAGCGGAATACACGATGCTGGCCCGTGGCGCTAAGCCTGTGTTTGCGATGACCCGGGAAGTATTCACTTCACTCCTGAAAAGGGGGGAATTTGATGAAGTGACTCATATCGACAGCGCTGTAGCTACAGTTGAAATCTGGAGCTACCGGAGTCCCAAAGCTTCAACACATATCGTTGATGAAATATCTCTGTATCTGACACAGAAAGATAATCAGGATGAACGGGTCCAACTGGCGCTCAGTGAACTTAAGGATCAATACCCATGGATGAAATTCGGGGACTAAAACTGTTTGGCGAGTATTTCAAAAAATATCAGGATCAATACGTCCTCATCGGTGGTGTCGCATCCTGGATCACTATGGATGAAGCCGGGGAAGAATTTCGGGCCACCAAAGATCTGGATATTGTCCTCATTATTGAGGCGCTGAGCCCTGATTTTGTCAGTTTGTTTTGGGAATTTATAAAGTCAGGCAACTACGAAATCCGCCAGACGGGTGAGGGAAAGCCCATTTTTTACCGGTTTCTGAAACCAGAAAACACGAGTTACCCCTTTCAGATTGAACTTTTCTCGCGTTCTCCACAAGGAATGGAACCTCCGGAAGATGCTCAGATTATCCCGATCCCCAAAGATGAAGGTGTTTCCAGCCTCTCAGCTATCCTCCTCGATGAACATTATTATTCCTTCCTCAGGGATGGCCTCCTGCGCACGGAATTATTCTCGTATATCGGAGCAGACAGGTTAATCCCTTTAAAAATGAATGCGTGGCTTGATCTGTCAACCCGCAAGGCGGCAGGAGAACCTGTGGATTCCCGTGTTGTGAATAAGCACAGAAATGATGTGATCCGGTTATCAGGTCAACTGACAGGAAAGGCTGCCACCATTCCCGAGAACATTCGGGCTGACATGGAGAGCTTTCTCACAAAACTGTCAGATGAGAATATTGATCTCAGGTCACTGAATCAGCGGGGGTCTGTAGAAGATGTCATTAAAAGGATCAGAGAAGGATTTGGTCTGTAATCAGGGCAAACAAAAAGGCCTTCCCGTTTGGGAAGGCCTTTTGCTATGGCTTAAGCGCTTTTCTTCGCCTGCTGGCTGTGGCGTTCCAGCAACGGTTTCAGGAAGCGCGCAGTATGCGATTCTTTGCATTCCGCGACGGTTTCCGGCGTACCGGCGACCAGAATCTGTCCGCCGCCCGCACCGCCTTCTGGCCCGAGATCAACAATCCAGTCCGCGGTTTTAATCACGTCCAGATTGTGTTCAATCACCACGATGGTGTTGCCCTGATCGCGTAGCTGATGCAGCACTTCCAACAGTTGCTGAATATCGGCAAAGTGCAGGCCGGTGGTCGGTTCGTCGAGAATATACAACGTCTGACCGGTGCCGCGTTTGGACAGCTCACGCGCCAGTTTGACGCGCTGTGCTTCACCGCCGGACAGCGTGGTCGCTGACTGGCCGAGGCTGATGTAGGTCAGACCGACGTCGATCAGCGTCTGCAATTTACGCGCAAGGGCAGGGACGGCATCGAAGAAATCACGCGCTTCTTCAATGGTCATCTCCAGCACTTCGTGGATGCTCTTGCCTTTGTATTTAATTTCCAGCGTTTCGCGGTTATAGCGTTTGCCTTTGCACTGATCGCACGGCACATAAATATCCGGCAGGAAGTGCATTTCAACTTTGATCACGCCGTCGCCCTGACAGGCTTCGCAGCGGCCGCCTTTGACGTTGAAACTGAAACGCCCCGGCGTGTAGCCGCGTGAACGTGATTCCGGCACACCGGCAAACAGCTCGCGCACCGGCGTGAAAATACCGGTGTAGGTTGCCGGGTTAGAGCGCGGCGTACGGCCAATCGGGCTCTGGTCGATGTCGATGACTTTATCGAAATGGCCCAGACCTTCGATTTCACGGTACGGCGCCGCTTCAGCAATCGTTGCGCCATTCAGCTCGCGCTGTGCCAGCGGGAACAGCGTGTCGTTAATCAGCGTCGATTTACCTGAACCGGACACGCCGGTGATACAGGTAAACAGGCCCACCGGCAGCGTCAGCGTGACATCTTTCAGGTTGTTGCCTTTAGCGCCGGAAAGTTTCAGCACTTTGGTGGCATCCGCCGGGACGCGCTGCGCCGGTACGGAGATTTCCCGTTTACCGCTCAGGAACTGGCCGGTCAGTGAATTCTCGGTCGCCATAATGTCTTCAGCGGTGCCTTCAGCCACCACTTCGCCACCGTGTACGCCTGCACCCGGACCAATATCAATAATATGGTCGGCGGCGCGGATCGCGTCTTCGTCGTGCTCGACCACAATCACTGTGTTACCGAGGTCGCGCAGGTGGATCAGGGTTTCCAGCAGACGCTCGTTGTCGCGCTGATGCAGGCCGATAGACGGCTCATCCAGCACGTACATCACGCCCACCAGACCGGCACCAATCTGGCTCGCCAGACGGATACGCTGGGCTTCGCCGCCGGACAGCGTTTCCGCAGAACGTGACAGCGAGAGGTAATTCAGGCCGACGTTCACCAGGAATTTCAGGCGATCGCCAATCTCTTTCAGCACTTTCTCAGCAATTTTGGCGCGCTGACCGCTGAGTTTCATATTGCGGAAGAAATCCATCGCATGGCCGATGCTGAAATCAGAGATTTCCGGCAGCGTGGTTTCTTCGACAAATACGTTACGCGCTTCCTCGCGCAGACGGGTGCCGCGGCAGGAAGTACACGGACGGTTGCTGATGTATTTCGACAGTTCTTCACGTACTGCGCTGGATTCCGTTTCTTTATAACGGCGTTCCATATTGTGCAGCACGCCTTCAAACGGATGGCGACGAATCGAGGTATCACCGCGATCGTTGATGTATTTGAATTCAATGGTGGTTTTGCCGGAACCGTGCAGGATGGCGTTTTGCACGTCGCTGCTCAGTTCGTTAAACGGCGCTTCCACGTCGAAATCATAATGCTCACCGAGAGAGCGCAGCATCTGGAAATAATAGAAGTTACGACGATCCCAGCCACGGATTGCGCCGCCCGCCAGTGAAAGCTCAGGGTTTTGCACCACACGATCAGGGTCGAAGAACTGCTGCACACCCAGCCCGTCACAGGTCGGACAGGCTCCCGCCGGGTTGTTGAACGAGAACATACGCGGTTCAAGCTCGCGCATGCTGTAGCCGCACACCGGACAGGCAAAGTTGGCCGAGAACAGCATTTCTTCGGCTTTCGGGTCATCCATATCGGCGACCACGGCGGTACCACCGGAAAGCTCGAGCGCGGTTTCAAACGATTCCGCCAGGCGTTGCGCCAGATCGTCACGCACTTTAAAGCGGTCAACGACCACTTCAATGGTGTGTTTCTTCTGCAATTCTAATTTTGGCGGATCGGACAAATCACACACTTCACCATCAATACGCGCACGGATATAGCCCTGCGACGCCAGGTTTTCCAGCGTCTTGGTATGCTCGCCTTTGCGATCTTTAATGATGGTCGCCAGCAGCATCAGACGCTGGCCTTCCGGCTGTGCCAGTACGTTATCCACCATCTGGCTGACGGTCTGTGCTGAAAGCGGAATATTATGATCCGGGCAGCGCGGCTCGCCCACGCGGGCAAACAGCAGGCGCAGGTAGTCGTGGATTTCGGTGATCGTCCCGACGGTAGAACGCGGGTTGTGCGACGTTGATTTTTGCTCAATCGAAATCGCCGGAGACAGACCTTCAATATGGTCGACGTCTGGTTTTTCCATTAAGGATAAAAATTGGCGTGCGTAGGCCGACAGCGACTCGACGTAGCGGCGCTGGCCTTCGGCGTACAGCGTATCGAACGCCAGAGAGGACTTGCCTGAACCGGATAAGCCGGTGACAACAATCAGTTTGTCGCGCGGGATAATCAGGTTGATATTCTTGAGATTATGGGTGCGTGCGCCCCGAACTTCGATCTTATCCATTCATCATTCCCGGATTAACTTGATAGCTCACCGTGCCGGTGACCGCCGTGAAAACCAGTTTCGCGCCAGCCATCGAATCGGGCACAGAGAAGAACGTAACGCGCAATTATGACACAAATCACAGCCTGTGCCACCCCAAAACCTGAATGTATATCCAGTACTCAATGTAACAATGGAATGTTTACTGGCCGATCTGCGAGGAATCTTCCAAGGCTTTACATGCATGGTACGGATAACACGTTTTGTGGTTATAATGGCACAAAGTGAATTCATCACCTTCAACTGTGGTTTCAACCACGACATACATCATCAGGAGAATCCACATGGCCAGCAGAGGCGTAAACAAAGTTATTCTCGTCGGTAATCTGGGGCAAGACCCGGAAGTCCGCTACATGCCTAACGGCGGCGCGGTTGCCAACATCACTCTGGCAACGTCTGAAAGCTGGCGTGACAAAGCCACCGGCGAGCAGAAAGAAAAAACCGAATGGCACCGTGTAGTGTTGTTCGGCAAATTAGCGGAAGTCGCAGGCGAATACCTGAAGAAAGGTTCTCAGGTTTATATCGAAGGCGCACTGCAAACCCGTAAATGGACCGATCAGGCTGGCGTTGAAAAATACACCACCGAAGTCGTTGTTAACGTCGGCGGCACCATGCAGATGCTCGGCGGCCGTGCAAGCGGCGGCGCACCAGCAGGTGGTGGTCAGCCATCCGCAGGCGGCCAGCAGGGCGGTTGGGGTCAGCCTCAGCAGCCACAAGGCGGCAACCAGTTCAGTGGCGGTCAGCAATCTCGTCCGGCTGCGCAAAACAACGCGCCAGCACAGAACAACGAACCCCCAATGGATTTCGACGACGATATCCCGTTCTGATTCATTGCCTTCGGGCATCAACGTTCAGAACAACAAAAAGCCCCGAAAGGGGCTTTTTGCTTTGCAGCGTTTACTACTTTCAATTCCTCACACTTTCCCCACCGCACCAAACACTAATCTGCCCTGATGGAATGTCGCTTTCACCTCTGACACCCGCGCCACCGCTTCGGCAGAGCAACTGGCGTCGACCAGGATCATTTCGGCGTTATCGTTGACCGCAGGCCACTGGCGTGTGCCGCTGTCGTCGAGCGGCAGGACGTTGCCGGTGGCGATAGCGAGGGAGCGCGTCAGGCCAAATTCGTCGGAGTTACCGTAGAGCTGGGCGTAGAGGCTGGCTTTTTCCAGCATGCTGCCGGTGCCGAACGGCGACCAGTGATCAATGACGCTGTCTGTGCCGGTCATGACAAATACGCCGTTCTGGCTGAGCTGCGGCAGCGGCATATTCAGTTTGCCGAGCGGAATGGTGGAAGCGACGGTGAACTGCTGCTCTGAAAGCCCTGCAATGACGTCGTCGAGTTCCGCGCCCTGCATCATCGCCAGCGCAAAACCGTGGCTGAGCGTCACTTTGCCTTTCAGTTGCGGGTTTTTCTCCACGGTCTGAATCATGTATTTCACTGCCGCAATACCGGCTGGCGTGGTTTCATGCAGATGAATATCCACGCCTTTATTCGTATCCAGTGCAATCTGAAACATCGCGTCGAGGGATTTTTCCATCGCGCCATCCACGTTAGTCGGATCCAGTCCGCCGACGTATTGCGCGCCCATTTGCATCGCCTCACGCATCAGGCCATCGACTTTCGAATGCAGCAAGCCGTGTTGCGGGAACGCCACAATTTCACAACTGAAATCCTGCTGATGTTTTTCCAGTGCGATTTTCAGATGCTCAAGGCTTTTCAGGCCGCTGACCGGGTCGATATTGCAGTGGCTGCGCGCCACGGTGGTGCCTTTGGAATGCAGCAGCCCGATGATCGCTTCGGCATGTTCCACCGATGTTGGTAGCAGTTTGGGGATCAGCACCTGTTCGCGGGCAATCATGTCCATGATAGTTTTGCCTTTACGCGGGCGCGGTGCTTCCCATTTGCCGCCGTAGAAGGTTTTGTCGAGGTGAATATGCATGTCGCGCGTGGCGGGCAGCAGAAGTAATCCTCTGGCATCAAAAGCAGGCAAGGTGCTGGCCGGGGCGTCTTTTGCCGGCTGGATCGCCACGATTTTGCCGTTGTTGATTTCAAGATTGTACAAACCGGTTCTGGTGGCAATAACGATATCGCCTTCGCGCTCAAAACCCTCTTCCAGCCGCACATTGCGCAACTGGTAATGCGGCGCAGAAATCGCGTTGATCTGGCTGGCATCGTCACATTTTTCGTCCATCGCGCCCGGTTTGAACGGGGAGGCTGATGCCATACCTGCGGTTAACAGCGCGCCGGTGGCAGTGATTTTGGCGCTATGCGAAAGAAAGTTTCTGCGGCTTTGTTGCTGAGGATTTTGCACGTCGAATTCCTTAATCATGATGCGGGAGGATGCTGCTTTTCCCTTCACCTTAAAAGATGACGCCGGTTCCGGCTGCGATTTTTCCCACTGCCTGCCAGTGGAAAATGCAATGGCTAACTAAGCTGACAAAAATCCTTTAATTTTCCGGCCAGTGCAATCTGCGCAGGCGTCGCGTCGTGGCGGTAAAACAGCGCCAGCTCGACGTTATCAATCGGCGGCAATCCGCTTTCTGCCCCAAGAATCCGGTGCTCCGGCTGGCGGCAACCGGCGGGCAATAAGGTGACACCCAATCCGGCCGCACTGGCAGCGACCAGCGCGGCGAGACTGGCGCTGCTGTAACTGATACGCCAGCTACGTCCGAGAGCATCCAGTGCCTGACACAGTTCTTCGCGGTATAACCCGTTGAGCGGAAACAGCACCAGCGGGATGGGATCCCGTTCAAACGCCGGAAACGCCGCGCTGTCCAGCCACAGCATCGGCTCGGGGCGCGAGGCGTTGGCCTTTTCGCCGGTGAGTTGTTTCACCAGAATGATATCCAGCATCTCCTGTTGCCAGGCGCGGCGCAGTTCGTGACTCAGGCCGCTGGTGACATCGAGGCGAATATGCGGATGGGCGCGGCTGAATTGCGCCAGCAGGGACGTGGTAGCCGCGGCAAAATCTTCAGGCACGCCGAGACGCACTACGCCGTCCGGCCACTGGTCACTCAGCGCATCGTGCGCTTCACCGTTCAGGGCGATAATCCGCCGCGCATAACCCAGCAACCGTTCACCTTCTTCAGTCAGTTGCACCTGATGAGACGTGCGTTCCAGCAAAGGTTTTCCCAGCGCTTCTTCCAGGCGGCGGATTTGCTGGCTGACTGTCGATTGCGACAGGTACACGCGGTCGGCCGCACGGGTAAAACTGCCGGTTTCGCAGACGGCGACAAAACTAAGCAACTGCTGCGGGCTGAACATCGGATAGCGATTCATTTTTTAAATGTTTATGCTTTTGGTATTCGAAATATCAATACTTAGCAGAGTATCAACCTTCCCGCTCTCGCACCAGACCAGAGGCTGAGAACCCCTTAGAAGAAAAGGTTTCCTTTATGTTTTCTGAATTAATCATGTTCAACATTGAAAGTATTTTTTCTTTATCATTTGCAAAATTTTTCTTAATAATGGAATGAAGTGATTTTATGAGAATGGATTCAGTTAGACTGATACAAAATTATAATGGGATATATAATAAATTCCGACAGGGGGAATATATTAAGAAAAATAAATGGGATCATTGTGATGAGAAAAAACGTAAGGGCGCATGGACCGGAAATGTCTATGATCGCGCCGGCCGGGTGGTTGAATATGGTCTTGAAAACGGTGTGTGTCAGGGGCTGGTGGGCGCATACCTGATATCAGGTCAAAGCTGGAGCCGGTTCAGTGCCTATATTGCCAGTGAAAAAGGTAAGACGGTGGTGCGGGGGATCATGAATTTTCAGGAACACCTGAGTGCCAGCGGGAATATGAAAGAAATGAAAAGTGTTTTTCATGGCATTCTAAAATCTTATCAGGTTAATTTTATTCGGGAGGAAATAAAATTGACTGGAAACACCGCAATTACCATGGCGCAGTCAATATTAAAAAGTGTCAGTCAGGGCAATGGCTGTCATATATCGATTAAAAAATCTTCCAGCGGACACTCATTAGGTCTCAGGGCAGAATCCAATCAAATAAAAATCTTTGACCCCAATTATGGTGAGACGGTTTTTCCCTTTAAGAATGGTATCAGCGATGAAATGGAAAAATTTCTGATACATATTTTTTCTGAATACTACAGCCAGTACTTTATGTTGACGATTGAACATTATTCAGCTTCCGTTTTTTCCTGAATCTCCGGATTCACAGATAACAGTGAAAAACTACTTTTGAGGTTTTATTCTTAGCGTTGATATGTATTTAACTATCTGTATTCCGATTGTTTAATGGTCGTTGTAAAATAAGTCAACTTAATTATTTATTCTAAAACAAATGTTTGTTACAAATTATAATATCGAGGTACGATAATTTACTAACAGTAAAATGATTAACCTCAAGGGTGAAAGTGTGTTCGTCTCAAAAAATAAAATTAAATATGGCAGGATAGCCATGGCTATCGCTGCTTGTTTGCCATTTTATACCTCAGCAGAAATAAATATTAGCAATGTGGCAACGCAAAGAGGTGGTTACCATGTACCGGATGTTGTACTCACTGTGCCTGATGGCATGAAGATGATCGACATGAGTTCTATGCAACGGGAAATATCACCGGGTCCTTCTCCTAATCCTCCCGCGCCTGTTCCGGTACCTGACCCTCATCAGGACGGGTTACCTATTCCTGATGATCAAAATGACTATGCCCGGATGAAACTCTCAACCGAAATATCTGGCTATAAGGTTTCAGAGAATTCAAGTCCATATGAAATAAAAGCAATCACTGTGCCAGGTGGACAAGCCGTGCGTTTATTAGAAGCTAAAACGGTCGATTCCAGTGATAACAATATCTCTCCAGTTGTTGCAAAAGGGGAGATGGTTTACACCGATGTAAATGGGGTGGAGCATTCCCGTCCTTACGAAGTTTCAACAGACAGTGCGGAAGAAACATTCGAAGCACTGAAAAATATGAAAGAACAGCTGAGACAGGAGGTCTTCCCGGACGCGGCGGTAACCTCTGCGGTCTATGGTTCCATTGCTGCGCCAAAAGCCTGGAGCGCTGATACGACGGTCGGTGAAATACATGGCCGTCAGGTTAACGGGACTACTGAATTCTTTGAAGCAAAGTTTAATGGTAATGCGAAAAGTAAAAACTGGTATTACCCGGAAAATAAAAAAGATAATGCCTGGTGGCGTGTTGTTCATCCAAAAGAATATTATGCCATTACGTCTGACTGGCATTTTGGGGCAGAGACTACATCTACGCCATATAACACGGTACCCAGCAAAGGTAACTTTAAGAAGATTGATGCAATTAACACACTGAAAGACAAATACGGTGATGCCTTCAGGGGGACGATTATTAACGGCGACATTACCCACTGGGGGCATGGTGGCGAGTGGTCTGATGCCAAGAAAGCTTTTGGCAAACTTAATGCACCTTACTGGTACGGGCTGGGTAATCATGATTATGACGGCAATGTGAATGACTGTGGTTTGTGGGAAAATCGCTGTGCAATTCGTAGTATCCGGAATTTAGTTGATCATATTAATAGTTTGAAAGATGTCGTTTCCGTTGATTACGACGTCATGAATGGTTATAAATTCCCGCATCTCAGTACCAACTATATTGGCAGTTTCGGTTACAGTTTTGATATTGCGGGTATTCGTTTCATTCAGCTTAATAATAATTTGCATTATACGAAGGAATTTTCAGGGTTTAATTCGGATGCTGCCCGCCGGTATGATGTTAAGGTCAGGGACGGTGAAGGCTGGTTCCGTGAGCAGTTACGCGATGCAGGCATAAAAGGTAAAGCAACAATAGCGTTGGAGCATGGAGGTGAAAGTTACAGTGAAAATGAGACTCCAACGCGGGATATACTGGGGGAGTATGGCGGCTCGATAAGATTTGGTGGCCATTCACATGGTATCTCTTCATCAAACAGCGGGGCGGCTTATTACGGCGATATGCTGATTCTTGAGCTTGATTACAATAAGCAGATGGGAAAAACATATATGGTAAGCAATGATAAAATTGATGAAATGTCACCGGGAGCGGAATTTACACTTAATTTCAACGTCCCGGAAATGGCACCTGTACCGAAAAGTTACGTCCTGAGTCTGCGTAATAAAGGCGGTTACACAGGTTATTACAGACTCACTTATACCAATAGCAGTACTAAAGCCAATTTCAACAAAGAATATAAATTATCGCTGGGTAATACTCAGCAGGTTATTATTCCTGCTGAAGCGACGAACGTAAAAATTAAAGGCGTAACAGGAACAGGACGGGCTTTATATTCCCAGTCACTGACCAAACAGGAAAATACCTGCATAGAAACGTGGGGAACGCTACCTCGTAACCTGCACTGGGGTTGGTGCAAGTAACGCACTGCGGCATTTGTGGATCCAAATTATCACTCCCTCTGCTGGGGGAGTGATTTGCGAATATTTGTCTGATGTAAATCTTCCTCCGGCTTTCTCTCCGCCCCATCCTTTCGCACCAGAGTGATTCACTACGCCACTCTTGCTCCAAAACGACGCCTCGTTTTAGCGCATTTCACCTGCGCTTCGGCAGTTAATGATTTCACTTAAGATTGACTACAAGGCTTTGGCGGCAAATCGTCTTTCTGGTACAGAAATTGCTTTTCCCTAAAGAGACTCAGGGGAGAAAAATATGAAAGCGATCGTGATTGGTGGCGGTATTGGCGGTGCGTGTGCGGCGATTGCGCTGAAGCGTTTTGGTATCGAAACGGCGGTATACGAGGCAGTGAAAGAGATCAAACCGGTCGGTGCGGCGATTTCCATCTGGCCTAACGGCGTAAAGTGTCTGAATTATCTCGGCATGAAAGAGGCGCTGCGCGAACTCGGCGGCAACATGCGTTTTATGGCCTACAAAGAATATCAGCAGGGTCAGACCATGACGCGTTTCAGTATGGATCCGCTGATCCAAAGCGTCGGCGAGCAGCCATATCCGGTGGCACGCGCGGAACTTCAGTCGATGCTGCTGGAGACTTATGGCCGCGACCAGGTGCAGTTTGGCAAGCGCGTGACGCACGTTGAAGAATCTGCCGACAGCGTCACCGCCTGGTTTGACGACGGCACTTCCGCGACCGGCGATCTGCTGATTGCCGCTGACGGCACCCATTCCATTATCCGCCAGCACGTTCTGGGTTATGCAACGGAGCGCCGCTATGCCGGTTATGTTAACTGGAACGGCCTGGTGGAAATCGATGAAAGCATCGCGCCTGCCGACCAGTGGACGACGTTTGTCGGCGAGGGTAAACGCGTGTCCCTGATGCCGGTGAGTGGCAACCGTTTCTACTTTTTCTTTGATGTGCCGCTGCCAAAAGGCTTGCCGCAGGATCGCACTACGGTACGCGAGGATTTACAGGGTTACTTTGCGGGCTGGGCGGAACCGGTGCAGAAGCTGATCAGCCAGATCAATCCTGAAACCACCAACCGCGTTGAAATCCACGACATCGAACCCTTTATGCAACTGGTCAAAGGACGGATTGCGCTGCTCGGTGATTCCGGCCACAGCACCACGCCGGATATCGGGCAGGGCGGTTGCGCGGCGATGGAAGATGCAGTGGTGCTGGCAAATATGCTGCAAACCAATTCATTAGGCATTGAAGATGCATTGCTGCGTTATCAGGAAAAACGGGCATATCGCGTGAAGGATCTGGTGCTGAAGGCGCGTAAACGCTGCGATGTCACCCACGGCAAAGAAATGGCCGTGACCGAACAATGGTATGAGGATCTGAAAAGCGAAACCGGCGAACGCATTCTTTCCGGCATGTGCGAAACCATTCTGGGCGGTCCGCTGGAATAACGTCGGGGGCGTAAGAAACAACTTTTACATATCCTTAAAGCTTCCTGTGTTTTTGCCGAAAATAGCATCAGAAGGATCAAGGTATCCACTGGCGCTATGGCGCAAAAACATAGGGACTCATCGGGATGACAGTTATCTCTGCGACAGGTAATCAGGCGCTCAACACGCTGGTTACGTCAACAAAATCACTGACGGCAGTCACTACTGCAGCCAGCCAGCAGCAGGCTTCGACGGCGCAATCCACCACGGTAATGATCGGCCAGGCGGACACCGCTTCGCCGGTCTACAACATCACCAAACCGGCACTGGTCTGGGAACGTTCTTCCAGTGATCTGATGTCTTCAAAGCTTGCATCGAACTTCAGCCATTCCGGCAATGCGGCGCGTTTTACCGGACTCGGTGCGGCGCTGCTTGAGCGTTTCACTACCGACAGCAGCAGTTATTCGCAATCGGTGATGAAGCAGACTTCCGCTCAGTCGACCCGTTCAGCGGCCAATGTTGCCGCCCAAACCCAACTTCATACCAAAGCTGATAACCAGATAAACCTGAGCATTAAAACTGCCAGCGGCGCACTGGTGGATATCACGCTGGGCAGTGATGATGACGGACTCGGCGTGCAGGTGAATGTCAGCAAAGGCACGCTCAGCGATGCCGATCGCAAAGCGCTGGCCGGTCTTGCGGAAGGTTTTCAGAAAGCGATTGATGGCCTGACGGCGCAACCGCCGAAGCTCGATCTGAGTGGCCTGACGAAGTTTGATACCTCGGTGCTGTCGTCGGTGGACTTACACGCCACGCTGGGCACCACCAATACCCAGACGCTGGATTTTCATGCTGATGCGAATACCCGCTCAGTGAAATCGACCGGTGTTGCTGGCACGGTGGATATCAGCGTCGACATGAGTAAGCGCGCACTGCTGGGCACAGAAAGCCAGCAGAAGCAGGCGCTGAACAGTTATCTGAAACAAATCAGCAGCGCGGGTAATCGTGGCAATGGTGACGAATCGCTGATGAACATGTTCAAAGATGCCTTTACGGCGCTGAACAGCAATTATGGCGAAACCGCGACGACTTATAAAAGCGGGGGGGCTGAGCCGGTTTATTTCTCGCTGACCAAAACCGATAAAAACATGATGACCGGGCTGGCGGATTTCACGGCGTCAGTCTCGCAGACACCGGTCGATTCCACCAATCCGATGCGCCCGGATGAAACCGATACGTTCTCTTATCAGGTTTCTCAAACCAGCACGATCACCGGCACGGGTACGCAGGACCGCAATATCACGCAGAAGCAACAGTCACATCTGGCCGCCAGTTATCATGCATCGCTGACACCGGGGCTGAAACTGAATCTGACCAGCGACCGCAACTCGCAGAATTACCTTTACTATCAGATTGATGACAAGGCAGAAAGCACGACGTCCGTGCAATATCACAAAGGTGCGCTGATGAGTGCCACAGTGGCTCAGTCCGCCAGCAACTCAACACATATTCAGAAATATGTGAAAGGTGCACTGGAATCCGACATCACCACGCCGGAAATCACGTCGAAAACCACTGACCTGCTGGGCACGCTGCAATCGGCCTGGGAAAATAACGCCCCGCGCATGTCGTTCCGGGATTATCTGAATCATCAGACCCTGCCGGATCTCAGCGGGATGGTACTGATGGAATCGGATGCTGCGCAGTTGAAAAACAGTCCTTCATTAGTGTAGATAAAACCAAAACAGCCCCTGACGGGTAATGCCGATCGTTTAAGGATCAGTTGACCGATCCGGTGGCTCGTGTAAAAAGGGTTCATGCTCATCATGGACCCTT
>NZ_JABAED010000027.1:0-59359 GCF_023701875.1 Rahnella sp. CG8
ATGCGAGGGAAGTGAGAGAAAAAAGGTCGAAATATCCCTTAAAAAACAATGCCGGTCACCTTAAGTGACCGGCATTAACCCGAAGGTCGCCTTTTGACGTGCAGAGCAAAAACTTACTTCAGTTCGTCAACCATGGTGGTGGCGCGGCCGATGTAGTTGCCCGGTGTCATGGCTTTCAGACGCACTTTCTCGTCTTCGGGTAATTCAAGCGAATCGATAAATGCCTGCATACCGGCAGCATCAACACGCTTGCCGCGTGTCAGCTCTTTCAGCTTCTCGTAAGGCTTTTCAATACCGTAACGACGCATCACGGTCTGGATAGGTTCAGCCAGTACTTCCCAGTTGTGATCCAGTTCGTTCGCCAGATTCGCTTCGTTCACTTCCAGCTTGCTGACGCCTTTCATGGTTGCCTGATAAGCAATCAGTGCGTAGCCCAGACCCACGCCGAGGTTGCGCAGTACAGTAGAATCCGTCAGGTCGCGCTGCCAGCGTGAAACCGGCAATTTGCTGGCCAGATGCTGCAATACCGCATTTGACAGACCGAGGTTGCCTTCGGAGTTTTCGAAGTCGATCGGGTTCACTTTGTGCGGCATGGTAGAAGAACCGATTTCGCCTGCAATAGTGCGCTGCTTGAAGTGGTTCAGGGCAATGTAACCCCAGATGTCGCGGTCGAAGTCGATCAGGATGGTATTGAAACGCGCCACGCAGTCAAACAGTTCGGCGATGTAGTCATGTGGCTCGATCTGGGTAGTGTACGGATTCCAGGTAATGCCCAGAGAGGTAACGAACTCTTCACTGAACTGGTGCCAGTTCACTTCCGGATACGCCACGATGTGAGCATTGTAGTTGCCGACAGCACCGTTGATTTTACCCAGGATTTCGACGTTTTGCAGTTGCTTAAACTGACGATCCATACGGTAAGCGACGTTAGCCAGTTCTTTACCGATGGTGGATGGCGTAGCAGGCTGGCCGTGGGTACGGGACAGCAGCGGAATGTCGCGGTATTTGTGTGCCAGGTCTTTCACGGCATCAATAATCTGTTTCCAGTACGGCAGCACGACATCCTGACGTGCAGTTTGCAGCATCAGTGCGTGAGACAGGTTATTGATGTCTTCAGAAGTACAGGCGAAGTGAATGAATTCAGACACCGCATGCAGGGCAGGGAGCGTAGCCACTTTTTCTTTCAGGAAATACTCAACGGCTTTGACATCATGATTGGTGGTTTTTTCGATATCTTTAATGCGCTGTGCGTCATTAACATCAAAATTTGCCACAATCTGGTCGAGGAAAGCGTTTGCGTCGGCATCAAAAGCAGGAACTTCCTTGATTTCTGCACAGGCTGCCAGTTTTTGCAGCCAACGTACTTCAACCTGCACACGGAATTTCAGCAGGCCAAATTCGCTGAAAATAGTACGCAGCGCGCTGACTTTATCACCGTAGCGTCCATCAACGGGGGAAACGGCGGTCAGTGAGGATAATTCCATCGGTAGCAACTCCTGGGATCTTATTAACAATGAGCGAGAATATTCTTCGCCTGTTCAAACAAGCGATTACGGGAAAACATCAGTTGCAGGCGGCCACCGCCGACCTGGTGCCACAGCACCGCGGAGCGGATCCCGGCCAGTAAAATGGCGCGGACCTTTGCCTGCACTTGCGAATTTTGCAAAATTGCCGGTGAACCGGTCACCTGAATACGCGGACCGGCCGGGCTGACTACGTCGACATAAATCGAGGCCAGAGAGCTGATCATCGTTTCAGATTCCAGTTCGAAATGCGCGAGTTGACGGTCGAGCTGGTCGATACGTTCACCGAGCTGATTCATGGCGGCTTTGTTGGCGTACAGCTTGCGCTCCAGCACCATCAGGCTTAACGCATAACGCGTTAACTCAGCGCCCGGTCCCTGGCGGTTCGCGTTCAGCACGCCCAGCAGCGTCTCAAGCCCCATCTTCAAATTGGCTTCATTATTACCGTAAACTGCCAGCGTCGAGGCCGGATTCATCTCCAGCAGGCTGCGCAGTGACACTGACATTTCTTGCTGTGAGCATTGGCCTTCATGTGCCAGTTGCTGAACCAGGCGTGCTGCCTGACAGATCCCCGCCAAAGCCAGCGTAATGTCGTAATAATTTTTAGCCACGTTTACTCCTGTAAGCGTTTTGAAACGATGAGACGCAGTGACAATGAAATAGCCCAAATTCATGGCGACAGATCATGCCATAAAACTGCCCCTAAACACAGTTCGGAATCAGTGCAGGGCGTCACAGTCGGGCAGAAATAAAGCGGGACGCCCGAAAGCGTCCCTTATTCAATCACATATTGACCCGATATCAGGCCTGAAGCGGCAGACGCTGTTCAATTACGCCCCCGCCGAGGCACACTTCCCCGAGATAAAACACCGCTGACTGACCCGGCGTGACGGCGGCAACGGGTGCATCGAAACGCACCTCGATGCGGTCGTCACCGAGCGGTGTCACTACGCACGGGATATCTTCCTGGCGGTAACGGGTTTTCACGGTACAGGTGAGCGGGCCGGTCAGCGTTTTGCGATCCACCCAGTGCAACTGTTGAGCAATCAGACCGACATTCATCAGGCGCGGATGCTCGTGGCCCTGTGCGACGTAAAGAATGTTGTTTTCCACATCCTTCTCGACGGTGTACCACGGTTCTTCGCTGCCGTCTTTCTGCCCGCCGATGCCCAGACCTTTACGCTGACCGAGTGTGTGATACATCAGACCCTGATGTTGTCCCATCACCTGACCGTCAACGCTTTTGATCACGCCCGGTTGCGCCGGTAAATAGCGGCCCAGGAAATCACGGAATTTACGCTCACCAATAAAGCAGATGCCGGTAGAGTCTTTTTTCTTCGCGGTGATCAAATCCAGTTCTTCGGCGATGCGGCGAACTTCCGGTTTTTCCAGCTCACCGACCGGGAACAGGCTTTGTGCGACCTGTTCGTGACCGAGCGTGTAGAGGAAATAGCTCTGGTCTTTATTGCCATCAATGCCCCGCAGCAAATGGCTGACGCCATTGATATCCTGGCGGCGAACGTAGTGACCGGTCGCGATATAATCCGCGCCCAGGTCTTCAGCCGCAAATTCCAGGAAGGCTTTGAATTTGATCTCTTTGTTGCACAGGATATCCGGGTTTGGCGTGCGTCCGGCTTTGTATTCCTCAAGGAATAATTCGAACACGTTGTCCCAATATTCCGCCGCGAAATTCACGGTGTGCAGTTCGATACCCAGCTTGTCACACACGGCTTGCGCATCCGCAAGGTCGGTGGCTGCTGTGCAATATTCTTCGTCATCATCCTCTTCCCAATTTTTCATGAAGAGGCCCTCGACCTGGTAACCCTGCTGTTGCAAAAGGTACGCAGAGACAGAGGAATCGACACCGCCGGACATCCCGACGATCACTTTTTTCTGGCTGTTGTCAGACATAATAGTCCCGAAACGCATGAATTAATTGCCCGGTACTGACGGTGTTTTTCTGAAGCTTGTCCCACGAGGATGAAGGCCGCGCGCAACTCATAGTTCACAGAAAACCCGAACACCACAGAAACCCGAACAGAGAGGTACTGCTTTACACGAGGTAAATCGTGAAGCGCAAAATTTTATCACGTCGGGCCGGTTGCTGCATCGCTGATTCACCGCGTGGCAACAACCGGGGGAGGGTGTTATTCCGGCAGGTTGAAATTATGCAGGATTTCCAGAGGATAGCGCGGCGATTGCTGATAACAGCGAATGCTTTCGGCCACCAGCGGCGAGCGCAATTGCGCAGAGCCGATAATTTCTTCGGCGCTGACCCAACGGCACTGGTCGATATCATCGTCCTGCGGCGCAGTTTCCAGCATTTCAGGCAAATCAATCACGAAAGCGAAACGCAGGAACGGCGTATCGTCCGGCGCCTGCCACTGATGTAAACCCAGGAAAAACTGCGGCTCGGCGTGGATGCCGGTTTCCTCATACAGCTCGCGTTTTGCGGCGCTGACTAAGGTCTCATTGGCTTCAAGATGTCCGGCAGGTTGATTCCAGGTGACTTTGCCGTGAATGGTTTCTTCGACAACCAGAAACTTTCCCTGTGCCTGAACGATGCAGGCGACAGTAACGTGCGGTTTAAACATGTGGAATTTCCTTCCATTGGCCGGGTTGTAAATCGCCGAGAGTAAACTCGCCCATGCTGTAACGGATCAGACGCAATGTCGGGAAACCGACATGAGCCGTCATGCGGCGCACCTGACGGTTTCTTCCCTCGTATAACGTGATTTTTAACCACGCTGTCGGGATAGATTTACGTTCGCGGATCGGCGGATTGCGCGCCCACAGCCATTCCGGCTCTGGCACAATCTCTGCACCTGCGGGCAGCGTCGGGCCGTCTTTCAACGTGATGCCTTCACGCAATGATTTCACTGCGGCGTCATCCGGTTCGCCCTCGACCTGGACATAGTAAATCTTACCGGTGCGCTTGCCGGGTTGGGTCAGCGCAGCCTGCAGTTTGCCATCGTTGGTCAACACCAGTAAACCTTCACTGTCCCGATCCAGACGGCCAGCGGCATAAATATCTGTTAATGGAATGTAATCTTTAAGTGTCGCGCGACCCGCCTCATCAGTGAATTGTGGCAGCACATCAAACGGTTTATTGAAAAGAATCACCTTTACTGGCCCTTTTGGGGCAGATTGTGCTTTAGACGGCCTTTTGCTGAAACGTTTAACGTTGTGATTTTTAAAAGATAGCGGGTTCATAGGCATTGAAGTTAGAGAGAATTAGCGCATTATACTTGAAAAATGTTTCGGATTGGCTAGCGAGAAATATTCGAGTAATATCGACCGGCATCTTACAAATTTTTAACAAAAATGCGCTCGAAGGAGAGGTTAATGGAAAGCAAAGTAGTTGTTCCGGCTGAAGGTAAAAAGATTACAGTAGACGCTCAGGGTAAACTGGTCATTCCTAATAATCCTGTTATCCCATTTATCGAAGGTGATGGCATCGGTGTTGATGTGACGCCTGCCATGATCAAAGTCGTTGATGCGGCTGTTCAGAAAGCCTACAAAGGTGAGCGTAAAATCTCCTGGATGGAAATCTACACCGGCGAAAAATCCGTAGAACTGTACGGCAAAGATGTCTGGTTGCCAGAAGAAACCCTCGATCTGATCCGTGATTACCGTGTTGCTATCAAAGGCCCACTGACAACTCCAGTTGGCGGCGGCATTCGCTCCCTGAACGTGGCACTTCGCCAGCAACTCGACCTGTACATCTGTCTGCGTCCGGTACGTTATTACACCGGCACACCAAGCCCGGTGAAACGTCCTGAAGATACCGACATGGTGATCTTCCGCGAGAACTCTGAAGATATCTACGCAGGTATCGAGTGGAAAGCCGGTTCTGCTGAAGCTGATAAAGTGATCAAGTTCCTGCAAGAAGAAATGGGCGTGAAGAAAATCCGTTTCCCACAAGAATGCGGTATTGGTATCAAACCTTGCTCCGAAGAAGGCACCAAACGTCTGGTTCGTGCGGCGATTGAATACACCATCACCAATGACCGTGATTCACTGACGCTGGTTCATAAAGGCAACATCATGAAGTTCACCGAAGGTGCCTTCAAGGATTGGGGCTACCAACTGGCGCGCGAAGAGTTCGGCGGTGAGCTGATCGACGGCGGCCCGTGGGTGAAAATCAAGAACCCGAATAACGGCAAAGACATCATCATTAAAGACGTGATTGCGGATGCATTCCTGCAACAAATCCTGCTGCGTCCTGCTGAATACGACGTTATCGCCTGTATGAACCTCAACGGTGACTACATTTCTGACGCTCTGGCGGCGCAGGTTGGCGGCATTGGTATCGCACCGGGCGCAAACATCGGTTCTGATTGTGCACTGTTCGAGGCCACTCACGGCACTGCACCGAAATATGCCGGTCAGGACAAAGTGAACCCGGGTTCAATCATTCTGTCCGCAGAAATGATGCTGCGTCATATGGAATGGTTCGAAGCCGCAGACCTGATCGTCAAAGGCATGGAAGGCGCAATCGCTGCCAAAACTGTGACTTACGATTTCGAACGTCTGATGGAAGGCGCTAAGCTGCGCAAATGTAGCGAGTTTGCCGACGACATGATCGCAAATATGTAATTGCGAAATTGTTGAAATCGACATCGGGGGCATCGCGCCCCCTTTGTTTTTCATCCCTTCAAAAATTCTTCTGCAAAACCCCTGTAAAATCTTCTGCAAACCCAGACTGAAAACACCTGATTTAAATAGTCAGAACCACAAACCTTTCCTGCAGTCTTTGTCCGTGAAAACATGAGAGCTATTTGATTAATAATTTGGGCGATGATCCTGATAAATAATGAGAACAGCGTTATTAAGCTTTACATCGTCTTAAAAATATAAAATAGGAATACATGAGATTGTGAAAGAGCGTTTTCTCACATAGATTTAAAAAGTGTCATTCACCTCAAGGAACAACCATCATGTTTAAGCGTCGCACACTCCAGATTGCTCTGGCGGCGGTTATTTCTCTGACAGTGCTGTCAGCGCCCGTTTTTGCTAATCCCGGGAATGGGAATGGGAATAGTAATGGTAACGGCAATAGCAACGGTAATAGCAATGGCAATGGCAACGGCAATGGCCACGCCAATAAAGGTCAGGGAAATGGTAAATCATCTGAGCACTCCGGGAATCGCAAAAATTATGGTAAGCCAGACCATGTCTCGTCAGATATAAGCTTCTCACGTGCCCGTTCACTCGCAGTTAACTATGGATTAACCGGATATCAGGCTCTACCACCAGGAATCGCAAAAAATTTAATGCGTGGCAAACCATTGCCTCCGGGCATTGCCAGGAAAGCTGTTCCGGCCTCAATGCTGAACGAGTTGCCGTATTATCCTGGTTATGAATGGCGAGCTGTGGGGGATGATTTAGTTCTCATTGCCCTGAGTACTGCAATTGTCACTACGATTATCAATGGCGTATTTGATTAAAAATGACATAGCATTCTTTTAAGCCTCGCATTAGCGAGGCTTTTTATTTGAACTAATATGAAGATGACGATTAATGGTATCCCGAAAAAGGTCGCTGCTCAGGAATAACCAGAAACTTATTTCATCAGGGGATTCTGCGGCCCTGATGCTGTTTATTTAGCGGTCGCGACCTGCTGTTTTATAGCTTGTGCTGCGAGATGATGCCCAATAGCGCATCCTGCCACCGCGCCGAGAACAGCGTGATGTTTCAGATGACCGACTACACCCCCCGCCACAGCCCCTTTGAGACATCCTTCTGCCTGAGCAAATGAACTCACTAACATCATGCTGAAAATGGCTGCACTCAACATCGTTTTTTTCAACTGAATTCTCCCAAATGAACACATAGTGCTGTGGCAGAAAATGTCATAACAGCCCCGGTTTGTCATTTTGCTATCTGTAAGCAGGTACTGCTGCTGTTACTTCTCAGATAAGAGAAACTGGTTGCCGACGGCCATGAGTGGCTTATCCCGGTTACATCTGCCGAGGCAGTTAACGGCTCATTGACCAAAGGTTTACTTTATATATAGAAGGCGAGGGACTGCACTTTTTTTAAGTCTGCTAAACTTATATTCAGTAACCGGCGGAGGTCTGCTTTCTCCGCTGTCTCCGGTTATTTTCCACCCGTGAAGAAGGATGCTGCTATGACGCATCAAGAGCAATTGCAGGCCCTGATGGTTCGCATTGACGCGCTGGAACAACGTGAAAGACAACTGACTTATGCTTCAAATGCTTATCAGGCGATTTTAACAACATTACTGGGAATACTGGATAAACCAACCCGTGACCGGGTGATCAGCATGGTCGATCAGGCTCATGATGTGGCATATGCCAGAGCTAATCTGGAGCAGAAAGGGAATATTCTGGGCGCTGATGATATCACCCAGCGCATTTTCTTATTTGCGCAGGGACGTGCGGCACAATCTAAGTAGCGACTGACGGATCATTGATAAGTAACTCGTTGCCTGAAAAGGCTGCGAGGTTTTGTTGTGTCGAACAATCAGCAACGCCGGTCGGCTTTGAGCATATTAATCGCTGCACCCAGCATAATACGGCGCTGGACCCCCGTCGCGCAGGCCAGTTGCTCGTCGAGATAATTAATCAGCGCATCGGCACTCAGAGGTTCTCCTCTGTGGCGCATCTTAATGACACCATCACCGATAATACGCGCGACTTCATCCCAGAGCGGTTGGATCTCACTTTCCGAGAATTTCATAACGGCTCCCGTTTGTGTGATTTACGTACAATCTATCATCTGGGCGGCGCGTGGCAAGTGGGTTAGAGGAAGAAGGGCGGTGCGTAGCATTTGAAAAGCCTCTCCTCAGGCAGTCACGCCGCAAGGAGAGGAAGGCAGCTTAATGCTTAATTACATACAAATCTTTGGTATAAATGTAATTGAGCAGGCTGTCGTTGAAACCACCCACATACGGTTTGACCAGACGGGCGCTGACGTAGTGATACAAAGGAATGACCGGCGACTGCTCGGTTAACACCTGTTCTGCCTGCTGATAGGCTTTGCCCACATCCGCTTTGTCCGTGGCTTTTAACGCATCATCCAGTGCCTTATCGTAGGCGGTATTGCTGAATTTTGGCGTGTTCTCGCTGTTACCCGTGCGCAGGGTATTCAGAAAAGTGGACGGCTCGTTATAGTCTGCAATCCACGCATAACGCACCACTTCATATGTGCCCTGATGCATGGTGTCCAGCATGGTTTTCCATTCCTGATTCTGTAAAACAGCATCGACGCCCAGATTCTTTTTCCACATTGATGCGGCGGCAATCGCAATGCGCTGATGCGCTTCAGAAGTGTTATACAGCAGGTTGAATTTCAGCGGATGGTTCGGACCGAAACCTGCTTCTGTCAGCAACTTTTTAGCTTCTTCGTTACGCTGTTCCTGTGTCAGGCTGGCCTCTTTAGGTTTGGCGAAAGTAAAACCGCCGGTGTTATCCGGAGAAAGATGCCAGGCTGGCGTTTGTCCCTGACCCATGACTTTATCGGCAATGATTGACTTATCAATCGCCAGATTCAGCGCTTTACGCACGCGAACATCGTTAAACGGTGGCTTCTGCGTGTTCATTGCATAGTAATAAACGGCCAGATAAGGGCTGACATGGACTTGCGAACCCAGCTCTTTTTTCAGCGATGCAAACAGCGGGGAAGGGACGGTATAAGTAATGTCGATTTCACCGGCTTTATAGCGGTTAACGTCCGCAGTCCCCGAAGCGATCGGTAAATAAGTGACTTTGTTGATGACAGTATGTGCGTTATCCCAATAATTCGGGTTGCGGACAGCCGTGATGCGTTCGTTAACCGTCCATGTATCAAGCTTAAACGGACCGCTGCTGATCAGATTGCCTGGCTGAGTCCACTTATCGCCGTATTTCTCTACCTCTGCCTGACTGATCGGGGAGAGAGAAGGGTGTGCCAGCATACCAAGGAAATAGGAAAGCGGTTGATCCAGGGTAATTTCCAGCGTCTGCTTATCCAGCGCTTTGATACCCAGTTGGTCAGCAGGCTTCTTGCCGCTGATGATGTCGCCGGCGTTCAGTACATGCATACTGCTAAGATAGGTTTCATAAGGTGAAGCCGTTTTCGGGTCTATAAGGCGTTGCCAGCTGAAAACGACATCCTGCGCGGTGATGGGCGAACCATCAGACCAGACGATTCCAGGGCGCAGATGGAAAACCCAGGTTTTGTTATCTTTAGTTTCCCAGCTCTCCGCCAGAGAAGGTTGCGCATTGCCTTTGTTATCTACCGTGACCAGTCCGGCAAAAAGATCGCTGAGGATATTGAATTCAACGTCGCTCTCCACTTTGTGCGGATCAAGTGACGCGGGTTCGCTACCGTTGTTGCGGACAATTTCCTGTTTGGCTGCCAGTTCAACACCTGCGGGAACGGTCGCAGCGTAGGTAGCAAAAGAAGCCATGAAAGAGCCGGAGAAAAGGAGTGCGAGAGGAAGTTTTTTGAAGCACCCATAAGTTTTACGTATCGTCATTGCCATTTCCTGCCCTGTCAATATGGTTAAATATCAATGAGTAACAGGGTATTCATACCGTTCTTCGAACACTTTGGCAATCGTTATGGCATTTTTTGTCGCGCTGTGTGAATGCTGACACAAATGTTCAGTAGTCAGCGTTCTCATGTGCAGGGATCCAGTAGCCGTCGATAAAATCTTCGATTGGGTAACAGCCAGCCTGGCGTAAACCTTGCTGATGCATCGCGACCATGCATTGTTTCTGAGTATTAAAGGCATCAACGACTAAGTCTTCACATCCTCCGCCCAGATAACAAATAGTCAAAACAAGTGCGAACATAGCGCATCTCCATTTTTGTCATCCTGTTAAGCATAGAACCATTATGCCCCTGGCAACATCCGACGCGGTGCGTTTGCTGCTTATTTGTCCGTCTTTATCGGACGAAAAAATGTGAAGTGGCAGAAAAGAGAATTTCAGGAAAGGGCGTGATATCCTCGCGGCCATAATTTTTATGAATGACCATTATGGAAGGAGCAGCTCATGTCTGAGTCTTTGAACAGAGAACAGGAAATCGAATCCGATCTGGTTGCATGCCAGCTGGTAATTAAACAAATTCTGGATGTGATTGAAATTATTGCGCCAGCAGAAGTGCGCGAGAAGATGTCTCATCAGTTGAAAAGCATTGATTTCAGCAAGCATCCTGCCGGTGCAGATCCTGTGACGAAGCGCGCTATCGAGAAAGCAATCTCACTGATCGAGCTGAAATTTACCAGGCACGACAGCTGATAAATAATTGTCATGCCTGCATCCGCGGGCATGACAATAATGTAGTGCGGTAAAATATTTGTTTTATTTGTTGTCGACCACTTCATCCACCCGCTTGAAAATCGGGCAGTTTGCAACACCGATGACGCCACTGTCAGAGTGAATATATTGCGAACTTACAATTCCTCTGGCGGTTAAGTACTGGCATTTCAGTCCCAGTCCTGCGGCATTCTCACTGCTGCCTACCGTCACGCCATAACCCGAAAAAAGAAAAATCGCGTAAATGACGGCCAGCAGGATAACGGTTTTAATTATTCCCATTCTGTAACTCCCTAAACATCTCGTCCTGAACGATTCAGGATATTGATAAGTATAGTAGAAGTTATTTTTCAGAAAATGTCACTGCAGCAGAATCCTAATCAGCAAAGTCGTGAAGATGCCAAAAAAATTGGCCCCTGAAAAGGGGCCAAAAAATTACTGAAGAGTGTTATTCAGACCGGCAAGTTACCAGCGGTATTTCATACCCAGGTTTGCTGCCCAAGGCTGGTCAACATCGCTGCCGCCAAGGTAGTTAGCCCCTGCGTAAACGGTGAAGTTTTTGCTCATGTCGAACTGACCGCCTAAACCAACGCGGACAGCAGAACCATCAACGCCGTTGTCGATACGGTCGCCATTGATGTTTGCATCGTTGTTAGCATCTTCATACACATACGCCAGTGTGCCGTACGGGCTAATTGCCTGATCTGCACCCAGGTCGAAGGTATAACCCAGATTACCACCCAGCTCATAACGCATGCTGTCATAAGCCTGATCGCTGACATGCATGTTGTTGCTCATGCTGTAATCGTCATCGCCGATAAACACGCCAGTAATGCTTGCGTATGGTGTCAAATAAGCCTGAGGAGCGAATTTCCAGTCATAACCCAGTTTCAGACCAAAGCCCCATGCATCAGTCGAGTTATCACCTGATACTTGCTGACCGTTGCTCATGGTGCTTTCTGTTGAGTTGCTGAAGTGGCTGTAGCTCAGAGAAGTATCGAAGAATGCGCCATTATTGAAGTCCAGGCTTGAGTAAACGCGTGCTGACTGGCTGTCAGTATCCGCATCGGCATCATCCATAGACAGGCTGGATTTTGCGAAACTTGCCGCCATACCGACCAGCCACTGGCGTTCACCGCCACCTTCGGTCACTTTATCCAAACCCACCATGATGCCATTAACGTCCTGATCGTAATCAATCACGCCGTTGTCACCGTTTTGCTGACCGCCGAAGTAGTTAACCCACACACCGCCTTTATCATTGCCCTGGGTGTGACGCGAACTATTCATGCGGTTTTCTAAGGTGTCTTGTTCCATATGCCATGTTGCCGCATTGGAAGAAGGCAGGCTCAGGGCCGCATTTGCAGTAGAGGTAATGCCTTGTTTTGCCAGCACGACAGTATCGCCGTACTGCTCAGCCTGATATTTATAAGCACCCAGATCAGCGGTGTTAGCATGGTTAAAGGTCGCATTGCCGCCGTAGATGCGGATCAGCTCTTTATTTTGATAATCAGCAACCTGGCCTTCACCTGTCGCGTTATCGATGCGTACCTGATAATTACCGTTGGTCACGCCATTAACGGCCAGATGACCGTCTGAGTTAATGCCGATAGTGCCCTGATCATAAACATAGTCAGCGGCAGTTTTGTCGCGTGCGTTGTTCAAATCAGAGTTGAGAACATATTCACGGCTACCGATATCGAAAGTACCGTTATCGGTCAGAACCATGTTATGTGTATCAACCTGACCTAAACCTAAGTTCAGCTCAGAACCGCTGCCCACAATGATGGTGTTGGCGTAGAGAGACGCAGTTTCTTCGGTCAATGATGCCTGGCTGCCTGAGTTCAGGTTCAACACATCGGTTTTAACGCCGCCGTGCGCGGCAATTTTCAGGGTTGATGCATTGGTGAGGGAGATGTGATCTGCCAGCAGGGCAGATTCAACAACATTCACCTGAGACCGGTTGTTAACAGTCAGATCGTCAATGTTGGATGATTTGGTGGTGTCCCACTCGGAACCGTTGTTTAGCGCGACATTAAACAATCCGCTTTGATAAACGTCATCGCCAACCAGATAGCCATTGGTACTGCTGAAGACAGAGTAAGGCCAGATGCTGTTGGTGCTGCGGTTATAGAGGGCTGAATCCATCTGAACATTTGAGATAGCTGCGCCAACCCATTTGCTGCCATTATCCAGCGTCAGATTCAGTTCGTCTGTATCATCCCAGCCATTGGTATCCAGCACGCCATCCGCATTGCTGTCATGACCGCCGACGTAATAGTTCTCGTCGAAGGTGCTGACAAAAGCGACGTCACCGGTAATGGTTGAATTATTGAATACGGCATGGGTTTTCATTGCGTTATCTGCGGTGGCACTGGCAACAACAGATAACGCGATATCGTCAGCCTGAGTACCGGCAGCGCTGATATTACCGTAATCGCTTGGCTTATCAGACTGGCCGTAGAAACCGCTGGTCTGCAATTCTGTATAAGAACCTGAAGTCAGCACGGAATCATTAACTGTCAGGGTATTATCAAAAGTATTGCCATTATTTACGTCAGTATCAACCCATTCGTAGCCTTGCGTCAGCGCAATGCCCGCGACGTGAGAGTTATTTTTAATAACGATGTCACTTTCCTGATCCAATGTCACCGCAACGCCCTTGTCAAAGGTGTTCAGGGTTTCATGATCCCGAACGTTGTTAGCATCAGTAACGTCGTAATCGAAGTGTTCGTAAGTATCGTTAATGGTGGAGTTATCAATAGTCAGCTGCAAAGGTGACTGATCATATTCATTACGGGTTGTACCGCAATCGCTCGTCATGCACTCAGAAGTGATCATGCCGTTGACAGTAGTATTGGTGATATTCAGCGTGTTGCTGTTATTGCTATCAAAACCGAGATAATGAGTGGAAATAACGCCGTTAACCACAGCGTTATTGATTGAAGAGTAGATGTCTCCGCCAACGTAACCGTTATCTGCGCCGTCGTTATCCACATATCCACGATAGCCGATATGACCCGCCAGAGTGGAGTCATGATAGAACGTATCGTATACGGTGCCAGAAATATCAGCTGATATTGCGGCAGGTGCTGTTACTGCAACAGCGCAGGCCAGCGCTATTTTAGAAACGAAGAACTTTTTATTCCATGCATGCATTTATTAATCCCTCAACAAAAAATAGTCAGCATGAATCAGCTGAAATTAATTCAGCCACTATGCTTTCATTTATATAACCGAAGAGACAGAAGAACTGTTCGACGGC
Source organism: Rahnella sp. CG8 (assembly GCF_023701875.1). NCBI lineage: Bacteria > Pseudomonadati > Pseudomonadota > Gammaproteobacteria > Enterobacterales > Yersiniaceae > Rahnella > Rahnella sp. CG8. Next base: position 14,058 of record NZ_JABAED010000027.1, read on the forward strand.
GGGATGATATTTTAATGGGTGGTATAATTCAACAAAGAAGTTCCTGAGAATACTCACTAAAATTAAATTATTTTAACGGCGGGAGTAATATTATTGGATTTATTTGGCAACCATAATGAAAGTAATTTCTTTAACGGTTTCTGAATAATACTTATAAAGTCATTATATAATTTTACTGCTATTAGGCTTGCGTTCCTCCGGCCTTGTGGATATAACGCAAGGCGTAATCCCGCTTATCTTGTCAGCACCCGAAACAGGAGTCAGGTTTCTGTCATGAGCCTTGCGAGAATTAATGCATTATTTCACGTTCTGTTCCTTTCTTAATAAACAGGGTTATGGTTTTTATTAAAATGTCTATTTTATAGAAATTATTGTATGAGAGTTATCAGAAATGCAGCGGAGTAAACATTACTTTGCTTGACCAGGATCAAACAAGCATTACCTGCTATTTATAGATAAAGTTTATACATTTTATTGTTTGATTTACGTAGGTGATTATTACACGTTGTATCACGTGTAAAAGCCGTACTTTCGTTATATCGTTGTTTAGGATATTCGTCGTACTATGTCCTTCTGTTCAGTCAAATGCCGGACGTCGCCTTTGAGCCCTGATAGACGCTTTTTAAACCAAAAGAGACCTGCCATTAAATTGAAAAAGCCTGTTTTCAATGTCCGAAGGATCATTACGTTCGTTCTTTTTCTGCTCATCTGCATCGGCCTGTATCTGCTGGCGTTAAACAGTTACTGTGATCAGGGGGGCAACTTTGATCTGGGCGTATGTGCCATCACCTCATTCATTCCTTTTTAGCGGATGCCTGCCTGAATGTCTTTTTGCTCAATGCTTGCGCTGATTGCGGGGGAGTAAGAAAACCCTGTTTTTTTGCGAATAGCTTCCCTGGCCTGTCGGGGATGGTAAGATGAACGCTCTGAACATTCAGTGGTAGGGTAGTCAATGTTTGATTTCGCAATGGGCCAAAACAGCCTGGCCTCATTGGTGCTGTGTGCACTTTCAGCACTGTTATTTCTGTTGGTATGGTTTTTCGTTAGCCGTGCCAGTGTCAGGGCAAATGAACAGATTGCTCTGTTACAGGAGATCGCTGAGCAGCAACGCCAGCAGACCGAATTACTTAAAATTCTGGCTGCACAGGCAAAGGGCAATGTGTCTTCTGTTGAGGCAGACGATGACTCTGCGCTCAGCCTGCGTGGTTTTATTCCTGAAAGATAATGTTGTTTTGTTAACCCGCCTTCCGGCGGGTTTTTCGTTGATACGCGGCGTGCATATCTTTCCTTCTCTTCCTCTCTGATCTTCCTTCATAAAACTGTCTTATTCCTCCGGTAGTCTCCACGCATGTGCCCTGCAGGATGGAATAACTGATGATCAAATGGTCTGAAGAAAACGACAGTGAAGTGAACCACAACATAGCCTTACTGACCGGAGAGGAACCTGAGAAGTGGTATCCCTATGGCGGAATGAAAGGCAAAGATTATTGCAACAACCCCTCCGATGCGTGGCCGATCATTTGCGCCAACAAAATCAGCATTAATTTTAAAGAGTTGCAAAGCAATCCTCTCTGGCTTGCTGAAATCAGCAGTCCTCAAGGCCAATGGCAGGCGCAAAGCAAACGTCCCCTTCGTGCCGCTATGGTATGTTTCCTGCTTAGTAAGACTTGCGTATAAACAAAAGCGCAGAGATACTCAGATAGTGACAAAGTTTTGCAAAGAAGTGATTCGAATAAGCGTCGCATAAAGCGATGCGTATCAAGTGATTAATGTTTCCTCATTTTGACAGTTGTGTCTAAGGCGGAGTCCATTATGAAGCGCATCATTAAAGGTGATAAAACTCTCTCCCATCTGGTGGTTGCTCATGCAGCTATCGACAGTCATGAAAAAGCCTACGGCAAACGCCGGCAGGGCTGGCCTTCCACCTATCTCATCAAATATAAAGATGCGCGTGTTGCGGTCGAAGTTGTGACCCGCAGACAATCCTATGTTGCCACCCTCATGATCGGTGCCAGAAATCTCACCAAACTTTGTGGTATGCCTGCCTGATAATCGGAAAGCATTTCTGTAACTTCAAACCGTGCCGGAGATATCCGCCACGGTTTTTCGTTATACAGGCTTTCTCATCAGATAACGCTGCCGGAGGTTACCCCGCTGAAAAGGCCGTTTCATAACAGATAGCATCAGTGCGATGACATCGAGGGTCAACAGCAATGTTCCGGTGATGGCTAACGCCGTCAGCCCCAGCAGGGCGAGAAGGAAAATCTTTACTGAGGTCGGAACGGTCATCCGGCGAAAGCGGGAACGCAGCCATAAACGTCCATATTGCGCCTGGATCTGCATAATATGGGTCAGCCTTGACGCAAAGGTTTTGCGGTCTTTTGTTGTGTTCCTGGTCATAAATAATCTCCTTTTTGAACATCATCAGTTAAACATGAAGTTATTAAGATTTCCTTAACCCCACGTAGTGGCTGAACTGCCACATAATTTTTCACTTTCGATCTGTAGTGCGCTCAATAAGTATGCTAATTAATCTGCCTCATGGCTTTACGCTGCCGCCGATAAAATAGTGATCTCATGGAGCCTTATGTCAGGTAAAAATCCCTTTTACGACCCGTCAAAAACACATCACACACCGGATGGTTTTACCAATGCCGAACCCCATGACCGGCAGGAGGGTGATCTCAAGCGCTGGAGGAAAGAGCGCAAGGAACTTCGCCTGCCTGCGCCTCCGGCGAAAGGTTACGAACATTTTGTCAGCCAGTGGTGGCAGGCTGCCGACTTCAGCGGGTCTGATGATCGTTTATGGTTTTTAGGACATGCCTGTTTATTGCTGCGTGTTGCCGGGCGCTATATCCTGATGGATCCTGCATTGTCTCATCGTGCTTCGCCATTCAGTTTCTATGGGCCTGAGCGAAAAACGCCGGTTGCTGTGACGGTAGAAGAACTTCCACCGATTGATGTTGTTCTGTTATCCCACAATCATTATGACCATCTCGACAGCGCGACGGTCCGCAAGCTATTGCGACGTTTCCCGGAAGTGCAATTTATGGTGCCTTTGGGCATAAAGCGTTGGCTGGAGCGGCGCGGGGCACGATACATCGAGGAACTCGACTGGTGGGATGAGCAGCAGTTTGGTGAGCTGAAGTTTTCAGCTGTGCCGGCGCGCCACTGGAGTATGCGGACATTATGGGATCGAAACCGGTCTCTCTGGTGTGGATGGGTGGTCAGCCATCCCGGTTTGCGGTTCTTTTTTTCCGGCGACAGCGGGTACAGCAATCAGTTTGAAATAATTGGACAACGTCTGGGACCTTTCGATTTAGCCGCAATTCCTGTCGGCGCCTATGCACCAAGATGGTTCATGCGTGCGCAACATATGGACCCGCAACAGGCAGTGGCTGTGTTTACTGAGCTGTGTTGTAAAAAGGCGGTTCCCATTCATTGGGGGGTTTTTGAATTAGCCGATGAATCACTGGATCAGCCATTGATTGAATTAGCGGAAGCCATAAGTCAAAGTGAATCGCCTGAAATGGAATTTAAACCATTAAAAATTGGCGCAAGCATTTCTAAAGATTGAATATCATTTCCACCGGTATTGGGAATATATAAGTAGCTACTTCACCTATGAAATGAGAAGTATTATCAGTTGGGTGACATTTTTTATAACACTTACACTTCGTGTGTGTTATGTGAATGTTAATTATTAGGTCAGATAGATTAATTACCTGCTCAATTCATCTTTATCAAAACAGAATGTTTTTTGTAAGCGCGGAGAGACTTCTTTTTGTCAGAAAAAATGGATTTTTTTGTTGCTAAACAGGGCATTGAACTGCGCTTCGCCTGCCTGCAACGCAGACGGGTTGTCTGTCAGACTATCGTGGTTGGCTTCTGGCAGGTAATGAGACGATTTTAGCGTGATCTGAGTATGAATAGAAAGCTGATATGGGATTTTGATCACGGTAATTAATATTAGTTTTTCATATGGATATTTAGTATTTGAATAAGGCGGCCGGGAGTATTGGCAAACTGTTATGTTGTTTTAACCAACTCGCAAACTTTAATTCATTATATTGTCAAAATCACCACGATAAAAAATAGTCATTACCGGGTGTCGTAATTTGGAATTCATTTTGCCTGAAGCCGGTTGGGTTTGGGCTATTATCAGGCAGGAAGTACAGGCGCACAGTTAAGGTGCATTTATTGATTTTCACTGTTTGTTTTGCACCATTTTATCCGTCTATGGCGTAATTGATTATTGCATAACCAGTCATATTGGGAGGCACTGACGTTGTGCATATACCCGTTCTGTTGCACAAGTGCCGCAAACGCCGTGTGATGCGCTGTCACGGGACCTGATCTCACGCTGTAAGGCCTGTAAAGCGGTGCCGAATGGGCACAGAAGCGGAGAGTTTTAGCTGGCTCCCGCAATAAAAATTCAAATAAAGGTGTGTTTTACGCTTACGGTTCTGCATTAAATGATCAATAATCGAAACAGGTCGTTATTGTTTTGTTTGATATGCAGGTAAAACTGCAAAGCAGAAAAAAGCATGTCTATCAACATATTTCAGCTTAACTGAACACGAAGTGCCTTTAACCGGCTCAAATATGTGCGACATGTCCATCACTGATTAAAAATGGCTTGCCATCGAATTCAGAGTATGTGATAACGCATCTGGGTAAAACGAGGTACAGTTCTGTATATGTGTGGCATTTTCAGTATAGAAGTTCTGAGTAAAGACGTTCACGTTGAATACCGCTTCTCTGCCGATTCTAATCTTAGTGCCTCAAGCAGTAACGACTCTAGTTTGTCTATGTAACGCCGCTGGGCGGTTTAAACAATCCAAAGGAAATACTCAAGATGGCAAAGATCAAAGGTCAAGTTAAGTGGTTCAACGAGTCTAAAGGTTTCGGTTTCATTACTCCTGCTGACGGCAGCAAAGATGTGTTCGTACACTTCTCTGCAATCCAGGGTAACGGCTTCAAAACTCTGGCTGAAGGCCAGAACGTAGAGTTCGAAATCCAAGACGGCCAGAAAGGCCCGTCAGCAGTTAACGTAACTGCAATCTAAGCAGCGTTAGCTGTAAAAAAACCCGCCAAGGCGGGTTTTTTTGTGTCAGCCGTTCAGGCTCAGAGGATCATGATCCCTGATTGCTGGTTACGTCCGCTGATACCCGGGTGTGTCGGGTCCTGCGCCCGCTGATGGCTGTTACGGCGAAAACTCGTGTACCTGAATCCGGTTCCGGCTGCATCGGGCGAGCAAATCGTGCAACGGCCTGCGCGATCAACGCCTGCAAATCCTAACGCCCGCAATTTGGCTTCAGCAATGGCAACCAGATCAAGATGGCGGTGGCTTGGTGAGATGAGTGCAGGGGGTAAATCGAGACGTTGCAGAAAAGTATCAATCAGTTCCTGACTGACTTCATAACAGCAGGCTCCTGCGGACGGGCCGACAGACACAAACCAGTCAGAAGTATCACCCGACTGATTAATCCGCTGTGCCATTTGCTCCAGAATGCCGTCAATCAGCCCGCGCCAGCCTGCGTGCACTGCCGCAACTTCTCTGCCATCTTTGCGACAGAAAATTACCGGTAAGCAGTCTGCAGTGAAAACGGCAAGAAGAATGCCCGGCATAGCGGTGATGAAGCCATCCGCCTCACCGCATTCCTGGCCTGCGACTGTCACATCGACAATCCGTGTGCCGTGTACCTGTTTTTTTCCGGGACAGGTCGCTTCATAGCTTTGCAGATGTTCAGGCAGCAACGCCTGTTTATCGCCGAAGCCATGCACAATACCGGGGATTTGACTGAGTAAAGCTGAGTGGTCACTCATCTTGTGTCTCGTTAGAAAATGTGATGCAACCAGTGTAGCCGCCTTTGAGCGGGATTTTCCAGCAGTTGCAACCCCTGAGCACCTTCTTTAGACTTAACACTATTGCGAATTTTCGCCCCCTCAGACTTTTCTTGCAGGTTTTCCGCATGACTTATCAGTGCCCGCTTTGTTTCCAGCCGCTTACGCTGGCCGGTCAGCAATGGTGTTGTCCCGCCAACCATCAGTTTGATAACGCGAAAGAGGGGTATGTCAATCTGATGCCCGTACAGCACAAACGCTCAAAGCAGCCGGGTGACAGCCCGGAAATGATGATATCGCGTCGTGCTTTTCTTGATGCAGGCCATTACCAGCCTTTGCGTGACCGTCTGACAGATATTCTGGACGACGTCATCGCGCAAACGGCGGACACATTGCTGGATATTGGCTGCGGGGAAGGGTACTACACCGCCGCATTCGCTGAGAGGCTCACACAAAAACGTGCGCTGAAAGTGTTTGGGCTGGATGTCTCGAAAGTGGCCATCCGTTATGCATCCAAACGTTATCGCGATGTGTCATTTTGTGTGGCTTCCAGCCATCGCTTACCTTTTGCTGAGGGTTCACTGGATGCGGTCATTCGTATTTATGCACCCTGTAAGGCGCAGGAATTGTACCGGGCGATAAAACCGGGCGGCCTGGTGGTTACGGTGGCACCGGGACCACGTCATTTATATCAGCTGAAAGGGTTGATATACCAGGATGTACAACTGCATGCTGATCTCGATGAGCAGCTGGAAGGTTTTGACCGGATAAGTACGGAAGCGCTCGCCTATGACATGATGCTTTCCGGAGAGCAGGCGTTTGATTTATTGCAGATGACGCCATTTGCATGGCGGGCGACAGAAGAAGTGATGGCCAACTTAAAGGCTCAGACAGCCTTTGAATGCGAGACAGACTTCCTCATCAGGATACATCAGCGTGCGTCAGCGTAAATAACCCAGATGCTCCAGCAGGATGCTCGACCCAATTCCTATCAGAACCGTACCTCCTAAAACTTCGGCCCATTTGCCTAACAGCGGGCCGATAAAACGCCCGACCATTATCCCGAGCGTTGACATCACCATGGTCGCCATACCGATGAGCAGCGCGGTAAGGATGATGTTCACTTCAAGAAAAGCTAAACCGACGCCGATCGCCAGAGCATCAAGGCTGGTGCCGATAGCCGTTGCAGCCAGGATCCAGAACCCGTGACGGGTTGCCCTTGTCAGGTTATCTTCCGGCTTATTTTTTAGCCCTTCGATGATCATGCGCGCGCCCAGAATAAACAGCAGGGTAAACGCGACCCACTGGCTCCACTGCATGATGTACTGGCTGGCAAATAAGCCCAGATACCAGCCAATCAGTGGCGTTATGGCTTCTATGACGCCGAAAATAAAACCCGTGCGGAAGGCCTCGCGAAAGCAAGGACGATGAAGGCTGGCGCCTTTGCCAATTGATGCGGCGAAGGCGTCCATGGACATGCCAAATGCAAGAATAAGCGTAGCGGATAAGTTCACGAGAATAGCCCCCAAATGACGGCGCAACCTTACCACACTATTTTTATTCGGGACAACACCAAATAAAATGGGGTTTTAAATAATGCCGTATATTGGGGAGTAACAATATTGTTGACAAAGTATTTATCAACATTGTTATTTGTAAGGTTAAGTTAAATTCTGGGGAATATGCACCATGCTATAACTGATAACTCATGGTCTAAATTCAACTTATTGATTATTAACCATAATTTTATATATTCTTTCAAGATCATCCAGTTCGTTTACGCGAATTAATAACTTTTTCTGTTCTAATTCAAATACCAGAATACCGTCTTCAGAAAGATTCATACTGCGGATCCGATCGTAGGTGATGAAAGTGTTGGCGAAATAAAAACCCTCCTCTTTGAAGAGCATTTTTGGCCAGCGGATAAAAGAGAGATAAAAAGCAATCAGCCCCAGGCCGATCAGTAAATAATTGGTAATAACGGTGCCATTCGCATGGATATTATTATAAAGAAGAATAGCCAGAAGACCGATAAAGATAATCGAATCGAGTCTGTTACGGCGGCGCAGGTTGACCCGCAGGCGAGTTTTACCCTTGCGTGTACCCATGATGAATTCGTCATAGATGGCGTAGGCAAGCAACAGGAGAGTGAAAAGGGCGAGGACGATATCGGTTACAGACATGAAAACTCCAGCTAACAGCCATCAGGCAAAGCAAAGTAAAAATGACAAAGAGATCAATAGCAGAAACAAAAAAGCCGGGGAAAGATTTCCCCGGCTTTGAAGGTTATCAGAGACCTAGCAGGCCAATCCAGTAACCGAAGATACCGATGGCGAAGAAGCCAACGATGATCCACAACGCATTCACTTTCTTCCGCAACAGCCACATACAACCGAAGGTCAGCAGTAATGGCACCAGACCCGGCATCAGCTGGTCCAGAATAGTCTGGACAGTCGTGACGGTGGTATGGCCCGTCTGGTCGGTGATTTTCGACACGACTAGCGGAATGTTAACGTGTGTCCATTTGTTAACCAGGGCCCCCATGACAAAGAGGCCGAGAATTGACGCCCCCTCGGTCAGTTTTTGCAGGAAGCCGCCGCCCATATCGTTAACGATATCGACACCTTTTTTGTAGCCATAAGACACGCCGTAGTAGCGGGTCAGCAGGCGTACAAGGTTAAACAGAACAAAGAACAGCAACGGACCCAGCAAGCTGCCGGTCATCGCAATACCCGCACCCAATGCAGCAAACACCGGACGCACAGTACCCCAGAAGATCGGGTCACCCACACCGGCCAGAGGTCCCATCAGACCGACTTTCAGGCCGTTGATGGCCGCGTCGTCGATAGGTGCGCCATTGGCACGCTGTTCTTCCATCGCCAGCGTCACACCCAGAACCGGAGCCGCAACGTAAGGATGGGTATTAAAGAATTCCAGGTGGCGTTTGATAGCCGCTTTGCGATCGTCGTTATTTTCAGGGTAGAGACGACGGATTGCAGGCACCATACAGAAGCAGAAGCCCAGAGCCTGCATACGTTCGAAGTTCCATGACCCCTGGAAAAGGTTGGAGCGTATAAACACACCGCGAATATCGCTGGCCGTGAGTTTTTTAACTGCAGTTTGATCAACCATGTCCTTCACCCTTAATCCAATTCGTTGTCGAGATCGTTAACACCCGGTGCAGCCGCCGCTTGCGCAGACTTGTTGTATTTCGGGCTCAACTGGATGTAAAGAACAGCCATCACCACACCAATCACACCCAGTGCAACCAGGTTGAAGTTGGTGAATGCAGCAGTAACGAAACCGAGGTAGAAGAACGGCATCAGATAGCCAGCACGCATCATGTTGATGACCATGGCGTAACCCACGACGACGATCATACCACCAGCGATGTTCAGACCGTTGGTAACCACTTCAGGGATTGAAGCCAGTAAGTCATGAACAATAGCAGTACCCACAGACACAGCAACAATCACAGCAGGGATGGCAATACGCATTGCCTGCAGGATCAACGCTGAAACGTGGATCCAGCTAATCGCGCTCAGATTCCCTTTTTCAGCCGCTTTATCCGCTGCGTGCTGGAAGGCGACGGTGATGGTACGAACGATGATGGTTAATACCTGACCTGCTGCTGCCAGCGGTATCGCCAGTGCGATACCGGCACCGACAGACTGACCGCCTGCGATAACCAGAATGGTAGAAATGATAGAGGCGAGGGCAGCATCTGGCGCAACAGCAGCACCGATGTTCATCCAGCCAAGCGCGATCATTTCCAGAGTACCCCCGATGATGATCCCGGTTTTTACATCACCAAGAACAAAACCGATCAAAGTACAGGCGACTAACGGACGGTGAAACTGAAATTCATCCAGGATCGAACCCATCCCGGCAATACATGCGACAATAAATATCAGCACAATTTGTAGTGTGGTGATCTCCATTGCACTTCTCCTATGACCAAAGGACGCTGAGTATAAACAGGCACACCAGACAGATAACGTTGAGGGAATCTGCCAACAACGGGGCGCTTATTAATTCATTTTATTAATGAGATCCATCATCTTGAGGCGGGAGTCAGTAGAGACTTTACGCACTTCAAGTTCGATACCTTTTTCATTCAGTTTCCTGAATGCTTCGATATCTTTTTCATCGACAGACACGGCGTTATTCACCTGAGTTTTACCCTGGCGGAAAGCCATACCACCAATGTTTACGGAGGTAATTTTCACGCCACCCTCAACCAGACGCAGAACGTCAGTCGGGTTAGTGAACAGGAACATGACGCGATCGCCCGCGTATTTTGGGTTATCCCAGACACGAATGGCTTTCGCAACGTCAACAACGTGTGCGGTAACACCAGGAGGAGCAACCTGAGTCAGCAACGTTTTACGCACGGTATCGGCAGCCACTTCGTCGCTGACAACAATAATGCGTGTCACGTTGGTTTCTTTGGTCCAGCGGGTCGCGACCTGGCCATGGATCAAACGGTCATCGATTCGGGCAAGGCCGATCTTCATATGGTCGTTCGGACCGGCAGGTTTCGCCGGGGCGGCTGCTTTTGGCGCAGGGGCGGCGGCAGGGGCTTGAGCGGCAGGTTCAGGGGTTTTCAGCGCTTTTACGCCGATACGACCCGTCTCCACTGCAATGGCAACCAGTTCTGCGAAAGCAGGATTGTCATCACGTGCCATGAAAGTCTCTGCCAGCATCGGGATGTTAACACCGGTGACAACTTCGTAATTTTCCTTATCGACAACAATACGGCTGGCGGCATTGAACGGGCTGCCACCCCAGGTGTCGACCAGGAAAAGGACGCCGCTGCTGGTGTCTAAACCACCCAACTTAGCCGTGTACTTTTCGATCAGGGTTTCGGCGTTTTCGCCGGGAACGAAATCAATAAAGGCGACATTATCCTGTTCACCTAAAATCATTTCCGCTGTTTTCAGCAATTGCTCAGCTGCTGACCCGTGCGTGCCGATGATAATAGCAATACTCACTCGCTACCTCCTCTGTTAACTCTGGGAAAGAGTTATGCACATAAGTAATGGTGCTGATGATATCCGCCCGTTTTTATTCCTGAGGCGGACGGGGCATTCCGTGCGTCCTGACTGTCCTTAATTTCTGATAAGACTGCAAAACTATAAATTGCAGAACCTCAACGGGTTGTGCGACGTGATTTATTTTAGTGTGCGAAAAAATAATTTTTGTGACGACTGTCCGTTATTGAACGACGTATTGTGAATACGGTTTCACATCGCACATTAAAACAGCATAGATGTTACAAACTGATGCTGAAGGTAAAAGATCACTCTTTCTTCAAATAATCATTCCTGATAAAGTGATTTTCCGAATAATTGAACAGGAGTACCGGGCCTCAGCCCTCCCTATGGACTGTCACCGACGTCACTATTCTTCGCTTTTTCACCTCATTCTTACCGGCAAATCTGCCCCGATGGGCCTGATTTCAGCCGCACTGAAACCGCTTTCATCTGCTATTTCTGCAGCCAATACTTCCGGACGGTCATCTGACAGCCTGGGGTGTGGTGTTTTTGTGCGTCTTTTTTCTTTAACTCATTGCGGAGTCTGACATGGAATTTTTGATGGACCCTTCAATTTGGGTCGGTTTGCTGACGCTTGTCGTGCTTGAAATTGTTCTGGGTATCGACAACCTTGTTTTTATTGCCATTCTTGCCGATAAACTGCCACCGAAGCAGCGTGATAAAGCCCGTATCATCGGCCTCTCGCTGGCGCTGATCATGCGTTTAGGTTTGCTGTCACTGATTTCGTGGATGGTGAAACTGACCACGCCGCTGTTCAGTATTGCGCAGTTCAGTTTCTCCGGCCGTGATCTGATTTTGTTAGTCGGGGGGATATTCCTGCTATTCAAAGCCACCACAGAGCTGCATGAGCGGCTGGAAGGGCATGACGAGCATGGAACAACGAATCGCGGCTATGCCAGCTTCTGGGCTGTGGTGGCGCAGATTGTTGTGCTGGACGCGGTCTTCTCGCTGGATGCGGTGATAACCGCCGTCGGTATGGTGAATAACCTGGCCGTCATGATGACTGCAGTGATTATTGCCATGGGCGTGATGCTGCTGGCATCGAAATCGCTGACCCGTTTCGTAAACAATCATCCAACCGTCGTGGTGCTATGCCTCAGCTTCCTGCTAATGATTGGTCTGAGTCTGATTGCTGAAGGCTTCGGGTTCCACATTCCGAAAGGTTACCTGTACGCCGCGATTGGTTTCTCTATCCTGATTGAATTGTTCAATCAGATTGCGCGCCGCAACTTCCTGAAAAGCCAGTCCAGCCGTCCGATGCGTGAACGTACAGCGGAAGCTATTCAGCGACTGATGGGCGGGAAACGCCAGAATGAGCATGAAGATGAGCCCGCTGGCGATGTATTGCCAGCCGGTGAAACCTTTGCGGAAGAAGAACGTCACATGATCACCGGCGTGCTGACGCTGGCGTCACGCTCCCTGCGCAGCATCATGACGCCACGCACCGAGATTTCCTGGGTAGACTGTGAAAAGTCACCGGATGAAATCCGCAGTCAGCTTCTCGATACGCCGCACAGCCTGTTCCCGATTTGCCGTTATTCACTGGATGATGTTATCGGTGTGGTGCGTGCGAAAGATCTGCTGGTGGCGCTGGAAAACGGTGAAAGCATTGTCGCGTTCGCGGAAAAAACGCCGCCGATTGTGGTGCCGGAAACCATGGACGTCATCAACTTGTTAGCCGTTCTGCGTAAAGCCAAAGGTCGTCTGGTGATGGTCAGCAATGAGTTTGGTGTGATTCAGGGGCTGGTGACGCCGCTGGATGTGCTGGAGGCCATCGCGGGTGAATTCCCGGACGAAGATGAAACGCCGGACGTCGTGACTGACGGTGATAGCTGGATTGCTAAAGGCGGAACCGATTTGCATCTGTTGCAGCAAATTCTGGACGTCAAAACGCTGGTGAATGCTGACGACGATTTTGCTTCTCTTGCCGGGCTGCTGCTGTCGAAATCAGGACAAATGCCGGTCGTGGGTGAAGTGATCGAAATGGCGTCGCTGCACTTTGAAATTCTTGACGTGTCGGAATACCGTATCGAACGCGTGCGTATTACGCGGCTGAAATCAGAAGACAAATGGGATGAAGACCAGTAACGGGGCTTTATTTCGGGATGTAAAACGGCGACTCAGGTCGCCGTTTTTTATGGTCGGGGAAAACGGGTTCTCACCTTCAGACCGGATCTGTATTATCCTGCAATTCCATGTTCTGCGTAGTTTTTTTATAACGTTCCAGCCAGATTGGGAATACTTCTATAGGCATCGGGCGGGCAAAGTAGTAGCCCTGCAATGAATCGACCCTGCGTTCGCGCAGATAATCTACCTGCTCACGGGTTTCCACCCCTTCAGCAATCAGCTTTAGATTGAGACGCTGCGCCAGTGTGATGATGGTATCCGTGACGGTGGCGTTAATCGCATCGGTGCCAATTGAGGCCGTAAACGCCTGATCGATTTTCAGCACATCGGGATTAAGGGTTTTGAGATAGCTCAGGGAACTGTGACCCGTCCCGAAATCATCAATGGCCAGCAGAATACCCATTTCTTTCAACTGTGAAATCTCAGCAGCACGTAACTCCTGTAACCGCGTCCGTTCCGTCAGCTCCAGCATGAGAGAAACTGACGGCTGCGCCGGAAGCCACAGCTTTCGGATGTCATCAACAATTTCCATATTATTAAAGTGTTGTGCCGCAACATTAATACTGACGTAAAAACCCGGCGTTGCCGGAAATACGGACAGATTTTCAGCGACTGTCTGAATGAGATAGCGTGTCAGCGCAATGATTAAACCGTGCTGTTCAGCCAGAGGAATAAACACATCGGGCGAAACCCATTCCTGCCGGCGGTTTTTCCAGCGCATCAGTGTTTCCACGCCAATACAACGGCCATCCGTACTGTTAATAATGGGCTGACAATAAACTTTAAACTCGCGGTGGGAAATGCCGTGGCTGATCGGATAAGCCAGACTGATGCGACTGCCGGAGAACAGATAAATGGCTGTTGCTGTCAGCAGGCTGATCAGAACCGACAGCGGCAGATGTGAAAACAGCTCCTCCCAGGCCAGTGTGCTGGCTTCTTCACCATAAATAGAGACCGCAAAATCATATTTTTCCGATCGGGCGCTCAGCAAAGGGGCGCGCGGCAGGGCACTGGTGTTGATGATTGAATTTTTGCCGTATTCGAGATTTTGTTGTCCGACGTTGAGAACGATGTGGCTGGCATAAGGCGGTTGGGGCTCGAGCAGGAAATTCGACAAGATCCCGATGTTATAGACAAACAGTTCACCGTTAAGATTATCCGGTGTGGTCGGATGCCATAAAACCAGCGTCGGTGTATTGACACGGCTCCATTTCGAGGCGCGCAACTCAAGTTGGGTTTTACCCTGTGCGAAGGAAGGCAAGGTTTGATTGAAATTCAGATCCAGCGTGCCTACCAGGCTTGAACAAACAATGGTGCCGTTGCTGACGAGACTGATTGAACGTAATGTTTGCATGCGGGCGACGGTTTGTTGCAACAGAGGTTGCTGTGCCTTACAGGCGAGTGTCTGGTCGAAAGGAATAATTTTGCCGGCCGGAGAAGCGGGTTCAAGCAATTTTTCCAGTTTTTCAACGGTGTGAACAGCCACCCGTTTTTGATCTTCGGCGATAACCTGGGCTTGTTCGTAGATACGAATGCCCAGCGTCAGAAGCAGCGTACATATCCCCATTGCACTGGCGAGGGCAATGCGATAGTAGCGATACTTCGCGAGTCCGGTCTGGGAGAACAGCATCGTTCTAATCCTTTTATCCCGAGTTAAAGGCAGGCTCAAAATTATTATTTTAAAGGGTTACCGATGCGTAACAGCCATTTCGTTTTTATAGAGAGTAGCTGTAAATCGTCGGGCGCTCAGTTTGAGTAGCGGCAAACTCCCTATATTTCTCTGTTCAAATCGAAAAAAAAACATACAGGTGACAGTGTCACTGAGGTTTTTCCTGTCCATTTCCGACATTTACGCAGACGTAATAAGGGGGACCCGGACAGGGGAAATCAGGCGGAAATCAGCATGCCGCACCTGCAGGGTATAATGCAAGTCTCACTACCATTATGTATTGATAATACAACAGGTTGTTGTTAGCGAAGGTTTTATTGCTGCCGGCTACCGGCCAGGTGGTATTTCCTGCGGTAAATTGGTTGAAATTAATACAACCTGAAAATACCGCAGGAAGAGGTCATCTTTTCGACCGGATCAGTCGCACTGAACCTTAATCGCCAGACCGCCACGCGAGGTTTCCCGATATTTGGAATTCATATCTTTACCGGTTTCGTACATTGTCTCAATGACTTTATCCAGTGAAACTCTCGGCTCACTGGTGCGGCGTAATGCCATACGGGCGGCATTAATGGCTTTCACTGACGCGATGGCATTACGTTCGATGCACGGTACCTGAACCTGTCCGGCAACAGGGTCACAGGTTAATCCCAGATTGTGTTCCATGCCAATTTCGGCCGCAACGCACACCTGTTCCGGGCTGCCGCCAAGCAATTCCGTCAAGCCTGCCGCCGCCATTGAACAGGCTACGCCAACTTCACCCTGACAGCCCACTTCAGCGCCTGAAATCGACGCATTCATTTTATACAGAATACCGATAGCACCGGAACTCAGGAAATAACGCAGATAAATGTCCGGGCTGACCGACTGAATGAACTGGTCATAATACGCCAGCACCGCAGGCACAATGCCGCATGCGCCGTTGGTGGGTGCCGTCACGACACGTCCGCCTGCCGCGTTTTCTTCGTTAACCGCGAGGGCAAACATATTCACCCAGTCGATCACGTTCATCGGGTCACTGGAAAGTTTGTCGTTAGACACCAGCATCCGGCGCAGGGCAGAAGCACGACGCGGCACCCGCAACGGGCCAGGCAGAACGCCTTCGGTATTCAGGCCGCGATCGATACAGGCCTGCATGGTGTGCCAGATTTTCTCGAAATACTGCTCGATGTCCTGCTTACTGTGCTGCGCCAGCTCGTTTTTCATCACCAGGCCGGATAATGACAGCCCGGTTTCCTTACATTTTGCCAGCATTTCACTGGCCGAATTAAAGCTGTACGGCACCGCCACTTCATCCAGCACAGGCTGACCGAAATGCTCGTCATCAACGATAAAGCCGCCGCCGACCGAGTAATAGGTTTTGCTGTAAATCATCTTGTCGCCAGCAAAAGCGTGAATTTGCATGGCGTTTTCGTGACGCGGTAAATTCTCCCCGCGGAACACCATACCGGTATCACGTGGGAAATCGACTTCATGCTGGGTTCCGCCCAGCGGCAGACGCTCACGTTGCTCAACGTCGCGGATAAAATGCGGAATGCCGTCGATGTCGACGGTATCTGGCTGATTGCCCGCCAGACCTAAAATAATGGCGATATCTGTGTGGTGGCCTTTACCTGTCAGAGACAAAGAACCAAAAACGTCCACGGCGACACGCGTAACGGCAGGCATCATGCCCTTTTCCAGCAGGTCATCAGCGAACTGTTTGCCTGCTTTCATCGGGCCCAAAGTATGGGAACTGGAAGGGCCAATCCCGACCTTGAACATGTCGAAAACGCTAATCACGTCGAATACTCCTGTAATAGATTGCGGCAGGGAACGGGATCCCTGGCTTCCATAAATGAACCAACACCAGAGACAGCCCTTATGGACGGGTCTCTTGTTCTTATGGATAGACTTATAGTTTAAAAGGGCTGAGAGGCAAAAGTTTCATTTTTCGCATGAAATAAACTTATTTGATGCAAAAGTGTGATCGTAATGTAATCACTGAGCTCAGACTTCAACCTGCCGGGCCAACTGACGGATGATTCCCGCCGTCAGCCCCCAGACAAATTGTTGCTGATACCAGGACAGATAAACCCGGTGATGAGTGCCTCTGCGGTGAATATCCAGGGGGTGATAACGTGCGAGATCAAAGGCTTCCCGCAGCGGCATTTCAAACAACTCGGCGACTTCATCTTCCGCGGGATGCAGTGGTACATCAACAGGCAACAGCCCGATAACCGGCGTGACCTGAAAACCGCTGCTGCTGTCCTGCGGCGACAGTGTGCCTAATATATGAACCTGTTCAGGGGGGATCGCGACCTCTTCATGCGCTTCGCGTAATGCGGTGGCAATAATCGAGGCATCGGAAGCATCTGCTGCACCACCGGGAAAGGCGACCTGGCCGGCGTGTTTACGCAACTGATCGGAGCGGCGCGTCAGTAAAAGGGTCGGTTCCGGACGGCAGATAATCGGGATCAACACAGCGGCGTGGCGGGTTCCGCGCAACGCCGCAGCAGGCAGGCGCGGCTGCTGCAATTGAAAACGCAGGATGAAATCTTCCACGGCAGGTGAAAACGTCTGTAAGGGCGCGTGTTGTTCCAGCAGCGTCACGGCTGTATTTCTCCTAATTCAGGCAGAATACGGGCAATCTTATCAAAAGTTTCCTGATATTCCGCCTGTTCCTGACTGTCAGCGACGATCCCGCCACCCGCCCAGCAGTAAATTTTGCCCTGTGCGGTGAGCAATGTGCGGATGGTGATATTGCTGTCCATCGTGCCGCAGCAACTCAGATATGCAATGCTGCCGCAATAGCCGTTGCGCCGGTGCGGTTCAAGTTCTTCGATAATTTCCATGGCACGCACTTTGGGCGCACCGGTAATGGAGCCGCCGGGGAAACAGGCACGCAGTAAGGCGCTGGCGTGACAGGTTTCGGGTAACCGGGCGGTGATCGTGCTGACCAGATGATGGACGGCGGGGAAGGGCTCCACAACGAACAGCTCCGGCACCCGCACACTGCCGGGTGTCGCCACGCGGCCGATATCGTTACGCAGCAAATCGACAATCATCAGGTTTTCGGCGCGATCCTTTTCCGATGCCGCCAGTCGTTCTGCCTGCTGCATATCCTCAGTCGGATCTTCGCAGCGCGGCAGCGTTCCCTTAATCGGACGGGTCTGGATCTCAGCGTCTTTCAGCCAGATGAAACGCTCGGGTGAAAGACAGACAACGGCATTTTCCGGCAGACGCAGAAACGCGGAGAAAGGGGCGCGATTAGCCTGATTGAGGCGCAGGAAAGCCTGCCATTCATCGCCGCTGTATTCTGTCGAAAACCGCTGCGCCAGATTGATCTGATAGCAATCACCACTGTGAATATATTCCTGAATCTTACGGAATTTCTCACCGTATTCTTCGCGGCTCATATTTGCCCGCCACGGCGCATGTAAACGGAAAGGCGCAGGAGAAGGAACAGGTTGGTACTGGGCCAGCCAGCGTAAACGTTCAGAAACGTCACCATGGCAAATCAGCGTCAGGCGCTGTAAATGGTGATCGGCAATCAGCGCCCAGTCATAAATCCCTGCCGCCATATCCGGCAGGTCGATATCCCGTTCCGCAGTTTCAGGCAATGTTTCTATCCTGCGCCCCAGGTCATAACCGAACAAACCCAGTGCGCCGCCCAGAAAAGGAAAATCCGCTGAACTTTCTGCCTGTAAACCGGCCACTGCCATTTGCTCTTCCAGTAAAGCAAACGGATCTTCTGCCCGGGTTTCGGCCGTGCCGTTGTGCTCAATCTGCGTTAGCTTGCCACGTGTGGTCAGCGTGATCAGCGGATCGGCCACCAGAATATCGAAACGATTATGCTGGTGCTGTGCCGAACCTGAATGCAGTAACATCGCCCACGGCAAAGCAGAAAGCGGCGCGAACCGTTCAGTTATTGCATCGGGCTGATAAGGTAATGAATGGAAAACAACGGGTTGGGCGAATGGCATGACGGGTATGAGTTTCTCTGGCGCAGTGACTATTTTTCAGGATCCTAACACAGATCGGGCTGCCTGAAAGCAGCGCAGGCGATTTGCGTGAATAAGGCGTATACTGTGCAACCCCGCACTGCGCGGGCTTTTTATTATCACCCGTACAACAGGACACTCCCATGCTGACAGGTATGCCTTCATTATCACATCACGAACAAGAACAGGCCGCCGATCGTATCCGCCAGTTAATGGAAAACGGCATGAGCAGCGGCGAAGCCATTGCGACCGTTGCAGAAGAAATCCGCGAAACGCATAAAGGTGACCGTGTGACCGTCATTTTTGATGACGAAGACGACGAATAAAACGTTGCTCCGCAGTTTCCCTTTGCTGCAAAGAAAAACCGGACTCTTTTCAGGCGTCCGGTTTTTTTTCATCTCAGCGTCAGGAATGGATTAGCCTTTAACCACCACTGCAGCCGCTGCCTGTTTGGCCTGTTCCACGGCGTCTTCAACGTTGTCCGCCGTCGCCAGCGCTACGCCAAGGCGGCGCTTACCACTGATTTCCGGCTTACCGAACAGACGGATCTGGTTGTAACCGGTCAGTGCGTTTTCCAGGCCGGTAAACGTCACGTTGCTGCTGGTCAGTTCCGGCAGGATTACGGCAGAAGCGGAAGGGCCGAACTGGCGGATATTGCCCACCGGCAGACCGAGGAATGCGCGCACATGCAGGGCGAACTCTGATAAATCCTGAGAAATCAGCGTTACCATCCCGGTGTCGTGCGGGCGAGGTGACACTTCGCTGAAGATTACTTCATCACCACAAACAAACAGTTCAACGCCAAACAGGCCTTTACCGCCCAACGCTTTCACCACTTTCTCTGCGATGTCTTTGGCGCGCTGCAATGCAAGGTCTGTCATCTGCTGTGGCTGCCAGGATTCGCGGTAATCACCGTCTTCCTGACGGTGTCCGATTGGCGCACAGAAATGAATACCATCAACGCCGCTGATCGTCAGCAGGGTGATTTCAAAATCAAACTTCACCAGACCTTCAACGATGACACGTCCGCCGCCAGCACGGCCACCTTGCTGGGCATAATCCCATGCCGCCTGTAACTGATCGGCACTGCGGATCAGGCTCTGACCTTTACCGGAAGAGCTCATCACCGGTTTGATAATGCACGGATAGCCGATGGCGTCGATCGCCTCACGGAAAGCCGCTTCATCATCGGCAAACTGATAAGTGGAAGTAGGCAGCTTCAGCGTTTCGGCAGCCAGACGACGGATGCCTTCGCGGTTCATGGTCAGGCGTGTCGCTTCAGCACAAGGCACGACGTTGTGACCCTGTTTTTCCAGCTCGACCAGCATGCTGGTGGCAATCGCTTCGATTTCCGGCACGATAAAATCAGGGTGTTCGCTTTCGATAACCTGTTTCAGTGCATCGCCATCCAGCATGTTAATGACATGGCTGCGATGGGCGACCTGCATCGCGGGTGCATCGGCATAGCGATCAACGGCGATCACTTCCAGACCCAGTCGCTGGCATTCAATCGCCACTTCTTTGCCCAGTTCGCCGGAGCCTAATAACATGACGCGGGTGGCGCCAGTGCGCAGTGCAGTACCAATGGTTAACATAGCTTCGTACCCAGATCTGTGTGAAGGAAAATAGGAATTTCGGCGCGCAGTATATCTGAAATTATTGTCGACGAAAACGATTGCGCAGTGCTGTTGATAAATTTAAGCGGGAATAAAAGCAGGATTTTTTCAGCCTGTTTTCTGCCGTTTAAGGCAGTCTGCGGGCGTCTCTGTTATCATTTACTCAAACCATGGCGTCAGGCTTCCTGCCGCTGTCCCGATTTTTGCCTCACATAAAGAGTTATCGCCCTTGAGCACGCATTCCTTTTCTGCCCTGACATTACCCGTTGAGCAACTTTCTAACCTGAATGAACTGGGTTACACCGAAATGACCCCGATTCAGGAAGCGTCGTTGCCTGCCATCCTGCTGGGTCAGGACGTCCGCGCCAAAGCCAAAACCGGCAGCGGTAAAACAGCCGCTTTCGGTATCGGTTTACTGAACAGCATTACCGTTTCACAGTTCGTCGCTCAGGCGCTGGTATTGTGTCCGACCCGCGAACTGGCCGATCAGGTCAGCAAAGAATTACGCCGTCTGGCGCGTTTTACCCAAAACATCAAAATTCTGACCCTGTGCGGTGGCCAGGCAATCGGACCACAGCTTGAATCGCTGGTCCATCCGCCGCACATTGTGGTGGGTACGCCGGGCCGTATTCAGGAGCATTTGCGTAAAGGCACGCTGAAACTGGACGAACTGAAAGTACTGGTGCTGGATGAAGCGGACCGCATGCTGGATATGGGCTTTAGCGAAGATATCGAAGATGTTGTCAGTTATACGCCGCAGGATCGCCAGACGCTGCTGTTCTCCGCGACGTATCCGGACGGCATTGAGCGCATCAGTTCTAAATTTCAGCGTCAGCCGCTGAAGGTAGAAATCGAAGGCGAAGATGACATTGCTGATATCAGGCAGATTTTCATCGAAGCCGACAAACATCAGCGCTTATCGCTGCTGGCCGCGGTGCTGTATCAGTATCAGCCGACTTCCTGTGTGGTGTTCTGTAACACCAAACGTGACTGTCAGGATGTTTGTGATGACCTGAAGGCGAAAGGCATCAGTGCGCTGGCGCTGAACGGCGACCTCGAGCAGCGTGACCGCGACCGCGTACTGGTGCGTTTCTCCAACGGCAGTTGCCGCGTACTGGTGGCGACAGATGTTGCGGCACGCGGGCTGGACATTAAACAGCTCGGCCTGGTCATTAATTACGAGCTGTCTTTCGACCCGGAAGTTCACGTTCACCGCGTGGGCCGTACCGGTCGTGCGGGCACCAGTGGCCTGGCCGTCAGTCTCGTGACACCGCAGGAAATGCCGCGTGTAACGGCGCTGGAAGATTACACCCGCCAGCGGTTTACCTGGCAGCCCGCAGCGCAGGCACTGGCCGCCGCCCCGGTGGCGCTTGATCCTGAAATGGCAACGTTATGCATCGATGGCGGCCGTAAAGCCAAAATCCGTCCCGGCGATATTCTGGGCGCGCTGACCGGTGACGCCGGGCTGACCGCAGCTGAAGTTGGTAAAATCGATATGTTCCCGGTTCATGCTTATGTGGCGATTCGTCAGAAGAGCGCTAAGAAAGCGCTGCAACGTTTGCAGGAAGGGAAAATTAAAGGCAAGAATTGCAAAGCCATTATCTTGCGTTAACCGGGTTTATTATCGCTTTGCATTGGCCGTCTTATTGTTAATGTTGTGTTATTGCCTTGTTGAGGATTATATTATCTAACGCAAGCGATGACCTTGCCTTATGTAGGGATATTGTCCGGCAAGGTCAACTGAATGAACGACAAAGACTGGGAAGACGAACGATGAAAAAGATAATCTTGGGCGTTGTGATGGCCGTTGCAGGAATGAGCGGTCTGAGCCAGGTTGCACAGGCCGATGAGCCTGAAGTGAGAACGGCAACGGTAACACCCTGTTCCACGGCCACAAAAGATGAAGTGGCAGCACTGGTTAAACGTGATTTCCTGCAAAACCGTATTCCGCGCTGGGATGCAGATAAAAAAGTGCTCGGCACTTCTACACCGGTGGCCTGGGTGGTGACTGACAGCATCAGCGGCAATAACGCCAGATGGAATATCCCGCTAAAAGTGCGCGGTGATCACACTGATAAAACCTATCAGGTGACCCTCAACTGCCAGATCGGCGAAATCAGCTACAGCACGCCGGTATAGCCTTTCTGCACTTCCGGTTGCGTCCGTTATTTCTTAGCGGACGCATTATTTCCCTGCATTGACGTCTCTTGGTTTCCCTGCCTAAACCTGTCACTCTTGTCACACCGCAAAGAGGACAAAGAGATCCCGAGATGATGACACCTCCAAAGGCTGAAAAACGCCCGCAAACCCTGAGCGTACACGGCGATGACCGCGTCGATAACTATTACTGGCTGCGTGATGATGACCGCGCCGATCCTCAGGTTCTGGCGTATCTGAGCGCTGAAAACCAATATACCGAACAGGCCATGCAACCGCATCAGGCGCTGCGTGAAACCCTGTATGGCGAAATGGTTGCGCGTATTGCGCAACAGGATCATTCCGTTCCCTACGTGAAACATGGCTATCGTTATCAGACCCGCTATGAACCGGGCAACGAATACGCCCTTTATCTGCGTCAGCCCGCAGCGGAACATGAAAACTGGAGCACGCTGATTGATGGCAATGAACGTGCCAGAGACAGCGAATTTTACACGCTGGGCGGTCTGGATATCAGCCCTGATAACAAACTGATGGCCGTGGCGGAAGACTTTCTTTCGCGCCGTCAGTACGACATCCGCATCAAAAAACTTGATGACGAAACCTGGACTGACGATCTGCTGAAAAACACCTCCGGCAGCAGCGAATGGGCGAACGATTCTCAGACACTGTATTACGTGCGCAAACACAAGAAAACGTTGCTGCCGTATCAGGTTTATCGCCACGTGGTCGGCACTGATCCTAAGACCGACACGCTGGTGTATGAAGAGAAAGACGACACGTTTTACGTCGGGCTGGATAAAACCACGTCTGAAAAATACATTCTGATCCACCTCGACAGCACCACGACTTCCGAGATCCTGCTGCTGGATGCCGATGATCCGCAGGCAAAACCGCAGGTGTTTCTCTCACGCCGTAAAGATCATGAATACGCTCTCGATCATTACCTCGGGCATTTCTACATCCGCTCCAATAAAGATGGCAAAAACTTCGGACTTTATAAGAGTGAAGATGGCGTGGAAGCAAACTGGCAGACGCTGATTGCGCCGCGTATTGAAGTGATGCTTGAAGGCTTCAGCCTGTTCCGTGACTGGCTGGTGGTGGAAGAACGTCATCAGGGGCTGACGCAATTGCGTCAGATCCACTGGAAAACCGGCGAGGAAAAATCGCTGGCGTTTGACGATCCGACCTATACCACCTGGCTGGCGTACAACCCGGAGCCGGACACCTCATTGCTGCGTTATGGTTATTCTTCCATGACCATGCCGAGCTCGCTGTTTGAACTCGATCTGGATACGCATGACCGTACACTGCTCAAGCAGCAGGAAGTGAAAGACTTTGATGCGGCAAATTATCGCAGCGAACGTGTCTGGGTCACGGCACGTGACGGCGTGAAAGTCCCGGTGTCACTGGTGTATCGCCGCGAACTGTTTAAGCCGAATGAAAATCCGTTACTGGTTTACGGTTACGGTTCCTATGGCAGCAGTATGGATCCGGCGTTCAGTGGCAGCCGTCTGAGTTTACTCGACAGAGGATTTGTTTTCGTACTGGCGCACATCCGCGGTGGCGCTGAGTTGGGCCAGCAATGGTATGACGATGGCAAACTGTTCAACAAACTCAACACTTTTCATGACTTCATTGATGTGACCAAAGAACTGGTTGCTGAAGGCTACGGTGACGCCGGGCAGGTTTACGCCATGGGCGGCAGTGCAGGCGGTTTGCTGATGGGCGCAATTATTAATCAGGCGCCAGAATTGTATCGCGGCATTGTGGCACAGGTGCCGTTCGTTGACGTGGTGACCACTATGCTTGATGAATCCATTCCACTGACCACCGGTGAATATGACGAGTGGGGCAACCCGAACGACAAAGCGTATTATGACTATATGCTGCAATACAGCCCATATGATCAGGTTCGCGCGCAGGCATATCCGCATATGCTGGTCACCACCGGACTGCATGATTCGCAGGTGCAATACTGGGAGCCGGCAAAATGGGTGGCGAAATTACGCGAGCTTAAAACCGATGATAACCAGTTGCTGATGCATACCGATATGGATTCCGGGCACGGCGGTAAATCCGGACGCTTCAAAGCCTACGAAGATATCGCGCTGGAATATGCCTTTGTGCTGGCGCTGGCAGCGAAGCACTAAATATCACACCTTTCCCCTAAATAATTCGGGTTGCAGCCAACGCCACTGCAGCGCGAAGTAGGACGGGGAGAATAAAAAAACCCGCTCTCGGCGGGTTTATTCTACGAAGTCCATTGTCAGGCAGAAGCTTTCTTGGCTTTTTTCTCAGCCTTTTTTTCGGCCGGGGTTTTCAGTGGTTTTTTCTTCGCATTCTTTTTGCTATCCATTCCTTTACTCATATTTGCCTCTCTTAAAGCTGGTGGATTGGGTTGCTCTGCTATTTACTGCTTAATTCGCTCCGGTTGCAAGTGTCTTCGCAGGTTTTTCTTCACTCTTTGCGCAGCCGCTTTAAGGCGGGGCCGGGCGTGCCTGAAAGTGAAATTGCGCGATAAGTATGCGAACGGCATGCAAAATAACGATTTTTGCTTATAACACCTTGTGGCGAGCTAGCCGATGCGCTGTTATGAAGATGTAAGCACATTAATCAATACACTGGCCGAATAGAACAGGAAATGTCATGCCAAAATTTAAAGGGTTATATCCGCCACGGGAAGCCTATGCCAGCGGCATGCTTGATACCGGCGATGGTCACCAAATTTACTGGGAACGCAGCGGAAACCCGGCAGGCAAGCCAGCAGTATTTCTCCACGGCGGACCCGGCGGCGGCTGCTCATCGGTACACCGTCAGTTGTTTGATCCCAATGATTATGACGTCATGCTGTTTGACCAGCGTGGCTGCGGACGCTCAAAACCTCACGCCAGTCTCGAAAACAATACAACCTGGCATCTGGTCGAGGATATCGAGCGTTTGCGCAAAATGGCCGGTGTCGACAAATGGCTGGTGTTCGGCGGCTCGTGGGGTTCAACACTGGCGCTGGCGTATGCCGAGACGCATCCTGAACATGTCAGCGAGATGGTGCTGCGCGGAATCTTCACGCTGCGTAAGCAGGAACTGTCCTGGTATTATCAGGACGGCGCGTCCCGCTTCTTCCCGGAAAAGTGGCAACGTATTTTGTCGATTCTGTCGGATGAAGAGCGTAAAGACGTGATTGCTTCTTACCGGGCCCGTCTGACTTCCGGCGATCGCGCTGTGCAGCTTGAGGCTGCTAAAATCTGGAGCCTGTGGGAAGGGGAGACCGTGACACTGTTGCCTGCGGAAGGTTCGGCATCCTTTGGTGAGGACAATTTTGCGCTGGCGTTTGCCCGTATAGAAAACCACTATTTTACACATCTGGGTTTTCTGGAAAGTGACGACCAGTTGTTGAAAAATGTCACACGTATTCGCCACATTCCGGCCGTCATTGTGCATGGCCGTTATGATATGGCCTGCCAGGTGCAAAATGCCTGGGATCTGGCGCAGGCATGGCCGGAAGCGGAGTTGCACATCATTGAAGGGGCAGGGCATTCGTTCGACGAGCCTGGCATTCTCGATCAACTGATCCGCACTAACCAGCGTTTCGCCGCCCGGCGCTAATGTTGCCTGCTACTCCCGTTTACTTTTGCTTCGGCTCATAAGGTAAGCGGGAGAACTTATGTGATTCCCCGCGATAGAACATCACCCGCTCACGAAAATAGATGCGCAGATGCGCAGGCTGTTCGCGTTCCGCCATCTCAGCGACAACCGGCATGTTGTAGCGTTCTTTAAAGGCCACCGCTGAGGCCGCAAGATCGACATTGATACGATCCATTTCTTCTTTGCTGATTTCAGCCAGATTGATGCTCATAACTGCTTCCCGATGATCCGTTTTACCACATTGTACCCGAGGCAGGCGCCAGCGTGAATGTTGCGATTTGGCTTTTATGTTCCTGTGCCCGGCAAAAAATGCGGATAATTATCAGGAGTAAATAAGAACCATTCACAAAGCAGAAGTGATAATTATATTCAACAAGGCGGTGTTAATTAATATCGTAAATAAGAATGATTCCTTTTAATAGGGAATTGCATGTTAATGATTATCATTGTTGAATATTTATTGATTTATAAAATGATTTAAAATCAATTGGTTAAAATTAATTGTTATTGCTGTGCATATTAATGTGAATAAGGTGTATTTATTTTGTGTTGATGCGGGCATAATGCAGATAAATAAATCAGCCCACCTGACTTAATTCAATTTATGGAGCCGTATCGTGCTTAAAAAAGAAATGATTGATCAGCTTAATGAACAGCTGAACCTCGAGTTTTATTCTGCCAATTTATATTTGCAGATGAGTGCATGGTGCAGCGACAAAGGCTACGAAGGTGCCGCCGCTTTCCTTAAACAGCATTCAATGGAAGAAATGGACCATATGCATCGCCTGTTCAAATACGTCAGCGATACGGGTGCTCTGCCTTTGCTGGGCGCAATTGCCGCTCCGCCGGTGGCTTTTGAATCCCTGACTGATCTGTTCAAACAGACTTACGAGCATGAACAGCTGATCACCCAGAAAATCAACGAACTGGCTGATCTGTCTATGACGCTGAAAGATTACTCTTCCTTCAACTTCCTGCAGTGGTACGTTTCTGAACAGCATGAAGAAGAGACGTTGTTCAAATCAGTCCTTGATAAACTGGCGCTGGTCAGCAACACCGGTAACGGCCTGTTCTTCGTGGATAAAGATCTCAAAAATATGGTGACGCAAACTCCGGCAGGCTAATTTCCCGCCAGAGGTGTTCACAAAAACGCAGAGTGCTTCCGCCTCTGCGTTTTTTTATGCCTTTTTGGCAAACGTTTTGTGGCGGTTTGCGCTAAAGTGACGGCGTTATAAATTCATCGTTAAGCAAGCCAAGGAATTATCGTGTTCAAAAAAACCACTTCTCTTTGCCGTGCCCTGGCAGTCTCAGCCGTTCTGCTGAGCGGATTTATCTCACAGC
This sequence comes from Rahnella sp. CG8, assembly GCF_023701875.1. Classification (NCBI taxonomy): domain Bacteria; kingdom Pseudomonadati; phylum Pseudomonadota; class Gammaproteobacteria; order Enterobacterales; family Yersiniaceae; genus Rahnella; species Rahnella sp. CG8. The sequence goes on from NZ_JABAED010000027.1 coordinate 41,500, forward strand.
ACGCTTCTGCTCACGCCCATCTGAAAACAGAAACCCCGGCGGCGGATTCGGTGTTAACCGTCAGCCCGACTGAACTGTCTCTCGGCTTCAGTGAAGGGATCGAGCCTGATTTCAGTAAAATTACCCTGACGGATGCCAGCCAGAAAACAGTGAAAACCGGCAAAATGACGCTGGCAGCGAATGACAACACTCAGGCCGTTCTGCCACTTTCCGATGCGTTGAGCGCGGGGAAATACATTGTTTCGTGGAACGTTGTCTCCGTTGATGGTCACAAAACGCACGGTCAGTACAGTTTCACCGTTAAATAAGCGATGAGTCTGACTGCACTGTTTGTTCTGTGCCGCTTCATGCATTTTGCTTCGCTGATGCAAATCTTCGGTCTGAGCGTTTTCTGCTCGTTGCTGACGCCTGCAGGTTTCTCGGCCGTGTTGTTGCGCAAAAACCAGACCCTGATGATCTGCTCCGCCCTGGTTGCGGCGGTCACTTCGGTCGGTATGCTGGCGATTCAGGCTGCGCTGATGGGCAACGGCTGGAGTGATGCGCTGAATCTGAATGTCTGGCTGCTGGTTTTAACCACTGCATTTGGTGAAGTCTGGCGCTGGCATTTATTACTGACGGCCGCGCTGTTGCTGGTGCTTTTGATGGACTGGCTGCCCGCGCGGAATATGCTGGTCTTCCTGTGCTCATGCGGTTTACTGATGAGTCAGGCGTTGGTCGGCCATGCTGCGATGCATGAAGGTCTGCCCGGGCTGGTACAGCGGACGAATCATGTGGTGCACCTGCTCAGCGCGGCCTACTGGTTCGGGTGTTTGCTGCCATTGCTGATCTGTATGGGATATACCCGACAACCTTCGGCAAGACCTTATGCTATTGCCACGCTTATCCGTTTTTCGCTCTGGGGACATGCCGCCGTCGCGCTGGTGATCCTCACCGGTATCATCAACACGGCCATTATTTTACAGCGCTGGCCAACGGATATGACGTCGCTTTACCAGTGTCTTCTGGTGGTCAAAGTGCTCATGGTAGGAATGATGGTGGCTGTCGCTGTGTTTAACCGCTACCGGCTGGTGCCCTTAATGGGTAAAGATCCCGACAGGGCACAACACTATTTTATCATGATGACCTGGCTCGAATGGGGGCTGGCGCTGGGCGTATTGCTGCTGGTGAGTGTGTTTGCCACACTGGCACCGCGCTGAACGGGTTATCTGAATAAGTACCAGGAATTTAATATCACCGAGGAAAAATTATGAGGAAAACACTGCTAGCTTGTGTGCTGCTGACCTTATCTGCCAGCAGCTTTGCGGCACCCCAGTTGGAAACGATCAGCCGTCTGCAATACGGCAAAGCCTGGGCCTTTACCCGTGAAGAAGTCATGCTGCAATGCCGTCCCGGTAATGCGCTGTATGTGATTAACGACAGCACGCTGGCGCAATATCCTCTCAATGACGTGGCGAAAGAGCAGGTAAAAAACCATCAGGTTCAGGCTGTGCCACTGGAGAAAATCTGGCTGGACGACCCGCAGAACCCAGGGCAAAAAATGAGTCTGGCCCCTTTTATTGCCAAAGCTCAGTCGCTTTGCTGAACAGCCGTGCCGACGATAACTGACTGATGTAAATCCCATGTTTTGCGTATGTTGTCACACAATGAAAATAATACATCATTGTTATTATCACTATGTTTCAAACTGGGTGGAAAATAGTCATCTGTCGTCTACTCTTTAAGTTGTACGGCTTAACCGCCTGCATTAATGCCAACTTTTAGCGCACGGCTCTCTCCCAAGAGCCATTTCCCTAGACCGAATATAGGAATCGTATTCGGTCTTTTTTTTGAACATTTCTTAAATCAATAACTTATCGTTAAAACAATCACTTACATCACTTCCTGTTACCTTCAATGCTACTCATTTGGACTTTCTGTCGCCACTTTGTCGCCACCCATTTGAGCCAGCGGATTCAGGTGAATAGCGTCTTCCAGGTGATCCGGAGCGAAGTGCGCATAGCGCATCGTGACGCGGATATCTGAGTGCCCGAGGATACGTTGCAGCACGATAATATTGCCACCAGCCATCATGAAATGGCTGGCGAACGTATGCCGCAGAACGTGCGTCATCTGTCCTTCTGGCAGCTCAATACCGGCCAGCCTGATCACCCGATAGAACTGTTTATAGCAGGGCGAGAAGGGCGCACCTTTACGGGCGATCAGTTCGTCATACAAATGGCGGGAAAGGGGAACGGTACGGTTCTTTTTACCTTTGGTGTTAATGAAGGTGAGTTTGTAGGGCGAAATCTGCGAGCTTTTGATTTTGGCAGCCTCGTTCCAGCGTGCGCCGGTCGAAAGACAGATTTTAACAATAAGCGTTAATTCGTCATTTCCATGTTGTTCACATGCCGCCATAAGCAGCAGAATTTGTTCCTGAGTCAGCCATGCCATTTCACGTTCCGGCTGATCAAACTCGCGGATATTTTCCAGCGGGTTAGGCAGCGACCATTCCCCCAGTCGTTTCAGTTCATTGAACACCGCCCGCAGAAAAGCATGCTCACAGTTCACTGTGCCGGTGGAAACTTTACGGGTCGCCAGACTGGTACTGTAGCCATTATCAATCTCGCCGCGCAGCCGCTGATCACGATAGTGCGCCCAGTCCTTCGGTGTGATCGTGCTGGCAATCGGATCACCCATTCCCGCGCTGATAATCTTCAGTTTTCCCAACCGTCCCTTTTTATCATTCAGAGAGCAGCCGTGCAGGCTGTACCAGAGATCCACCAGTTCGCTCAGCTTCCGCCGGTCCTCCTTTTCTCCCAACCAGGGTTTGTTCTTCGCCTGTTCCATGGTGTAAGTTTCAAAAGAAACGGCTTCACCCTTGGAATCAAACTGCCTGCGGCATCGCTTTCCCTCGCGCCCATTCGGGTAGCACTCACATAACCATTTGCCGGTAGACAGCTTTCTTACACTCATCACATCCTCCTTTTTGAGAATGTGAATTTTACTGTATATAAAAACAGTGTAAATGTTTGATTTAGTCAGTCGTATACATGCAAGGGTAGCAACCGATTGGTTTGTCTAAGCAAATATCTTTGGAAAGGTTTCGGCGGAAACGGTGAAATTTTAATGTCAGGTTGTTAAGATTAGTCTTAACAGTTTGCTTTCACTATAAGGACTTAATGATGAAGTTTGTTCTGGGATTTGCTGCTTTAGTGCTTCCGTTTGCCGTGAGTGCTGCATTTGTCAACCCTATGGAATTTGATGGTTCCGAAGCGCAAAAACAAGAAGTAATTGAATACATCAAGGCGAGGGTGAAGGCTGATTACTGTGATGGTGCCGTTAATATGTGCCAACCAACAACGCTTCGTATGATGGAAAAGCAAAATCTGACCGCTTTTAAAAATCTGACCAAAGCCAAAAATAAAGAAATATTAGATAAGGTTATCGGGGATTATTGTGAAGGTGCGGTTAATATGTGCACTTACGCGACCCTGGATATGATGTACAAACAAAATCTGAAAGCCAGCGGTGAGCAACTTAGTTGGTGATCCTGAATGTTAAAAAACCCGCCATCGGCGGGTTTTTTGTTTAATGCATCTGCAAAGATTGTTGCTGATGTTTATCCGGGTGCAACTGAACGGCATGAACTGTACCTGGCTCGACGATGATGTCCGCAATCGACTCATGCGTTTTGAACGTGCAACTGCAATTAATGTTCTGACACTGGTGATAACGTTCTTTGGTGTTAATGCTCAGATAGCGGCTGGAACGGGCGTGTGCTGCGTGCTGGCATTTGGGGCAATGCATCATTTTAATCACCATGTAATCATTATAATCAGATGCAGTCATTGTATGTTATTGCTGAAAACATACATCCGGGATTACAGTGTTTTACATAACAGGTGACAAAACCCCCAAGGCAGACGAGATGACAAATCAGGACGATATACAAAGCGCGATCCGTGACGCTAACGAAAGGGAACGCTATATCTGGCGTCGTGCCCGTTGGTTTATGAAGGCCGTGTGTGTTTGCCTTCTTGTATACGCACTCTTCCCAGTGGTGTTTTGGATATACTACTGTATTTAGGCATGTTTTATGCGCTAATCATGAAGCTTGGCATCAATCATTCACAAGCTATCGTCCCCGCTCGCCTCATAACTCACATCCGACAGCAATACCTCCAGATTCAACGTCGTCACAAATCCACTGCCGCCCAGGCTGTGTGTCACCTTGCTGATTATCCACGGCTGCGCGTCGATCACGGATTTAAATCCCGACACGGCCACCGGCGTCTCAGGAAATAAATCCGCCCGCCCGCGAGCCAGGGAGATCGAGAACTCCGCGACACCGCGCTGGAGTTTGTCCCACTTCGCCTGGGCTGCCCGCATGGCGGCCTTTTGCGTGGCGTAAATGGTGGTGAGCGCAAACACGTTTTCATCACTGCCCGCCAGGTAATCCCCTTCCTTTGCCTCCGGCGTTTTCTGCACCTTCGCGCTGGTCTTCTTTGCCTTCGGATGTTGCAGGGCGCGCAGATACTGCACTTTCGGTTTCCGCTGCACCTTCACCTTTTTCGGCTTCGGGTCTTTGGTATGCAGCCAGCTTGCCGATACGCCGGTATAAGCGCCACGGTCAGCAATATTGAACGTATGCCCGTCGCCGTCGCTGCGCACAATCGTCATCTGGGGGATGGGCTTCCCGCTCGCCGTCTTTGCCGCACCAGGTTTGATAAACAACAAATTACCGGCCTTGATGGCGACAACCGCGCCGTTCAGCTCCGCCAGGCGCGTGATAAATTTCGCGTCTGTCTCCTGGGTCTGGTCAATGTGTAAGACCTTTATGCCCCTGAAAGGCTCGGCAACGGCGGGCCTGAGTTTATTACGTGCCGCCACGGCGGACACCACCGCCTCCAGCGTCGTGTCGTGATAAGAGTTATCGCGGCGGGCATTCAGGCTGCCGCGATAGTCCGCACTGCGGGCGCGGATAGTCAGCGTGTCCGGCGTGCCGCGATGCTCCACCTCATCCACGGTAAAATCGCCTTTGTTCGTCAGCGCCTGGCCTTTCCAGCCCAGCGCGATATTCATCACCGCACCGCGTGGCGGCATCTCCAGCAGGCCGTCGGTGTCGCTCAGCGTGATATCGAGCTGGTCAGCCTCAAAGCCACGGTTATCCGTGAGTGCCAGCGAAATCAGCCGGTTACTCACATCCTGAGTGATGTCCTTACCGCCGACGGTCACCGTAAAGTCCGGCGCAAACTGCGCACCGGCACCGATGGTCATATCCGTAATCACAACAGACCTCCCAGTTGGCCGGTTAAACCTCCGGCCTGGTTGAGCAGTCCGTCGGCCTGGGCTTTCATATCGCCGAACATGGCCGCCAGGGATTCATCCACGCGGGTCAGCGTCAGCGTGAATTCAATCCGGCGGGCGGCACCGTTGGAAAAATGTTCCGTGTGGGTTTCGCTGACGCTGTTGACCACGAACATCCCGTAAATGGTGCCGCTGCCTTCCAGCAGCGGCCACGCCTTACCCTCGTCGGCCATCAGGTTCAGTGCCATCAGTGACAACTTTCCGCCGGTGATTTCCGGCATCAGCACGCCGGACAGGGTAATTTTCTCCTCATTCACGCCGAGGAACTGGGGCAGCGGACGCAGGCCGACGCGGTTATTCGCAGGCCAGCGGTAATCAACGTCGCGCTGCAAGCTTTGATAGGGGACGGTCTGCAACTGAAACACAAACAGTCCGAGGGTTAACATCATGCGGACATCTCCTTAATCGTTATCCATGCGGGAACGTTGCTGGGCGGCGCGGGCGCGGTCACGGGCTTCCAGCTCGGCGCGGATTTGGCGGCTGGTATCCTGGACGCCTAAACCGGCACCGGCGGCAATGGTGTAATGGTGCGTGCTGCGGTCGATATAGCTGCGCCCGCCGCCGACGGACACCGGCGTATAACCGCCACCCAGCAGGCCACCCGGCGGCGGGGTGAGGGGGGCGGGATTATCCAGCGGATGCGTTTGCGGATCCCCGTTGCCGGATTGCTTCGAACGCCGGTCAGCCATGTCTGCCGTTTTATCCATGTCTGCGGATTCTTCCTTGATAACGCCGAGCTTCTCCAGCAGCCAGACCACGCCGCTGCGCAACTTATTGGCCACCTGCAGCGGTGCGGTCAGTGCGTTAGCGACCAGGCGGCCAAACGTCACCCCCGCATCTTTACAACTGTTCAGCGTTTCCTGCGTGGATTTCACCGGTTGGATCAGGTCTTTGAACCACTGCCACAAGACTTTGAGCCTGTCCCCAAGCCACTCAAACACCGGCTTAAGCGGCGCAAACATCTCTTTTACCGGCTCGAATGCCACCCCCAGCCCTTCAATGACGCCCGCAAAGAAGGCGCTGATCGGCTCCCAGTATTTACGGATAAGCAGCGCACCGGCGACAATGGCGACACCGACGGCAACAATCGGCCATGTCAGGCCGCCGATCACCGTCGCAATCGCGCCGCCCACCGTGCCGAGAAGGGTCCAGAGCATCCCCGCAGCGGCGACAATCAGATTAATCCCGCTGATAACCGGACCGGCCACCAGGCCAAACACGCCCAGCGCACCGATAATCAGCAGCGCACCGCCCGCAATTTTGCCGAGCGTGGCCGCCAGGGCTTTATTGTTCACCACCCACTTATCCAGTTTGAGCACGTAGCCGGTGGCGGTTTGTACCAGTTTGCGCAGTGACGAATCCTGCTGATCGAACAGGTCTGTGCCGACCGCCTCATAGGCGGACTGAAATTCCTTAAAGTCGCCGCCGAGGTTGTTCTGCATGATCGCCACCAGCGCCTCGGTTTTGCCGTCCGAGGTTTTGAACGCCTGGGTAAGCTTGTCGAGCTTGCCCGACGTTGCGCCGTCCATCAGCACCATCGCCGACGAGCTGGCCTCTTCACCAAAGATGGCCTTCATGTACTGCGCACGCTGCGCATCGCCGAGCTTGTTTTTCGCAAAGCTCTTTTGCATCTCTTTCAGGATGACAAACAGCGGGCGCATGTTGCCTTTGCTGTCCGCCGTTTTCACCTTCAGCTCACCGAGCGCGGCAGCGGCGGTGCCCGTCGGTGCCTGCAGGCGGGTAATGACCGCACGCGCACCGGTGCCCGCCATCGAGCCGGTGATTTTGGCGTCCGCCAGGGCAGCGGCCATGGCCGCCGTTTCTTCGACGCTGATACCGGCCTGCTTTGCCACCGGCGCTGCATAGGTCATGGTGTCAGACAGCCCCTCAAAGGTGGCGGCAGACTTATTCATGGCCGATGAAAGCACGTCGCCGATGTGTGACACGGTGTCATTGGTCATGCCAAACGCGGACTTCACGCCCATCAGCAGCGTGGCGTTTTCCTCCATGGTGCGCTTGTTTGCCAGGGACAGATTCAGTATGGTCGGCGTCGCCGCCAGAATCCCATCTTTGTCCGCGCCGGATTTCGCCACGATGATTTGCGCGGCGGCGGCATCATCGGCAGAGGCGGCGGTGTTGTCGCCGAGCTGCCGCGCCTGGGTGCGCAGGGCGGTCATATCGGCGGAGTCTTTTTCTAACCCCAGCGTTGCCTGCAATTCTGAGTTTTTCTGCGCAAAGTTAAATCCGGGCATCAGCAGCCCGACACCCGCCGCCGTGCCCGCCGTCGCAATCCCGACACCGGCCGCACCCGCACCGGTCACGCTGCCGGCCAGTTGTTTACCGGCCTGATACCGGCCTTTCACCGCGTTGAGTTTGGCCTGCTGCGCGCTCACCCGTGCCAGGGATTCGCGCTGCCGGTTGAGCTGCGCGGTGGTTTCACTGATGGAGGTTTTCAGGCGGCGCTCAGAGTCAGACAGCGTGCGCGTGCTGATGCCCGCCTGGGTAAGTTCGGTGCGCTGACGCTGCACCGACTGGCGCAGCCCGTTGAACTGGGTCTGCAACTGCGCGGCGGTACGCTTCGCCGATTCCATGGCCTGCGCCTGTGCGCGGGTCGGGCTGGCGGTGTTTTTAAACTGAATCGCCAGCGCCGCCGCTTCCGCTTTGGCGTCTTTCAGTTTCTGACCGGTGACGGCGAGCTGCGCGCTGGATTTGCGGAAGCCATCAATCTTTCCGGCCTGAGCGTTCAGGTCTTTGAGGGTGGTCTGCGAATTTTTAATCTCTCCTGCCAGCGCCTTACTGGCGTTCTGCACCGCTTTAAACGGGCGGGTCGCCTGGTCAACCGCCTTTAACAACACCTCTAACTTTAAGTTACTCACTGTCGGTGGCTCCGCTGCGCTGCATGGCCTTATGACGCCACACCAGCAGCTCGGTCAGCGTCATCGGGTTCAGTTCTGACGGCGGCCAGTGAAAAATCACCGCCACGTCCGCCATCAGGTCATCAACGGTCAGGGTAGGGGGAAGTTTTACTGTTCCGACTTCGGCGATAAAAAACCGATCACCTTGCCCGCCATGGCAATCAGGTCGGGCAGGTTCAGGCTTTTACAGTCCTGGGCGGTCAGGTTCGGTACGGTAATGCGCGGCAGAATGACGGTCAGCGCGTCAACGTCGGCATTCGCCAGCGCCGCCAGGCCAATCCCGCGCAGGTGTCCGGCGTTCGGCTTGATGATTTCAATCTGAGTGATCAGGGTGTCGCCACGTTTGATCGGTTCTTCAAGGATTACGATGTTTTCATTGTGTTCTGACATAGCGGTGTCTCTTCTTCAAAGGTGAGGTTTCGCGCCGGTGTCCGGCGCGGGTTACAGGTTACAGGCCGATGTTTTTGCGGTGCTGTGCCACGCGGTCAACACCGCCGACGATTTCCACCATGTTCACGGTATCGACTTCAATCATGTCTTTGCCGTCGATCGTGAGTTTGAAATAGGTGCACTGGGTGGTGATTTTGGTTTCGGTGTCTTCGCCCTGTTTGTACTCGCCGAAATCCATCTCCTTATGACGTCCGCGCATCGTGACTTCCACGGCGGAGGTGTTGCCGGTGTCGTCGCGCTGGAAGGAACCGGCAAAGCGCAGCGGCACGGCATCGACCGCGCCCCACTGCTGCAACACCAATTCATCCAGTCCGCCCACCGTCCATTCAAAGCTCAGCGCATCGTCGTCCAGACCGAAATCAATGGCGGCGGAACCGGTCATGCCGCCGCCGCGATAGTTCTCCAGCTTGCGGGTCAGCTTCGGCAGCGTCAGTGCGCTGACCGTGCCGAGGTAGCTGTTCCCATCGTTAAACAGGTTCAGGTATTTCAGTTTCTTAGGCAGTGCCATGTTTTAGCGCCTCTTAGCTGTTGATGGCCGTGGCGAACGTCGCCAGGTATTGGTCGGTGATGCGCTGACGCAGGGTTAAATCTTCCAGCGGCGGCACCGGCGTATAGTCGTAATCAATGAACAGCTTGCCCGCCTTAAGGGTCTCAACGGTGTTCGCTTCCGCGTCATACCAGCAGGTGCCGTCAATGATCAGACCGGCGGTTTTCATTTCGCGCAGTTTGGCGTTAATGCCCGCAATCATGTCCTTGATAAGCGTCGGGGTCATTGGCCGGTCCATCGCCCACAGGTGCGCTTCCGCCATCGTGTCCGCCAGCACCTGCGCGGTGCGGGTGTAGTTCTCAAACAGGAACAGCGGATCGTCAGAGCAGGTGCGCTGCCCCCAGAACTTAAAGCCGTCTTTGCGGATAAGGGTGGTGACGCACGCCTGGTTCAGCAGGTCGGCATCGGTGCCGGGGGTCTGCAAATCCCAGTACACGCTGGCGGACAGGCCGGTGACGCCGTTGATCCCGACGTTGGAAAGCGTTTTATGCCAGCCGGTTTCTGCGTCGATTTTGGCACGCAGGCCGAGGGCGTAAGCGGTGGCGGGCGCGATGTCGCTGGCGTTGGTGGTGGTGTTCCAGGCCACGAAATCCGGCCAGATCACCATCAGCTCACGCTGGCTGAAATTGTCGCGGTACTTAATGGCATCGGACACGGTTTTACAGCCGTATGCACTGACGTAGCCAAAGGCGCGGAGCTGCTGACAGACGGCGGCGAGTGCCGTGGCGACCTCCTGATTATCCAGTCCCGGCACGCCGAGAATGCGCGGCTTTACGCCGAGTTCAGTCTGGGCAGACAACAGGGCTTTCATGCCGGTATACATGCCGGTGTCGTCTGTGCCGCCGATGATGTTGGAGGTGGTTTCCGCTTCGGTTTCGCCTTGGGCGACGCGTACCACGACCACAACCGGCTTAGCCTGGTTGGCAATCGCCATCAGGGAGGCGCGCAGCGTGCCGGTTTTACCGGCCTTACCGGCGGCGGTGAGTACGTTAGTAATGAGCACCGGCGTATCCAGCGGGAAGGTCGCCGCGTCCGCATCCTCTGCAGTACAGACCATCCCGATGATGGCGGTGGAAACGGTGGAGATAACGCGGGTGCCGTCATTGATTTCAACAACGCGCACACCGTGATGATAATCAGCCATGGTGTTTTTCCTGTGATTGGGGTGAGGTCAATCATCGCGTGTTGTGTACGCGTAGGCACGGCGGGCGCGGAGTGTGGGGAATGGCACAACGTGGTAAAGGTCAGATACAAAAAAGCCCCTCTAGGGGGCAGTCGTCAATGGATTTGAAAAGTGGGGCGCTAGTTTTCCAGCCCCAACTTTTCAGCCAGCCGGTGAAGGGCGCAGATGCCCATCACTTCCTCGGCCACCTGTGAAAAGGCTGACCAGTTGGCAGCCAAAAATCCCGCAATAATCTCCGCTTCCTCTTTATTTAATTCCATTTCATCCTCCTGAATAGTCTGGGGATATCCTTGGGCATCGGCGGGACATGTTCAAATAGTTACTACTGATCAATTCTCCGTCATTGATCGTTTTCAGCGATCAATTTATTCAGGTACAGCAGGCCAGTCGATATCCGGCGCAGCGGATAAATCCAGGCGATTCAGCGCCACGCGGAATGTCTTCCAGGCTTTCAGGCGTTCCCGTTCCGCATCAGTCACGTCATCGATATCAACGGCATCCTGCAAAGGCGCAATGGCGACGGCGGCCTGACTGAGCAGTGCGCTTTTGCGCTGCTCTGCCACTTCAGCCGCGGGCTGCACGAACGGAATAAACTGGCCGTCCTGATAGCGGTACGCCAGCGTACTGATATCCTCCGGCAACGCGGCGGTATCCATTTCGTAAATGCTGACGCCTTCGGACAGCGTTAAAAAGTTGGGATTTTCCGCCCAGGTGGAAACAAAACCGTCAGCGCTGACGGCGATAAAACAGTTTTCTCCCTGCCATTCCCGATCGCGTAGTTCGTACCAGTCCGTGCCGTTCTCATCTTCAAAATAGAGCACCGGCAGCGGCAGACCTTCTTCTAAAACCTGTCGGGTCATATTGATATTTTTAAACGTAATCATATTAGTTACCCACCTGTCGCCAGCTTCCGCTGGCCGTTCGCACCATTAACGCGCGGTAATATTTCCCCAGCGTGCGGGCGTCCCCCAAATCCGGCCTGACACTTAAGCCCGTCATAAAGCAACCGGTCGGGGCTTCCCAGCCTGTTTGTGTTGTCCAGCCCGCATTCTCCAGCGCCTGACTACCGCGCTGGACGTCATAAATAAAACGTGAGTCCGACCAGTCGCGGGTTGCCAAAGAAACGACCGCATTGCTGCTCAGATGACGCATATAGGGATTTGTCACATCGCCAGCCGCAAATCCAGCATACGTTGCCCCATCACGCATCAAAAACCTGTCATTGGTCTCCGTTTTCGAATAGGAATCGCGCTGCGGCGGCGGGAAATTGGTGGTGTAAACCTCCCCCATATCCGACGCGTCTACCTGAATTTTTACCTTTGACCCCGTCCAGCCGATATAGACTTTATTGGACTGCATACCGGCACCGCCGCCTTGCTGCACGGCGGCAAAGTTCCCGACATTCCCCAGCCCGACATTCGCGTTGTTGAGATTGATATCCGCAGTGCCATCAAACGCCACACCGGCAATCTTGCGGGCAGTGGCGAGTTTGGTCGCCGCGACGGCTGTCCCACCGGCCGGTAACGCGCCGACGTCTGCCGGTGTCGGTTTGTTCGCCTGGCAGTAAATTTCATTCCAGGCCGTCCACGGACCATCGGCACCGTTCCACGCCCCCGACGCGCCCCGGGTAAACTGTCGTCCGTTATTGTTAAAGGCGATTTGCTGTGTCGCATTCGGTCCCCAGGTCACGAAAATCACGCCGACGAAACCGTTCATCGGGTAGCCTTTGTCTGTGGTCGCGGCAGCGGCACCGGGCACACCGTAATGCCCGAACATGGCCGTGCCATGCAGCGCGTTGGGGGAGTCTGTCGCGGTTAAATTGGCGCGGATTTTAAACGCCGTCGCAATTTCATCAGACAGCGCCTTTTCACTGGCGGCGCTTTGCGCGGCCGTCCACGCGCCCACGTCGGCAGCGGTGGGTTTGTTATTCGCGCTGTACGTCGGAACCCACTCTTTCCAGGGACCATCCACGCCGTTCCAGTCAGCGGACAATCCGCGATTCCAGATATTGCCGGTGAACGTGACGTACATCTGCTGACAGCCGTAGGCGCTTGGCGTGACGTACAGCGTGCCTGCGATGCCTTGCGGATAGTGCAACGCCGTCGTGGCGTTGGCATTTTTAGGCTGCGCGTACAGGGCGGCACTTCCGGTTCCGCTGGCAAAGCCCAGGGTATTAATATCCGTGGTTGTCAGGATGGCCGACGGCACCGTGACGGAATTCACCGCGCTGACCTGCACCCAGTCACGCCAGGGGCCGTCCGCGCCATTCCAGGACGCATTCAGCGCACGCGTCCACACCATGCCGGTGTTTTGCACGGTGTAACGCTGCAGCACGCCGCCCGTCCAGGACGCGGGGATAACCTCCAGCACGCCCGCCGCCTGTGAACCGGCCGGATAGCCATTGGCGACCGTGGCATTCGCGCCGGTGCTCTGCACGTAAACCCCGATTTTTGCCAGATTAAACGTATTGATATTCACGGTGCCGAGCACGGCGGACGCGACAGGCAGCGCACCCACGTCTGCCGCCGTCAGGGTAATGTCAGCGCTCAGCGCTTTACTGTTCACCTTGCGGGTGGACGGCACGCGGCTATTGGCATTGTCGTTGGCGGCCTTCACCGCTTTGGGCGTGGCGGCCAGCGCTTCGCTGGTACTGCTGACCGCGCTGCTGAGCTGGACAAACCCTTTTGCCGTCAGCGTGCTGTCGGGGTGGTTGCGGGATTTTTCATGTGCGGCCAGCAGGTCATTCACATACTGTTCCGTTGCCATAATCACCGAGTCGTCGATCAGCAGGCTGATGGCCTCGGTGTTGCTGACCGCAATCACCATACGTAAAGTTTGCGTGCGCCCTGAACCTTCCGCCAGGGTCGGTTTGTAGGTGTCCGCCATGTTGCAGACGGCAATCAGCGTACCGTCGTCGGCAAACAGCCCCATTTCACGCATCCAGAAACCGCCGACGCTCGCAGAGAGTACCGCCTCGGCAATGACCCAGTTGCCATGAGTCGGGTCGAGCTTTAAAGAGTTGAGCGGCGTGCGGTACACCTCTTTAACCAGTTTGGTCTGCGTGGCAACCGGCGTGGTCGGCTTGCCGTTGCCGTCACCGACGGCAAGCTGCGTGATGTTGATGTCAGTCCCCGCCGCAATGGCCGCCGCAATGCGCGACTGGCCGAGCGTGGTGACAACGGATTTAAATGTGCTCATAACGTCCTCTTATGCGGGGTAAACGGTCAGCAGTTCGCCCAGGTAGTGCGCCGCACCGGTGTAAACGTCGCCTTTAATATCCTGGGTGATGGTCAGGCCAATCAGATGGCGGCTGGCCGGTTTGGCGTCGGCAATCAGCCGCTCCATCTCCAAATACATGTCTTCGGTGATGCCGGTTTCCAGCACGCCGATATCCAGGCGAAACGTGCCCGGTTCGTCATTGGTTTCCCACCACTCGGTCACGTTAATCAGGTAGCCGAGCGGCTCCACCACGCGCCGGATGGCACCGATAGTTCCCTTATGGCAGTGAATGAACCAGGCGGATTGAATGACGCGGCGCTTAGTGGCAACCGGCCAGTTTTCATCCCAGCGGTCAACCGACAGCGCCCACGCCAGGTAAGGCAAAAACTTCGCCGGACAGGTCAGCGGATCCCAAAGCTGCCGCAGCGGCACCGGCACGTTTTCAAGCGCGGCGCAGGCCTCGGCGGCGGCAACCTCAAGAGCCGAGGAACCGACGGGCAGCAGGCGATCACTCATCGTAGCCGCCCACTTTCAGGGTGTACGCGGTGCAGAATGACGCCTGCGTTTTATCCAGCTCGATGTCAGCGGCGGGGCTTTTCAGCTCCACCCGTTGCACGCCCTCAACGTGCAGCGCGGCATAAATCGCCGACAGCCGGATGTCGCGGCCTAACCGGTGCTGCGCGGTGGTGTAAGCGATAAGCCTGGCTTCGGCAGCTTCGCGGATGGGTTCGGCTTCCGGACCCGGAAACAGATACAGCACGGCGTCGATGGTGTAATTCACCACCGTAGCCGACTGGACGGTCACGCGGTCAGCCACCGGGCGCACGTTCTCGTCATTGAGCGCGGCCTGCACCACGGCCAGCAGGTCAGCGGGAGCGGTGCCGTTGCCGGTCTGTGCCAGCACGGAAATCGTCACGCAGGCGGGCGACGGGCTGACCACTGAAATATCCGCCACCCGCCCGTCAGCCGAGCGCCCGTGATACTCATAGGAACCGACCGGACCGGCCACGCTCAGGCCTTCAAACGCCTGCTGCGCCCGGATACGCAAATCCGCATCGCTTTCCATCACTGCTGCGACAGCAGGCACGCTGACCGTATCCGCAGGCGTGATGGTCAGGCGCTCCACGCTGAACGTGGCGGCGATGTTGTCCAGGTCTGTGCCGGTGGCATAGGCCAGCATCACCGCCTGCGCCGCCTCGTTAACCCGCTGACGCAGGATCACTTCGCGGTAGGCGTTCTCCTCCAGCAGCTTCACAATGGGCTCAGACTCCAGGGTCAGCGTGCGGGCGATGGCGGCCTGCTGGTCTTCGGGGTAAAGCGATACCAGCGTGGCTTTGCGCTCCGCCAGGAGGATTTCGTAATCCAGCACCTCCACCACGTCGGGGGCGGGTAACTGGCTCAGGTCGATAGTTGCCATAATTCAGCTCACGGGTAAGGTTAAGGAAATGGCGGCGGACGTGTCTTTGCGGGTGCCGGTGAGTTCCACCACCATTTTCCCGTCGAACGTCGTTTCAAAGGTGATGCCGGTCAGGCTGACGCGTGGCTCCCACTTGAGGATCGCGCTGTAACAGGCCGCCATGATTTGCAGCCGCAGCGCCGCATTCTGCGGGCGGTCAGTCAGCATCGATAGCAGTGAACCATAGTCACGGCGCATGACGCGGGAACCGACGGGCGTGCGCAGAATGTCGCTGACCGACTGCTGAATGTGTGCCAGGTCTTCGACGCTGCGCCCCGAGTCGCGAGCCAGACCGATGTATTTGGCATTCGTCATGAAGGCACCTGCGTCTGGCCGCTGCCCGTCTGGACGCCGCCGTGTTTATGGGTATGAACCACCACGCCGTTTGACGTGATGCTGCCGCCTGTGTGGGTGAGGTTGCCAGTCATCTTGCCGCCTTGCTTAATCTCGATAGTGCCGGTGGTGAGTTTGTTGGTGCAGACCACCTCCGGCGTGTCGAGCGTGATGCGCGTTTTCGCCGTGCAGGTAATCAGCGGGGCAGTGACTGCAACCTTATCGGCAGCATTCACCGTGGCAGACTTGATACCGGTTGCCAGCAGCGCGCCGGTTTTGGGTTCGTACTCGATCACCGCGCCGTCGGGGAAAGTGACGTGTACAGCATCCGCCGAGGCAGACGGGGCAGGAAATTCATCAGAAAAAACAGCGGACATCACAAAGGCGGTATCCAGCTCACCGCCCAGGCAGAACAGCAAAACCTGCTCGCCGATGGACGGTGCCCACCAGGAACGGGAGCGCCCCGCGCGGGAAGTCAGCCAGTGCAGCCAGTCGGTGACGTTGCCGCCGGTGTTCACGCGACAAGTTGCCGCGTCTAAATCCACCTCGGCAATGGTGCCAATGCGGATCAGATTGCGCAGCAGGCGCGGAATGTCGTTGTTTGGGATGGATGTATTCATGGATAAAAGAATGCCGCCCTGTCAGGCGGCATACAATTTGGGACGGATTGATGGAGGGTGGCACAACGTGGGGATCACTTGCTGAGTAGTATTAGCTCAGACTTGATCTGGCAGTCTGGTTTAAGCGAAAAGCGGACGCTCTCATTTTTCATTATCGTTAGATTATAGGACTAACATATGATAGATCGTTGGAGTATAGGTCAGCCACTTTAGACCTCAGATTGAACTAAACATATCCAGATCAACTTATTTTAGGAGTAAGAAATAATATGGAATACAAAATCGACGACATATCGGACCTTTTAAGTGGCGTTCATGTAATAAGTGATAATGAAGATGGTGATGGTTGGTTTTTCTCTCAAGATTTAACTACGGACTACGTTCCAGCCAGACTTTCGCTGAATGAAAGCCTGACAGGGGATGTTAATGGCGCAAGAATAATACTTATAAGCGCCCCAGGGGCTGTTGGTAAATCAGTGCTGGCGAGAGAACTAAGCAATAAAACTGGTAGTATATATTTGGATTTATCGAAGGCTTCAAGTATTGCAGGTAATTATGTCATTGGTGGATTGGCAAACAAAGATATTTTATCCGCATGGAATTCCGGGACGGTTGGTTTAATAATTGACTCTTTAGATGAGGCTAGGCTAAGAGTAACCCAAGATTCATTTGAAGACTTTTTGCTCGACGTCAGTAAAGTATCCAAGAGAAATAAAAACCCAATAATTATATTTGGTCGAGTGGGTATTATTGAGGAGGCTTGGCTAATTTTAAGTGAGAATTATAATATAAATTGCCCTGTTTTCGATATTGATTTTTTTAATGAGTCTGAAGCTACTGATTTCATCGAAAAAAACCTTCTGGGATTATCTGAAAGTCAAAGACAAGAATACAAACATTTATCTTCTTCTCTTAGCGTACACTCACGAGTATATAAAAATTCAATCCGTGGTGTAGTTGACGAACTGAAGGAGATATCGGGCGCTGAATCCACTAGATTCTTCGGGTATGCACCGGTTTTGGAAGCAGTATCAAAAGTTATTGGCACCATCAAAAATCCATCTAAAATTTTAGAAGAAATGAAAGATATTTTAAGTGGTGAAATGTTGTTGAGCATATGCAAAGCTGTTTTGTCGCGAGAGCAGGGCAAGCTGACTCAACAGTTGCCTGAAAAGTTTGACTCAACAAAAGAATCTCTTTATTCAATTGATGAGCAACTTGATCGACTTGCATGTAGATTATTTAACCTTCCACCGATAGATAGCATGAGTATGCTAAGTGGTGATTTAATTGCTTTGTATAATAATGCTGTTGAAAGTATGTTACCTCAACATCCATTCTTAGACGGGACTGGAAGAAAGGTTGCTAGCTCTGTTTTTGAAGCATGCATATTGTCCTATGCATTGATGAGTGATAATAAAATCATCTCTAATGCTGCAAAGAACTATTGCCTATTAGGCGTTTCAACGCCTAACCCATTCCTATTTGATTTTTTCGTTGAGTCTGGAGGGGAGCATGGTAATTCAATGATTAATAGTTCCTATATAGGGATTCTTTTCGACTCTGCTCTATCTAAGCTTAAAATTAATGATAGTGCTACCTTGATAGTTAATGATGATGAAGATATGAGGCTTAATGTTGAATTTATCATCTCCAATTCTAATGATGAAGACCCAAGAGAGATAGAGTTTACATCCGATGGATATAGCCCAATTGACCTGCCCCCAGGATTAGATACAACGCTCACTTAGTAATGTCGGATCCTTCACTATCAGAATTACCCTTTCTCCA
>NZ_JABAED010000028.1:0-53847 GCF_023701875.1 Rahnella sp. CG8
TTTAATCTTTCCGACCCGGTCACTTCGTGATGTTGTTCACGTTGTTCCCTGTCGATGGAGCGGCATTATAGGGAGTTGGATTTTAATGGCAAGCGAATAAATACAGTTTTATTTCGTTTGCCGTTTTTTTGTCCAGAAGCCGTTATTTCTGCCCTTTTGCTATAAAGGAAGGCAATGCAGCAAGGCTTTCCAGTACCGCATCCGCAGCACTTTCACTTTCCGGGGTTACGGGTTTGCCGGTACGAACTAAAATCTTATGCCCCACTCCTGCAGCAGCAGCTGCCTGCATATCTTCCAGTTTGTCGCCCACCATATAAGAAGAGGCCATATCAATGCCTAGTTCTTCTTTGGCTGTCAAAAACATCCCAGGTTGCGGCTTACGGCAATCACAGGCTTGTGTAAACTCTTTAACCAAGCCTTCAGGATGATGCGGACAAAAATAGATACCGTCGAGATCCACGCCACGATCGGCAAGCGACCAGTCCATCCACTCGGTCAGAGTCAGAAACTGATCTTCAGTAAATTTGCCGCGTGCTATACCGGACTGATTGGTGACCAGCACCAGTAAAAAGCCCATCTCTTTTAATTTAAGACAAGCATCGATTACACCGTCGATAAACTGGAAGTTATCGATTTCATGTACATAACCATGATCGACATTCAAAGTGCCATCACGGTCGAGAAAGATTGCTGAAACAGGTTGTGCCACGAATTTGCTCCTGATGGCTGATTAACGGCGCCAGTATCGCATGTTTTCAATGCTTGTGAGAATGCTAACCTGGTTGACTTAGACGTCTAGACGCCTTAGCATCCACGACATGCTACGGGGAAGACCTCCGCAGAATTAAATTCACCACGTCACGGCAAAAAGACAGAATAAAAAATAATATGATTAAACTTTCTAACATCACCAAGATTTTCCTGCAGGGTTCGCGCCAGATCGTCGCGCTCTCTGACGTGAGTCTTCACGTCCCTGCCGGACAAATTTATGGCGTAATCGGTTCTTCCGGCGCGGGGAAAAGTACCTTAATACGCTGCGTCAATTTGCTGGAGCGCCCGACTAAAGGCCAGGTGTTGGTCGATGGTCAGGATCTGATGTCCTTCTCAGAGAAAGCGCTGACCCGCGCACGCCGCCAGATTGGCATGATTTTCCAGCACTTTAACCTGCTGTCGTCACGCACCGTTTTTGGCAACGTTGCCCTGCCACTCGAACTCGACAATCTTTCTTCAGCCGATATTAAGAAACGAGTTTCCGAGCTGCTGAGCCTGGTCGGGCTGGAAGATAAGCATGATGCCTACCCGGCGAATCTTTCCGGTGGACAAAAACAACGCGTAGCCATTGCCCGTGCGCTGGCCAGTAATCCAAAAGTATTGCTGTGTGATGAAGCTACCAGTGCACTGGATCCAGCTACCACCCGCGCAATCCTGGAATTACTAAAAGATATCAACCGTCGTCTGGGTCTCACGATTCTGCTGATCACCCATGAGATGGACGTCGTAAAACGCATTTGCGATCAAGTTGCTGTGATCAGCGATGGCAAACTGATTGAGCAGGATAAAGTAAGCGAGATGTTCTCACATCCTAAGACTCCGCTTGCACAGCAATTTATTCAGTCAACGTTGCACCTGGATATTCCGGAAGATTACGCCGTGCGTCTGGTACCCCAGCCTGAAACGGGTCGCGTTCCTTTACTGCGCCTGGAATTTACCGGTCAGTCCGTTGATGCCCCGCTGCTTTCCGAAGCAGTCCGTCGCTTTGACATCAACAATAATATTATCAGTGCTCAGATGGATTATGCCGGCGGTGTAAAGTTCGGGATTATGCTGACAGAAATGCACGGTTCAGAAGAAAATACTCAGGCGGCAATTCAGTTCCTGCATGAGAATCAGGTGAAAGTAGAGGTGCTGGGTTATGTCTGAGGCAATGATGTGGTTAATGGGCCGCGGAATCTGGGAAACGGTCATCATGACGCTAACCTCTGGCTTCTTTGGTTTTGTGTTAGGTTTGCCTTTCGGCGTACTGCTGTACGTCACCCGTCCGGGTCAGATTGCAGAGAATAAAAATATCTATCGCGTGATGTCGGCGCTGGTTAACATTTTCCGTTCCATTCCTTTTATTATCTTGCTGGTATGGATGATTCCCTTCACGCGTATGATTGTCGGCACCTCAATCGGTTTGCAGGCAGCGATTGTCCCGCTGACTGTGGGTGCTGCGCCGTTTATTGCCCGCATGGTTGAGAATGCCCTGCTGGAAATTCCAAGCGGTCTGGTGGAAGCCGCCCGCGCAATGGGTGCAACACCGATGCAGATCATCCGAAAAATCTTATTGCCGGAAGCTCTGCCAGGTCTGGTCAATGCTGCCACCATCACGCTGATCACTCTTGTAGGCTATTCTGCTATGGGTGGCGCTGTCGGTGCCGGTGGTTTGGGACAAATCGGTTATCAGTACGGTTATATCGGTTACGACGCAACTGTCATGAATACTGTATTAGTCCTGCTAGTGGTTTTGGTGTATTTAATTCAATTTTGTGGCGACCGCATCGTAAAAGCAGTCACACATAAATAACGAAACAACAGCTGTAATAGCTACCTGTGAATGATTTATATCCGTTTATTGAGGAAAGGACATGTCTAACAAATTCAAATCCATTGCAGTTGTCGGCGCGCTTCTGGGATCGCTGGCTTTAGTGGGCTGCGGGCCAAAAGAACAAGATCCAAATCACATCAAAGTGGGTGTGATCGTAGGCTCTGAACAGCAGGTCGCTGAAGTTGCACAGAAAGTAGCTAAAGAGAAATACGGTCTTGATGTTGAGCTGGTGACTTTCAATGATTATGTATTGCCTAACGAAGCACTGAGCAAAGGTGACATCGATGTTAACGCCTTCCAGCATAAACCTTATCTTGATCAGCAGATCAAAGATCGCGGTTACAAACTGGTCCCGGTGGGTAACACGTTCGTTTACCCAATCGCCGGTTACTCTAAGAAAATCAAATCTATTGATGAGCTGAAAGATGGCGACCAGGTTGCGCTGCCAAACGACCCGACTAACCTAGGCCGTTCTCTGCTGCTGCTGCAAAAACAAGGTCTGATCAAACTGAAAGACGGTGTTGGTCTGTTACCGACAGTTCTGGATGTGACTGAGAACCCTAAAAATCTGAAACTGGTCGAACTCGAAGCACCACAACTGCCACGTTCACTGGATGATGCGAAAATCGCTCTGGCCGTAATCAACACCACTTACGCCAGCCAGATCAACCTGACGCCAGAGAAAGACGGTATCTTCGTAGAAGATAAAGAATCTCCATACGTGAACCTGATCGTTGCACGTGAAGATAACAAAGATGCTGAAAACGTGAAGAAATTCGTTCAGGCTTACCAGTCTGATGAAGTGAACGCTGCAGCGAATAAAATCTTCAACGGTGGCGCAGTGAAAGGTTGGTAATTGCCCGAAATCAGGAACCCTACATTTTTCCTGAGTATTCGTTTCTAAGATAGTAGACTCGCAAATACATCTTTTCATAAATAAATAACAAGGCGGGCTTATGCCCGCCTTGTTATTTTCTCAATACCTTGGTTCAATAACGCCACATTCTTTCCTGTAAACATATTAAAAAGCAGAGGATATACCATGCGTGCTTTACCTCTCTGTTTGTCGGCACTTTTGCTGGCGGGTTGTTCCCTGACTCAACACACACAGCCAACCCCCCCTGCGCCTGTTGTAAAAGAAGAACCAAAACCTGTCAAACCAAAGCCGGCACCAGTACGCCCCGCTCCTGTAAAGCTCTATAAAGATGCAGAAGCTTTAGTCGGAACTCCATTCCGTGATCTGGGCGAAGTCTCCGGCGAATCTTGCCAGAGCGCTCAAAATGATGCGCCACCGAGTCTGGCTACTGCACGGAAAAGAATGCTGACCCGTGCATCCTATATGAAGGCCAATGCCGTATTGTTACATCAGTGCCAGATTATCAGCGGCGTACCAGGCTGCTTCCAGCAGGCGATTTGTCAGGGTTCCGCCCTGAACGTCACGTTTAAATGACCTCATTTTCTTTTGAGCAAATAGGGATCATTCACTCGCCCTATAAAGAGAAGTTTGCTGTTCCGCGCCAGCCCGGATTGATCCAGGATGGTGGCGGCGAATTACATCTGCATCCGCCTTATAACCAGCCCGAAGCTGTTCGCGGGCTGGAAGACTTCAGCCATTTATGGGTGATGTTTATTTTCCATCAGACGATGGAAAGCGGCTGGCGTCCGACAGTTCGCCCACCACGTTTGGGCGGGAATGTGCGTACCGGTGTATTTGCCACCCGTTCAACCTTCCGGCCTAATCCGCTCGGGATGTCTCTGGTTGAACTGAAAGGGATTCGCTGTCAGGGTCAGAATGTCATTCTGCAGCTTGGCAGTCTGGATTTAGTGGATGGCACACCTGTTGTGGACATTAAGCCGTATCTTCCCTTTGCGGAAAGCCATCCTGATGCACACGCCGGTTTTGCTCAGCACGCACCTGATGCCGATATGCCGGTAGAATTTTTACCACAGGCTGAACAGCAGCTGGCTGAGCATGCGAGGCAATACCCGCATCTGCGCCGCTTCATCACGCAGGTTTTAGGACAGGATCCCCGTCCGGCTTATCGCAAAGGTGAAGCCACAGCGCGCGATTATGCCGTTCGTTTACTCGAGTTTAATGTCCGCTGGCGGGTCACAGGCTCTGTGAATCAGGTATTGTCCCTCGACAAAGACTAAATTTCCTCTGCCTCTCTTTTGACAATAGCAACTCGCTGGTAAACTAAGCCACTTTTCACGTTTTGGCTGCCCATGGCAGCCCGATTGCAATTTGCAGTGCTAACGGAACCAACACATCATGCGTACTACTCAATATCTGCTCTCTACACTGAAAGAGACGCCAGCCGACGCGGAAGTTATCAGCCACCAGCTGATGCTGCGCGCAGGGATGATCCGTAAACTGGCCTCAGGCCTGTATACCTGGCTGCCGACCGGCTTACGTGTTCTCAAGAAAGTTGAAAACATCGTACGCGAAGAAATGAACAACGCGAACGCCATTGAAGTGTCGATGCCGGTAGTCCAGCCCGCTGATTTGTGGCAGGAGAGCGGACGTTGGGAGCAATATGGTCCGGAATTGTTACGTTTCGTTGATCGTGGCGAGCGCCCGTTCGTACTGGGTCCAACCCATGAAGAAGTGATCACTGACCTGATCCGTAATGAAGTCAGCTCATACAAGCAGCTGCCACTGAATTTCTTCCAGATCCAAACTAAATTCCGTGACGAAGTTCGCCCGCGTTTTGGTGTAATGCGTTCCCGTGAATTCCTGATGAAAGATGCCTACTCATTCCATACGACGCAGGAATCTTTGCAGGAAACTTATGACGCGATGTACGCGGCCTACAGTCAGATTTTCAACCGTATGGGTCTGGATTTCCGTGCCGTGCTGGCGGATACCGGTTCTATCGGCGGCAGCGCCTCTCACGAATTCCAGGTGCTGGCACAGAGCGGTGAAGATGATGTCGTATTCTCTGATTCTTCGGATTTCGCCGCTAACATCGAATTCGCAGAAGCACTGGCACCCGCAACGCCACGTGCTGCAGCAACAGAAGAAATGCGGATTGTCGAAACGCCGGACGCAAAAACTATCGCTGAACTGACAGAACAGTTCCAGGTTCCGGTTGAGAAAACGGTGAAAACTCTGATGGTTCATGCAACAGCGGAAAGCGGTCATAAACTGGTTGGTTTGCTGGTTCGTGGTGATCATGAGCTGAACGAAATCAAAGCCGAGAAGCTGTCACAAGTTGCTGCACCACTAACATTTGCAACGGAAGCGGAGATTCGTGAAATCGTCGCGGCTGGCCCGGGTTCACTCGGTCCGGTTAATCTGCCAATGCCAATCGTCGCGGATCGTACTGTTGCTGCAATGAGCGATTTCAGCGCAGGCGCTAACATCGACGGTAAACACTATTTCGGAATTAACTGGGATCGCGATGCTGCGCTGCCAGAAGTAGCCGATATCCGTAATGTGGTAGCCGGTGATCCAAGCCCTGATGGTCAGGGAACGCTGGTCATTAAACGCGGTATCGAAGTCGGTCATATCTTCCAGCTGGGAACCAAATATTCCGAAGCGATGAATGCTACCGTTCAGGGCGAAGATGGCCGTAACCAGTTGATGACCATGGGTTGTTACGGTATTGGTGTGACTCGTGTGGTCGCTGCGGCGATTGAACAAAACCACGATGACCGCGGTATTATCTGGCCGGATGCTATCGCGCCGTTCCAGGTCGCTATCCTGCCAATGAACATGCACAAATCTTTCCGTGTGAAAGATGCGGCAGAAGCGCTGTATAAAGAACTGCGTTCACACGGTATCGATGTGATCCTCGACGATCGTAAAGAACGTCCGGGCGTCATGTTCGCGGACATGGAACTGATCGGTGTGCCGCATCAGGTGGTGATTGGTGATCGTAATCTGGATGCTGAAGAGCTGGAATACAAAAACCGTCGCACTGGCGAAAAACAGATGATCAAACAAAGCGATATCGTGGAATATCTGCTGAGCCAGATCCCGCGTTAAGATCCGCTGATGATCATTTGTCCATAAAAATGCCCGCGTAATGCGGGCATTTTTATTTGTGCTATTCCGCCTGAGCCTAATCGCTTTTACGGGCAGGACTTCGTTGCATCAAACCGTACGTTTTTATCTGCAACCACAGCCTTTCGCACCTGCCCTTCTTCCATTGACGGCTCTGTCATGAAATGCCCGTCCATAGAAAGGAAGACCAGCTGATTGGGGGTTTTACGCGAGGCAAGATACCCTTCTTCCAGCGATTTATTTGCCGACATCGGGAATATGTTGCCTGTCGCACAATCTTTAAAGGAAGCAGCATCGGCGCTGTATTGCATCATTCCGCTCAGTGCCATTGGCGTTTTCGGCAAATTCTGCTGCACCGGCGTCAACGTATAGTTGAATGTGGACGTAATCGGCTCACCGCTTTGATCCAACATTTCCAGATTTTCATCTTTCGGATGGAAATAACGTTTCTCGCCCTGGCTGTCCGTCAGCACCAGTTTATCCGCAGTGCGGGCCCAGCGTCCGTAGCTGGCAAACACCTGATCGCCCTCTTTGCCGCCCTGATATTCCTCCTGAAGGATGTAAGTCCCATCCTGATCCAGGAATAATGACGTCTTCAGGCCACTGCAATCTGCGCACGGCAACACGCCACTGTAACTCTGCTGCATAGCCTGCAACGGTTTTTCATGATTAAAGGCGGCGGTATGGCAACCGAAGAGTGACAGCGCCCCGAGCGCCAGCACTGCACTAATGATGATTTTTTTCACAGTTTCTCCCCTACTGCTTTTCTACAGTGCCGAGATAAAAATTGTCCTGCAGCACGAAGTTAGGGCTAACGTATTTTGCCCCGTAATGCTTTTGTCGCACCCTTGCGAACTTTACTTTCAACCCGACGAATTTTAGACCCACGAGTCGGCTTCGTCGCGCGGCGCGGTTTTTCTACTACCATCGCCTGTGAAATCAGTGCCCCCAACCGGGCCAGAGCGGCTTCTCGATTCATCTCCTGACTCCGGTATTCCTGGGCTTTGATAATGACCCAGCCGTCGGCAGTAACAGAATGATGATTAAAAGCCAGTAACCGCTCTTTGTAATATTCTGGCAAACTCGACGCTTTAATATCAAAGCGTAAATGGATAGCCGTTGATGTTTTATTGACGTTTTGACCGCCGTTGCCCTGAGCGCGGATCGCCGTTAATTCGATTTCGCTGTCAGGTATTTCCAGTTTTCCTGAAAGGATTAGCACGCTGATTACCTGGCTTCTTTTATGACAGACTCTTTCCATTCAGAAAAATGAATTTCCAAATTACTCTGAGCATCAGAAAGCCAAATAGTTCCGTCCTGCAATGTGGCCTGTAAGTTCATGGTACGGCTGCCAAAAGCAGTCAATTGATTCAGCAACTCATCTTCTAAATAACGGATACGCAGGTTCTCAAAACCTCTGACTTTCCCCTCGATTTGCGACCACCAGACTTTCGCAGCACGCTCACCATACGCATAAAGGACCACCTCACGCGATTGGTTACAGGCTTTTTTCAGACGCTTCTCATCAGGTAGTCCTAATTCGACCCATAATTCGATGCCGTTATGGTCGTTTTTACGCCAGATTTCCGGCTCATCTTCGGCGCTTAATCCGCGGGTAAAAGTCAGTCGTTCGTCGGCATGGTAAATCCATGCCAGCAGACGCAGCATCATGCGTTGTTCTGTTTCGGAAGGATGCTGTGCCAGAGTCAGGCTGGCGTCATGAAAGAAATTACGATCCATATCAGCGATATTGACCGCTGCTTTATAAATGGTTGCTTTTAACGCCATGGTAAACCCCTTGATAATAGACGCACAGTGTACTTGAAAGCATCCTGCTGCGGCCAGTTTTCCCCCGATGGTCATCCGCAATAAAGGCTTTACGCAAACGATTTACCTTTACAGGCCTGCTAATAACTCACACTCTCCTGTGCTATAGTCGTTAAATACTGAGAGCTTATCTTTCTGCGCTTTCCTCAGAGGGATACGCTTTTTAGGGAGAACTTATGCAACAATACTGTGAGTTGGTACGCCGTAGATATTCTGAAATTGCCAGCGGTGATCTCGGATATGTGCCCGATGCGTTGGGCTGTGTATTGAAAGCATTGGACGAAGTCGCAGCAAATGCTGAACTTCCGTCTTCCGTTAGGGACCAGGCGGCCTACGCCGCCGCTAACTTATTGGTGAGCGATTATGTCGATGAATGATGAGTACCAACCCATCAATTGTGATGACTACGATAATCTCGAGCTCGCCTGCCAGCATCACCTGGTTTTGACGCTGAAGATGCGTAGCGGAGAAGTCGTTGAGGCTAAAGCCAACGATTTGTTAATGCGTAAGAAAGTGGAATATCTGGTGGTTGAGGCGAACGGCGAACAACGAGATCTGCGTCTGGATCACATTGAAAGCTTTAGCCATCCGGAAATTGGCACCGTTGTCGTCAGTGCCGAATAGCGACAACCGACGTCAGTTACCTAACGGGCAATCTCAGGATTGCCCGTTTGCATTTCTGAGGCAATATCATTTCAACGACGTCAGACTGGCGTAATACGCTGCCAAATCACTGATATCCTGATCGGATAATGACGCACTAAAAGCCTGCATCACACCCGCCTGCCCGCCACTTCTCTCACCCTTCTTGTAAGCATGCAGTGAAAGCGCCAGATAATCTGCATTTTGCCCTGCCAGATTAGGATAAATCGAATTAATGGCTTTACCCGTTGCGCCGTGACATGCCGAGCAGCTGGCTGATTTAGACTGCCCGTCAGCCACATTTCCCCCCGCCAGAGCAGGCAAATTGATCAGCATCGATGCCACTATCCCTGCCAGTGTTCTTCCCATTACTTGCATCACAACTCCCCGGGCAAATAACATCCGCCTCAAATAAACCGTTCTTTCCGTTTATTACGCAGCCGACCAGATGATCCGCCATTGCGCTTCATTATTTTCAGCCCGGGACTGGCGCGTAATAAACCAACCCGGGGCTGCCATCAATTGATCATTGTAATAAACCAAAGGGATACGACCTCGTTCCCATGGCGGCACACCTAACTCAGACCACAATTTTTTCGCCTGGCGCGCACGATCCCGCCCGACTTTTTCGATATATCCCTGCACCTGAAAACGCACAGTGATCTTTTCGCCAGCACGTGGCTGGCGGATCAAACAGTCAGCCCCCTGCGCGATGAGAACATGATCGGCAATCAGACAGCCCAGACCGTCAGGTAGCGTTAATTTTTCAGCCGGATCCCAGCAGAGGATTTGATCTTTAAGCGACCGGCGTTCTGGCAATACATACAAACGCCCACGGAAACGCCGGACTACCATTTTCCCCAGCACTAACTGCGCCTGGGCATCTTCGCGGCTCAAAGCTACCTCATCCCATATTCTCTGCAGTTGTTCACGCGAAGGCATTCTTGCGCCACGCAATGCCAGCCAGCGACGTAATAGCGCAGAGCGTCTGACGGCTGAAAACGCCTTCAGCCTCTCAACCGACAGACTGCCCTGCTCATCGGTCAATGAAGTGAGAGACTCACTGAGCAACTCATCCAGCAGCGTCTCCTGTTCTGCGCAAAGTGATGCGCTGCGGGCTGTGGCTTGCGCAAAGTGCGGCCAGCGCTGGTAAAGTGCGGGAAAAATATCCAGTCGCAGAAAATTGCGATCAAAGCGGGCATCCCGGTTACTGTCATCTTCAATCCAGCAGAGCTTTAACTGCTTCGCGTATTCTTCAAGCTGCTCACGGCTGAGCTCCAGAAAAGGCCGTAACAAGCGATAACCGTGTGTTGAACTGTCCCCGCTCATCGCCGAGAGACCGGCAGGTCCGCTTCCACGTTTAAGCGCCAGCATGAAAGTTTCACATTGGTCATTCAGGTGTTGTGCTGTCAGTAACACTTCACCAGCAGTCAGACTTTCAGCAAATGCCTGATAACGTGCCGTTCGTGCCGCCGCTTCAATCCCACCTTCCTGCGCATCTACCTGCACTTTAGCGACGGAGAAAGGAATATCTCGCTGCTGACAAAACGTCTGGCAGTGTGCGACCCAGTCATCTGCAAACTGGCTTAGTCCATGGTGGATATGCAATGCACGCAGTTCGATATCCGGCAACGCTTTGTCGCGTAACTCAGCCAGTCCGGCCAGCAGTACGGAAGAATCCAGTCCGCCGCTGAACGCAACGCAAAGTCTTCGTGCATCACCGATTTTATTGAGCAGATGTTTTGAAAGAAATGTCACGGTCAGTTTTGAACTCATAGGATAATCAGGATTCGTACAGTTCCAGCGGCAAGCCATCCGGATCGTTGAAGAAAGTAAATTTTTTGCCGGTGTAAGGATCAATTCTTACCGGTTCGCAGACAATGCCGGCTTCAGTGAGGGCGGAAATGGACTGTGCGATATCTTCAACGCTGAACGCCAGATGGCGTAATCCGCACGCCTCAGGACGACTTGGCCGGGCTGGCGGTTGCGGAAAGCTGAATAATTCAATGGTGTAATGACCATTAAGCGCCAGGTCAGCTTTCCAGGAATCGCGTTCCTCACGGTAAAACTCCCCCAGTAACGTGAACCCGAGAATGTCACAGTAGAAGTGTTTGCTGGCCTGATAATCAGAGCCAATGATGGCGATATGGTGGATCTGGCGGAGATTAAGCATAGTCATGTCCTGTTGATTTCTGACCTGCACGTTACTCAGGGCGGCCAAACACGTCAATAAAAAGCCCTCTTAAAGAGGGCAGTTTGCTAACCCGCTTCCGGAAGTTTTAAGACCTTCACCAGATAGCGCCCGTCTTCTGTGAGCCGCGTTCCATGAATATCAGTTTCAAAACCAGGGTAACGCTCGCCTATTGAACAAAGCATAATCAGGAAATCGAGCACAGCCCGACTTTCTTCCGTGATCATCTCGCCCGGCATCACCACAGGTACACCCGGCGGATAAGGCAGGATCATGTTGGCTGACACTTTGCCGACCAGTTCATCAATGTCGCATTCATCAATATGTCCGCGTACCTGATGCTGGAACATTTCGTACGGCGTCATTTTCATTTCCGGCAGCACATCAAATGCTTCCAACATTAAACGCGGCAGGTCGTGACGAACGATCAGTTTGTGGATCCCCTGCGCCAGATCCTGAATCCGCATATTGCGATAAAAATCAGGATCTTCCGCATACAGATCAGGCAGCATATTCTTGACCCGCAAATTGAGATCATAACTGCGCTTAAAATCAGTCAGGCCGCGCATCAGACTCATGGATTTGGTTTTATCAATGCCGATACTGAACAGGAAAAGCAGATTGTACGGGCCGGTTTTTTCTACCACCACACCGCGCTCATCGAGGAATTTCGCCACTAACGCCGCCGGGATCCCCTGTTCTTCCAGCTTACCCGTTTCATCCATTCCGGGTGTCAGGATCGTCACTTTGATCGGATCAAGATACATATGATCGGTATCGGCGTTGGCAAAACCGTGCCAGTTTTGATCGGGATTCAGCGGCCAGCACTCGGCTTCATCAATATATTCAGGCTGCCAGATATCAAAGAACCAGCCCTCGGTTTCTTCCCGCAACCGCTGTATCTCCTTACGGAAATGCAGCGCGCGTTCAACCGAGCGGTTAATGAGACGCCGTCCGGGGTTACCGCGCAACATCGCCGCGGCAGTTTCTGCAGAAGCCACAATGCCGTAATTTGGCGATGTTGTGGTGTGCATCATATAGGCTTCATTAAAGGTACTTTCGTTGTAATCACCCTTAATGTGAATCATCGATGCCTGTGAGAAAGCTGCCAGTAGTTTGTGCGTTGATTGCGTTTCGTAAATGACTTTTCCGGGAATGCGCTCGCCGCTCATTCCGCTTTTACCGTCATAAATCGGATGGAAATTAGTGTATGGCACCCATGCAGAATCGAAATGAATCGACGGAACATCCAGTGTGTTTTTGATGTAATCCGTGTTGTACAGCAAGCCGTCGTAAGTCGAGTTAGTGATCACTGCGTGCACTGGCCAGGTGGCATTCTCTGTCTGTGCAATTTTCTCTTCGATGCTTTCGCGGGTGAATTCATGCTTAGGAATCCCGCCAAGAATGCCATACGCGTTGCGATTGGGACGCAAATAGACCGGCACAATATTGGTCATCATCATCAGATGGGCGAGCGATTTATGACAGTTGCGGTCAATCAGCACCGTACTCCCTGCCGGTGCCGCATACATTCCGACAATTTTATTGGCCGTCGAGGTGCCATTAGTGACGATATAACTTTGCTCGGCGCCGAAAGTACGGGCGATATATTCCTCCGCCTCTAGATGCGGACCAGTGTGATCCAACAGGGAACCAAGTTCTGTCACAGAAATCGACACATCGGCTTTCAACGTTTTGGCCCCGAAAAAATCATAGAACAACGTCCCTACCGGGCTTTTTAAAAACGCCGTACCGGCCATATGCCCCGGCGTACAGAAAGTGTACTTTCCTTCTTCTACGTAGGTGAACAACGCTTTAGTCAGCGGCGGTGTAATGGTATCGATGTATTCATCGGTGTACTGGCGGATGCGTTTGGCAATATCCTCCGCCGCACTCAGTGCGTATTCAAAGAAATAGAGCACCATGCGCATTTCATTAACGTCGACGTCCAGCGTCGAATGCGTATTGATGAAAGCGTAAAGCGGCAGATATTCATTCAGCTCATTAATGGCTGTACACAGCTCTTCGCTATGCTGATCCCAGTCGAAAATAGCGCCGCAAATGCGGGCATTATTTTCGATGAGTTTGAGCAGATCCGCGCGATCGCGCGGATAAATGACCTGAAATCCGAGAAGCGTCAGCGCGCTATCCAGTTCACGGATCGGCTCGTCTTTGTAGTAAGCCCCTTCCGGGCGCATGATAGCGATAATATTCATCTGACAAATCCTTCTGTTATTTATTTTCTAAGGTATTTATAGAAACACGGTTAGTGCCTGCTGGGTACCCTTTACCGTTGAGTTTAAAGTGAAATGGGGAAATTTAAGAATGCTGGAAAGATGGATAGATAAAAACGGACAATAAAAAAGGCCACGCAATGCGTGGCCTTTCGAAAATCACGTTCAGGATCAGCAGTAGCCGTAAGTCATCAGACGCTGATAACGACGGTTACGCAGCTCTTCCGTACTCAGCACATCCAGATCGCTCAGATCAGCTTCAAGTTGTGCACGCAGAGAAGCAGCCATCGCTTCTACGTTACGGTGAGCGCCACCCAAAGGCTCAGGGATCACAGAGTCGATCAGTTTCAGCTCTTTCAGACGCGGTGCAATGATGCCCATCGCTTCCGCGGCCAGAGGGGCTTTATCCGCACTCTTCCACAGAATTGATGCACAACCTTCCGGCGAAATAACCGAATAGGTGCTGTATTGCAGCATATTAACTTTATCACCCACACCAATCGCCAGTGCACCACCTGAACCACCTTCACCGATAACGGTGCAGATAACCGGGACATTCAGACGGGACATTTCGCGCAGGTTACGGGCGATCGCTTCAGACTGACCACGTTCTTCAGCGCCCACGCCCGGATAAGCGCCCGGTGTGTCGATGAAGGTGATGATTGGCAGTTTGAAACGCTCAGCCATTTCCATCAGACGTAGCGCTTTGCGATACCCTTCCGGGGCGGGCATGCCGAAGTTACGACGAATTTTCTCTTTCGTTTCACGGCCTTTCTGATGACCAATGATCATCACGGCACGTTCGCCCAAACGAGCAATACCGCCAACGATAGCTTTATCGTCTGCGAATGCACGATCACCCGCCAGTTCATCAAAATCGGTAAAGATATGTTTGATGTAATCAAGCGTATAAGGACGACGAGGATGGCGTGCCAGTTGGGCAATTTGCCAGGCACCCAGATCAGAGAAAATCTTACGGGTCAGTTCAACGCTTTTCTCGCGCAAGCGTGCAACTTCTTCGTCCAGATTAATATCTAATTTTTCGTCTTGACGGCTGACTGCAGTCAGCGAGTCAATTTTCGCTTCCAGTTCCGCAATCGGCTGTTCAAAATCAAGAAAATTCAGACTCATAGCATTCCTATTTTAGTCAAATTCCAGTTCCACCTGCTCAGTACCGACCAGGCCTCGCAAATCCAGCAACAGTTTGTCCGTTGGCGTAACACGCCATGACGCCCCGAATCGTAGCCGGGCTCTTGCGTTTTCTCGTTGGTAATACAGATGCACTGGTATCGTCCCCGATCGATGTGGTTCCAACGATTGGCGGAGACGGTTCAAAAGCTGGTCATCAATTTGCCTGTCAGTCAGCGAGATAGCAAGACCGCGAGCATATTTTTCCCGTGCTTCACTGATGTCCATTACATCGCGGGCCATCATTTTAAGCCCGCCACTGAAGTCATCAAAGCTGACCTGTCCTGTGGCGATAAGGATACGGTCTTTTTCCAATAAATGCTGGAATTTTTCCAACGCTTCGGTGAACAACATCACTTCCAGACGACCGGAACGGTCATCAAGTGTACAGATCCCAATGCGGTTACCCCGCTTGGTGACCATGACACGCGCAGCGAGGACCAGCCCCACTGCGACGGTCATTTTGCCCCGTTCCGTCGGATGCATATCTTTTAAACGCTGGCCGCCGCCATAACGTTCAATTTCTTTCAAATATTGTGTGATCGGATGGCCGGTCAGATACAAGCCGAGCGTCTCACGTTCGCCATCCAGAACAGTTTGTTCCGGCCATGGCATCACATTCGCGTAAGATTTCTCAACCTGCTCAGGTGCTTCTGCAAGCACACCAAACATATCAACCTGACCAATCGCCTCGGCTTTGGCATGTTGATCAGCGGCTTTCAATGCGTCGCTTAGGGAACTCATCAACGCGGCACGGTGTGGTCCCAGGCGGTCAAACGCCCCGGACATGATCAGCTTCTCGAGAATACGTTTGTTCAGTTTTTTGACGTCAGCACGCGCGCAGAGATCAAACAGTTCTTTGAAATAGCCGCCTTCGTTACGCGCTTCAATAATGGCTTCAATCGGACCTTCACCCACGCCTTTAATCGCGCCGATGCCGTAAACAATTTCGCCTTCATCATTCACGTGGAAATGATACAGACCGCTGTTGATATCAGGCGGTAAAATCTTCAGCCCCATACGCCAGCATTCATCCACCAGCCCGACCACTTTCTCGGTATTATCCATATCAGCCGTCATTACCGCCGCCATGAACTCCGCAGGATAGTGCGCTTTCAGCCACAGCGTCTGATACGAGACCAAAGCGTAAGCCGCCGAGTGAGATTTGTTAAAACCGTAACCGGCAAATTTCTCTACCAGGTCAAAGATTTTAATCGCCAGTTCGCCGTCAATACCCCGAGATTTGGCCCCCTCTTCAAAACCACCGCGCTGCTTGGCCATCTCCACCGGGTTTTTCTTACCCATTGCACGGCGGAGCATGTCTGCACCACCCAGCGAGTAACCGGCCAGAACCTGCGCAATCTGCATAACCTGTTCCTGATACAGGATGATGCCGTATGTCGGCTCCAGCACAGGTTTCAGGGATTCATGCTGCCACTGGATATCCGGATAAGAAATCTCTTCACGACCATGTTTACGGTCAATAAAGTTATCCACCATGCCGGACTGCAATGGCCCAGGGCGGAACAGCGCGACCAGTGCGATCATATCTTCGAAGCTGTCGGGCTTCAGACGTTTGATCAAATCTTTCATGCCGCGGGATTCAAGCTGGAATACCGCCGTGGTTTCCGAGCGTTGCAGCATGTCGAAGCTTTTTTTATCATCCAGCGGGATGGCCGCAATATCCAGCGGTGCCTCACCGGCTTTCGCGCGGCGGGCGTTGATCATCTCCAGCGCCCAATCGATGATGGTCAGCGTACGCAGACCGAGGAAGTCGAACTTCACCAGACCCGCGTATTCCACGTCATTTTTATCGAACTGCGTGACCGGGTGATTACCTTCTGCGTCACAATAAAGCGGCGCGAAATCAGTGATTTTGGTCGGCGCAATCACCACCCCACCGGCATGTTTACCGGCATTACGGGTTACACCTTCCAGCTGACGCGCCATATCGATCAGCGACTTAACTTCTTCGTCAGCCTCGTAAATCTCTGGCAACTGCGGCTCAGCGGCAAATGCTTTTTCAAGCGTCATCCCCGGATCAGGAGGCACCAGTTTGGAAATGCGGTCAACGAAACCGTAAGGATGGCCCAGAACACGCCCCACATCGCGGATCACCGCTTTGGCCGCCATGGTACCGAAGGTGATGATCTGCGAGACCGCTTCGCGGCCATACATTTCTGAAACGTGATCGATAACCCGGTCGCGTTTTTCCATGCAGAAGTCGACGTCAAAGTCGGGCATGGAAACACGTTCAGGGTTAAGGAAACGTTCGAACAGCAGGTCAAACTCGAGCGGATCCAGATCGGTGATTTTCAGGGCATACGCCACCAGAGAACCCGCACCGGAACCACGCCCCGGCCCGACAGGCACGCTGTTATCTTTCGACCACTGGATGAATTCCATTACGATCAGGAAGTAACCGGGGAAACCCATCTGGTTGATAACTTTAAGTTCGATGTCCAGACGCTCGTCATATTCAGGGCGTCTTTGTG
Source organism: Rahnella sp. CG8 (assembly GCF_023701875.1). Taxonomy (NCBI): domain Bacteria; kingdom Pseudomonadati; phylum Pseudomonadota; class Gammaproteobacteria; order Enterobacterales; family Yersiniaceae; genus Rahnella; species Rahnella sp. CG8. Next base: position 17,174 of record NZ_JABAED010000028.1, read on the forward strand.
CACGAACTTCCGGATCCGGGAATAAAAACTCAAGGCGCTCTTCCAGCCCGATTTTTGATTTTTCGACCAGAAAATCTTCAGTGGTCATGTCACCGGTAGGGAACTGCGGTAGAAAATATTCGCCCAGACGGATGGTGACATTACAGCGTTTGGCGATTTCCACGCTGTTTTGCAGAGCTTCAGGCAAATCCTCGAACAGCTCGCACATTTCATCTTCACTGCGCATATATTGCTGTGAAGTGTAATTGCGCGGACGTTTAGGATCATCCAGTGTAAAGCCATCGTGGATCGCAACACGAATCTCATGGGCATCAAAGTCGGCCGGCACCATAAAGCGCACGTCGTTGGTTGCCACCACCGGCAAACCGCGTTCTGTCGCCAGTGCGACCGCCGCATGCAGATAGTTTTCTTCTTCTGCCCGACCGGTACGGATCAATTCGAGATAATAGCGATCAGGGAAATACTGCTGGTAGAAATCCAGGCACTGACTGACTTGCAAATCATTTCCGCGGGTCAGAAACTTACCGACATCACCCATTCTCGCGCCGGAAAGCAGGATCAAACCTTCATTGAGTTCTGCCAGCCATTCGAGGTCGACGATCGGCCCGGCTGCGCCGTAACCGCGCTGATATGCTCTGGAAATCAATAATGTCAGGTTCTGGTAACCCTGATTATTCATCGCCAGAACAGTCAGTTGGGCCAGTTCATCACCCAGAATTTCGCTTTGGACATTCAGGTCTGCACCGATAATCGGTTTTACACCTGCGCCATGTGCCGCACCGTAAAATTTAACCAGTCCGCACAAGTTAGTGAAATCGGTAATCGCCAGAGCAGGCATGCCGAGTGACGCTGCGCATTTCACCAGCGGACCGACCTTCGCAAGCCCATCCACCATGGAATAGTCGCTATGTACACGCAGATGAATAAAACGAGGTTCGGCCATATCCAGAGTCCAGAAATGAGTGAATTAAAGGTTTGTGTGCCCGTCTTTTTTAGCAATAAAAACGGGCAGGAACAAATGACGCGTTATGCCAGTCCGAGCGCGCGTTTCACCGGTGAAAAACTTCGACGGTGGTGTGTAGTGGCTCCAAGACGGGCAAGACTTTCAAGATGCACCGGCGTCGGATAGCCTTTGTGCTTCGCAAAACCATATTCAGGGAACTGAAGATCCAGTTCAACCATTTCGCGGTCGCGGGTGACTTTAGCCAAAATTGAGGCTGCGCTAATTTCAGCGACTTTGCTGTCCCCTTTCACTATCGCCTGTGAAGCCATCGGAAGTTTAGGGCAGCGATTGCCGTCAATCAGCACCATATCAGGCGTAATACACAAACCGGCAACGGCTCTTTGCATTGCCAGCATGGTGGCATGCAAAATATTCAGTTCATCAATTTCATGTGGTTCAGCGCGCCCGAGACTCCAGGCCAGCGCTTTCTCTTTGATTTCGATGTATAACGCCTCACGGCGCTTTTCAGAGAGTTTCTTGGAATCTGCCAGCCCGGCAATCGGGTTAGCAGGATCAAGAATCACAGCAGCGGTGACGACTGCCCCCACTAAAGGACCACGCCCCACTTCATCCACGCCTGCAATACAGACAGCTTGTGGATAGATAAATACATCACTCATCGCTTTGCCAGCTCCATGACAGCCTGAGCAGCCTGTTCGTCTGCGTCACGGCGGATACTTTCATGCAGTTCCAGGAACGTCTCACGCAGTTCCCGGCTTTTCTCACCACCAGCCAATAAAGGCAGCAACGCAGCAGAAAGTTTGTCAGGTACACATTCGGTTTGCAGTAATTCGGTGACAATTTCCCGCCGTGCCAGCAGATTTGGCAATGAAACATACGGCGTTTTCACCAGACGTTCCGCCAGCCAGAAAGTGAAAGGCTTCATACGATAACCCACAACCATCGGGCATTTTGCCAGCATACATTCCAGCGCTGCCGTTCCCGATGCCAGTAAAGCGGCATCACTGGCGATCATCGCTTCCCGACCTTTCCCATCGAGCAAATGCGCAGGAAGATCAGGGGCTATTTCAGCCTTGATCCGTTCAAACTGCTCGCGACGTTTGGCATTCACCAGGGGCACAACGACATGTAAATCAGGATAAGTCTGTCGTAGCTGCAAAGCTGTTTTCAGAAAATCCGCGCTGAGCATTTCCACTTCAGCGTGACGACTTCCCGGCAGCAAAGCAAGGCAATGCACATCTTCAGGAATACCGAGTGACAAACGTGCAGCCTGTTTATCAGGATGCAGCGGCATCGCATCGGCCATCGTATGACCAATGAAACGACAGGGAACATTGAATTTGTCATAAAACGCTTTTTCGAAAGGCAGGAATGCCAAAACCAGATCCGTTGCCTTGCCGATTTTGAAAACACGTTTTTGACGCCAGGCCCAGACAGACGGGCTGACATAGTGAATAGTACGCAGACCGCGCTGCTTCAAACGACCTTCAAGCGTGATGTTGAAGTCAGGAGCATCAATGCCCACGAACACATCAGGCTTCAGTTCGCTAAAACGACGGGTCAGATCTTTGCGGATTTTCAACAAGCGTGGCAGCCGTTCAAGAACTTCCACCACGCCCATTACCGCCAGTTCTTCCATCTCGTACCAGGCTTCGCATCCTTCCGCCTGCATCAGCGGACCCGCGACACCCACAAAACGGGCATCAGGATGATGCTTCTTCAAGGCTCGAATCAGCCCGGCGCCAAGAATGTCACCGGACGTTTCACCGGCCACCAGGCCAATTGTCAGAACAGGCTTTTGCATTGTTTTCCGTAGCGCAGATCAGCGAATAATACCGCGCGTTGAGCGGTCAAAGAAATCACTGAAAGGTTTAGCTTTCGGGAATTCAGCCGCGATAGCAGCGATTTCCGGTTGTGCTTCTTCCAGCGTTTTACCGCTGCGGTACAGTAACTTATAAGCATTGCGAATAGCGTGCAGATCGGCTTTTTCGAAACCACGTCGCTTAAGCCCTTCGATATTGATGCCGAAAGGTGTCGCATGGTTACCTTGCGCAATGACAAACGGAGGAACATCCTGAGCAACCCCGGAACATCCACCCACCATCACATGCGCACCGATAATACAGAACTGATGCACTGCCGTCATGCCGCCAATGATCGCGAAATCATCAACCTCAACGTGACCACCGAGGGTCGCGTTGTTCGCCAGAATACAGCGATTCCCAATGACACAATCGTGGGCAATATGTGCGTTAACCATCAACAGGTTATCACTACCCACTTTTGTCAGACCACCGCCCTGAACGGTACCACGATGAATGGTAACGCTCTCACGAATATTGTTGCGATCGCCGACCTCAACGCGTGTTGGTTCACCGGCATATTTCAGATCCTGGTTAATTTCACCAATGGAAACGAACTGAAAGATGCGGTTATCGCGACCAATTTTGGTCACGCCATTAAGAACTACGTGTGATTTAAGCTCGGTGCCTTCACCAATTTCTACCTGGGAACCCACGTAGCAGAAAGGACCGATATGAACTCTGGCACCGATAACAGCACCGTCTTCAACAATAGCGCTTGGATGAATAAAGGCGGTTTTATCAATCATGTATTAAGACTCCCGGCGGCGGGCGCACATCATTGATGCCTCGCAAGCGATCTCGCCATCGACTTTCGCGACACCTTTGAAACGAGCAACGCCACGACGCTCTTTAATGAATTCAACTTCCAGAACCATCTGGTCACCCGGCAGGACCGGACGTTTAAAGCGTGCATCGTCGATTGCTGCAAAATAATACAATTCGCCAGGTTCCAGTTTTCCAACGCTTTTAAATGCCAGAATGCCGGTGGCCTGAGCCATTGCTTCCAGAATCAAAACGCCCGGGAAAATCGGTTTACCCGGGAAATGGCCCTGGAAGAACGGTTCGTTAAAAGAAACGTTTTTCACAGCGCGCAAAAATTTCCCTTTCTCAAAATCCAACACGCGATCAACCAGCAAGAACGGGTAACGGTGTGGCAGTAAATCCAGTATCTCTTCAATATGCAGAGTATGAGTGTCAGTAGTCAAAATACTCTTCCTGTCTATAAAAACTGATGGCATCAATAACACGGCCTGCCAGACCCCAAAAGAAGGTCATCAGGCAGGCCGCAAATAGGAACGTATGTCGCAGGTTCACTCAACGAAGGGAACACAAAGCAGCACCGTAGGTGGTAATTAATCTTTTTCGATTTTACGCTCGACAGCTTTGAGGCGTTTATTCATCTCGTCGATATTCATTACCAATGCAGCCGTCTTACGCCAAACTTTATTCGGTTGTAACGGGATACCGGAGGAGTATACCCCAGGTTCAGTGATTGGTCGCATTACCATTCCCATTCCCGTCACTACGGCCTGATCACAGATTTCCATGTGACCATTGATAACACTGGCTCCGCCGATCTGGCAGTAGCGTCCAATTTTCAGACTACCGGCCATAATAACACCGCCAGCGACCGCCGTATTGTCTCCAATCACGACGTTGTGTGCAATCTGACATTGGTTATCAATGATGACGCCATTGCTAATGATAGTGTCATCCAGTGCGCCACGGTCAATAGTGGTACAGGCACCGATTTCAACACGGTCACCGATAATGACAGTACCTAACTGTGGGATTTTAACCCAATTACCACGATCATTGGCATAACCAAAACCATCAGCGCCGATCACAGTACCTGACTGAATCAAGCACTGCTCGCCGATTTCAACGCGGTGATAAATAGAAACATTGGCCCACAACCGTGTGCCAGCGCCTATTTTTGCCTCTTTACCGATAAAACAGCCTGCACCGATGACAACATTGTCACCCAATACAACGCCTGATTCGATGACTGCATTTGCGCCAACCGAGACATTCTTACCTAATGTTGCACTGTCTGAAATCACCGCACTCGCCGCGATATCCACTGCCGGTGCTGGCGTGGTATCCAGCAATTGCGCCATCCGCGCATACGTCAGGTAAGGGTTTTTAACCACTAATGCCGCTGTAGGGCAAAATGGCAGATCCGCTTCGGTCAACACTACGGCGCCTGCATTGCAGGAAGCCAACTGTTCACGGTAACGGCTGTTTGATAAAAACGTGATTTGCTCAGAGTGTGCGGAATGCATTGAAGCAACGCCGGTGATGGCAATTTCGCCATCACCGTGCAATTGTGCATCCAACTGCTGTGCGAGATCAGCCAGTCGAATTGAAGACATGTTTATTTAACCTGTTTCAGCACATCAGCAGTAATGTCTTTGCTATTGTCAGCATATGCAATGGCATTAGCATCGATAACAACGTCATAACCTTCTTTACTTGCTACAGTTTTCACAGCGTCCTGAATACGGCTCAGGATTTTGTTGCGCTCTTCGCCCTGACGACGACGGTTGTCCTGGTCGAATTGCTGCGCTTTTGCAGAGAATGCTTCACGCTGAGCCATTACGTCTTTTTCAAGTTTAGAACGGTCGCTGGCTTTCATTGTAGAGCCATCGCGTTGCAGACGTTGCATTTTGGTTTGCAGATCACGTTCCTGAGATTGCAAATCTGTCGCACGGCTTTTGAACTCGTTTTCCAGCTGTTTTGCTACAGCTTCACGAGCAGGCATTTGTTGGAAAATACTTGCTACGTTAACGATAGCAATTTTATCAGCAGCCTGAACGCTAGCTGAAGAAGCCATAACTAAACCGAGGCCTGCGGCATATAACCACTTTTTCACTATAAACTCCTTCCATCACCCGTTGTGCCATATGGCACATTAAATTACACAAAACACCTGACATGAAAACAATACACGGGCCGAAACCCGTGTATGAGATTTATCATCAGGCCATTGCGATTCTGCTGGACAACTTCTGCCCGGACAGAACGTTACCAGGTTTTACCAATGTTAAACTGGAACTGTTCTGCCTTATCGCCTTCATATTTCTTGACCGGTTGTGCGTAGGAGAAGACCAATGGTCCAAGTGGAGACATCCACTGCAACGCAAGACCCGAAGAAACACGAATGTTACCTGGTTTACTGTAATCAGGAACGCCTGCCGCAATAGTCTGCGGGGTGTTTTCCCAACCTGTATCCCAAACAGTACCGCTGTCCACGAACAGGGAAGTACGCAATGAGTTAGCGTATTTCTCGCTAACAAATGGAGTCGGAACAATCAGTTCAGCACTCAATACTGCCATTGCGTTACCGCCAACTGCGTCGTTTGAGTTATCAATCGGACAGCCGCTGTAAGATGTGTTAGCCGTAGTACATTTGTAGTATGCCGCTTTTGGACCAATGGTGTTCGACTGGAAACCACGAACACTGCTTGAACCACCGGCATAGAAGTTGTCGTAGAACGGCACTTCTTTACCGCCAAGACCGTCTGCGTAACCTGCACGCGCACGGCCCATCAGCACCCAGTCACGATCCTGATTTAGCGGCATATAACTGGTTGAATCAAATGTAATTTTATAATATTCGTTATCAGAACCCGGAACGGTTACTTTACCGTTCAGACTGGCTTTCGTCCCAGATGTCGGGAAGTAGCCACGGTCGAGATTGTTATAACCCCAGCCGAGGTTGGCGAAGAAATCATTCGCACTAAAGTCAGCATCAGCATTGTCACTGGTGGTCACCGGCGGTTTCAGCCCAACAGAGTTCAGATAACGGAACATAGCGATCTGTGGTTCCATATTGGACAGATCGTTGTGTACGTAATCCAGACCCAGGCGCAATGAGTTATTTTCATTGATTGGGAAACCAAGATTACCGCCAATACCATAACTTCTGTTGGTATAGCTGGACAGGTCCGCATCATCAGCTTTGAAGTCGTTATAGAAGATACGACCACCCAGACTTACGCCATCAACGGTGAAGTAAGGGTCAGTGATAGTGAATTCTGCATATGTCTGGTAATCGTTTTTAGTACCGCTGATGCCAACAGAATTACCCGTACCCAGCCAGTTATCCTGCTGGACACCCACCTGGAAGCTGACACCACTCTCAGTACCGTAACCCACACCAAAGTTGAAGCTACCGGTGTTACGTTCTTTCACTTTGTAGACAACATCAACCTGATCAGGCGAACCTGGAACACGCTGCGTATCAACATCAACCGTTTCGAAATAACCCAGACGGTTCAGACGCTCTTTACCTTTATCGACCAGATCGTTGCCCAACCAGGCACCTTCCATCTGACGCATTTCACGGCGCAGTACGCTGTCCTTACTGGTGTCATTACCTTCAAAACGGATATGACGTACATAGAAACGGTTCCCCGCATCAACGTTGATATGCAGTTTGACGGTCTTGTCTGCATCATTAATTTCTGGCTGTGTAGTCACACGCGGATAGGCATAGCCATAACGACCCAGCATCTGCTTGATGTCGTTTTCCATTTTGGTGACTTTGGCGCCGTTATACAGCTCGCCTTTATCAATTTTAGTCAGGCTTTGAACTTCTGCTGAGTGACCCGCCATGCTGCCAGTCACTTCAACGCCAGAAAGTTTGTATTGCTCACCTTCTGTGATGTTCAGCGTAATGTAGATGCCTTTTTTGTCCGGCGTCAGGCTGACCTGAGTCGAATCAATGTTGAAACGGGCATAACCGCGATCCAGATAGAAACTACGCAGGGTTTCAAGGTCACCCGCGAGTTTTTGTTTCTGATATTTACGGTCACCGACCACGTTCCACCATGGCACTTCATCACGCAGCTGGAAGCGTGAAATCAGATCATCGGTCGTAAAGGCATGGTTACCAACAATGTTGATCTGCTGAATTTTGGCAGAAACACCTTCGGTGAAGACCAGCTTCAGATCAACACGGTTACGTGGCAAAGGGGTCACAACCGCTTTTACCGATGCACTGTATTTACCGACGCTGTAATAGAAGTCTTCGAGACCTTTCTCGATGCTGCCGATGGTTGTACGGTCAAGGGCTTCGCCAACACGGACGCCAGAGGCCTCCAGGTTTTGCTTCAGCATGTCATCTTTCACCGATTTGTTACCGGAGAAAGTAATGCTGGCAATAGTTGGACGTTCTTTGACCTGAACAATCAGAGAATTTCCATCGCGCAGGACACGAACATCCTCGAAGTTGCCAGTGGCAAACAATGCACGAATGGTATTACTGATATCATCGTCAGTCACCGTATCACCGACGCGAACCGGCATATTGAGTAACGCCGCACCGACGGCAACTCGCTGCAGGCCTTCGAAATGAATATCTTTCACTACGAAACCGTCTGCACCGTATACGGTGGCGCTGCCAAACAGCAGCGACGCTATGAGCAACTTTTTGATCGCCATCGTTGTTATGCGTTCTTCCTAACCTAATCTCCGGCCTTAAAGACGGGAGAAATCATTGAAAAGTGCAAGCCCCATCAACAACACCAGCAAAACTGAACCAATGCGGTAACTGAAGTCCTGAACTCGCTCGGAAACTGGCCCACCTTTAAGCTTTTCTATTGCGAGAAACAGCAGGTGTCCACCATCTAATACCGGTAATGGGAAGAGGTTGATGATCCCCAGATTGACACTAATGAGTGCCAAAAACGTGAGGTAAGACACCAAACCATATTCAGCTGACATTCCTGCGCCCTGTGCGATGGATATTGGGCCACTCAGATTGTTCAGCTTCACATCTCCGGTAATTAACTTACCCAGCATGCTCACTGTGAGTTTCATCAGTTGCCAGGTTTTATCCCCGGCCTCATAAAACGCCACAAACGGGCCATACTGACGGATTGTTTTATATTCATCAGGCAGCGGTATCACTTTCGGTACCACACCAGCAAAACCCTGTATCTTGCCTTTACCTGCGGACTTCGTGTCCGGCGTCAGTGTTAACGCGACGGGATTCCCCGCCCGCTCAACTTCCAGTGCAATTGGTTTACCCGGATTGTCACGTACCTGTATGACAAACGACTGCCAGCTTTCCAGAATCTGACCATCGACTTTAACGATCCTGTCCCCGGCTTGCAAACCCGCCTTTTGCGCGGCTGAATCTGGCTGCACCTCCTGCAGAACAGATTCTATCTGCGGCCCTCTGGGAATCATACCCAGAGACACCACCGGATCCTGCTTTTCAGGATCAAACTGCCATTGACGCAAATCCAGAGTTTTCTCAACGACCTGGGACGAGCCAAATTGCGCCACATCAACCGTCGTTTGATCATCACCAATTTCGCCGACTAACGCCATACGAACTGAATCCCAATCAGGCGTTTCGATACCCGCAACAGATTTTAGTTCCATTCCGGGTGAAATATTGGATTGTGCGGCAATTGAATTTGCAGTGACATTTGCCACGACAGGACGCACGCTCGGCACGCCGATGACGAAGATCAGCCAGTAAGCAAAAACAGCAAAAATGAAATTGGCGATCGGCCCGGCGCTGATGATAGCAGCGCGCTGCCAGATTTTTTTGTTATTGAAAGATTGGTGGCGGAATTCAGGCGCTACAGCCTCGACGCGCTCGTCGAGCATCTTAACGTAGCCTCCGAGAGGAATGATGGCCAGAACATACTCTGTTCCCTGACGGTCAGTCCGGCGCCATAGCGCGCGTCCAAAACCGACAGAAAAACGTTCGACACGCACACCACAACGACGAGCAACCCAGAAATGGCCGAACTCGTGCACGGTGATAAGCACCCCCAATGCGACGATAAAGGCGGCCAGGCTCCAGAGTATGTTCATCATATGTCTAACTATTCCTTAGGAAACTTCACCGTCACAGACGGATTAATACACTAACAGCATCAGACAGGCGAATACAGGCACCGCAGCCGTCAGGCTGTCGATACGATCCAGTATTCCGCCGTGACCAGGGATCATATGACCACTGTCTTTGATCCCTGCCTCGCGTTTAAACATACTTTCCGTCAGGTCGCCCAGCACAGAAGCCAGCGCGGCAACAACGGAACAAATCAATAAGGTCGACGGTACCACATCAAGTGGTGCATAGCGGCCAAATAGCCAGGCTATGAGGGCTGAAGTCAGAAGACCGCCAGCAAACCCTTCCCAGGTTTTCCCCGGGGATACTTTAGGCGCCAGTTTATGCTTACCAAATAATTTACCAAACAGGTAAGCGCCGGAGTCTGCCCCCCAGACCAGTAGCATCACATATAACAACCACCATGCGCCAGTATGATGATTTTCTGCATAACCGTATTGGCGCAGTGCGACCATACCCCAGAAAAACGGCACAATAGTCAGTATGCCAAAGACTAAGCGCAGCACACGGGAATGGCGCCAGAAGGCTGCCGAAGCAGGATATCCAACCACCAGCACCAATGCCAGACACCACCACGCAAGCGCAGCCCATAATGAGCCTCCGACTTGCAACAGATGCACGCTTTGCTGGTAAGCAGGTATGCTCAGCATCATCGCTGCCAGCAGGAAACCACATAATATAGCCAGCCAGATGCGCTGATTACGGCTTGCAAAACCGGCCAGTTGCCCCCACTCCCACGCTGCCAGCATGCACACAACTAACGTCACGATGGCAAAACCGACAGGCGGTAATAAAAAGAGTGCTGCAATAACAATCGGTATTAAAATCAGAGCTGTGATAATGCGATACTTCAGCAAATGTTCTCCCTAGGACGCATTGGCGCCGATAGGTGTAGTCCCCCCGAAGCGGCGCTCGCGTTGTGCAAAAGCAGTCAGCGCACCTTCAAAGGTATTTTCATCAAAATCAGGCCAGAGGACATCGGTAAAGTAGAGCTCCGCGTAGGCAATTTGCCACAGCAAAAAGTTACTGATCCTATGTTCCCCACCGGTTCTGATCACCAAATCGACGGGTGCCAGTTCGCTCATACAGACCGCTGAATTCAGCAATTCTTCTGTAATCTGTTCTGCCCGAAGCGTGCCGGCTTCAACCTGACCCGCCAGAGTCTTAACGCCTTGAATAATATCCCATCGGCCACCGTAATTCGCGGCAATGTTCAGGGTAAGACCGTCGTTATTTTGAGTCATTGTTTCTGAACGACGAATGCGTTCCTGCAGACGAGCACTAAAGCGACTGACGTCGCCAATGACCCGAAGCCTGACATTATGTTTATGCAAGCTTTTGACTTCACTGTCTAATGCACGGACGAACAACTCCATCAATGCGGAGACTTCCTGGGCCGGACGATTCCAGTTTTCACTACTAAAGGCATAAAGCGTGAGTGCATCAAGGTGATGACTGGCAGCAAAACTTACCGCTTTGCGCACCGACTTCACTCCCGCTTTATGACCGAATACCCTCATTTTACCCTGACGTTTTGCCCAGCGTCCGTTACCGTCCATGATAATGGCAACATGGCGAGGTTGAGAGCAATACATATCAGACATCTGTTGATTTTCGAGGGACATAACGCGTACTCATTTCCTTTTATCAGAACACAGCGGCTTTCTGGCTGGCATAACATTCTTCTGGCTGACGACGCCACAACAGTTAGCTGGCGGCACACCTTTCTGTCGCTGGTGCGACTACACGCGCAAAAAAGCCGTGTCCCCCTTGCAGGCACGGCTTACACTGACAGATCACCGATTCCACCTTTAACACTCAGGCCCTGAAAAGCCAAATCTACTGTCAGTGTGGCGCAGACTATACCATTTCAATGTGATGCTAACAAACTGCTGCATAAGTACAAAAACAGCCTTATAGCGCAAATGTATGAAGTTTCTCACGTGCACTGGCTCTCGCCTGCGCGTCGATCTCCAACACTTCCTCAACAGAATCAGGTTCAGCGCTCACTAACTGCTCCATCACCTGACGATTCAGGCCAGCAATGTCAGTAAAACGAATCTCACCATTGAGGAACGCGGCCACCGAAATTTCATTCGCGGCATTCAGTGCCGTCGTCGCTGCCTGCCCGGTGTTGCTGGCTTCGATAGCCAATTGCAAACAAGGATAACGTGCGTAATCCGGTGCACTGAAAGTCATCGCACCCATTTTACAAAAATCCAACGCTTCGACGTCAGTTCTGACTCTGTGCGGATATGCCATGGCATGCGCAATTGGGGTACGCATATCCGGCGAGCCAAGTTGAGCCAGCACGCTGCCATCGCAATAACGCACCATGGAATGGATCACGGATTGCGGATGGATAATCACTTCCATCTCAGCAGCAGAGGCATTAAACAACCAGCGGGCTTCAATATACTCCAGCCCTTTATTCATCATGGTTGCCGAGTCGACGGAAATTTTACGCCCCATCGACCAGTTGGGATGCGCGCAAGCCTGATCAGGAGTGACATCGCGAAATTTATCCAACGGCAGTTCGCGGAACGGGCCACCGGATCCGGTTAAAATAATGCGGGAGATCCCGTGGCTTTCGAGGGAAGCATATCCCAGCTGTTTTTGAATGGATTCAGGCAAACTCTGGAAAATAGCGTTATGTTCACTGTCGATAGGCAATAGCTGAGACTGACTATGGCGGACAGCGTCCATAAAAATGCGCCCGCAGGTCACCAGCGATTCTTTGTTAGCCAGAAGTACCTGTTTACCTGCGCGGACAGCAGCAAGTGTCGGTAACAAGCCCGCAGCCCCCACGATAGCCGACATCACCTGATCCACATCATCAAGAGCGGCCAGTTCAGTCGCCGCATCGGGTCCGGAAAGCACCTCGGTACGGCTTCCCTGTTCAGCCAGAATGGCTCTCAGCGCACGGGCAGAAGATTCATCCGCCATCGAAGCATAGGCAGGGTGAAACTCAAGACACTGCTGCGCCATAACGTCAACATTGCGCCCTGCAACCAGTGCTTTAACGGAGAAATCGTCAGGGTTAGACCGGACAACGGAAAGCGTGCTGGTGCCGACAGACCCTGTCGAACCAAGAATAGTCATTTGTTTCATGAAAATGCCCGGGATAGCGCTCGTAAATTCGGAAAGTGCACAGTCTGAAACCTCTTATCTGGCTTGTCCATGAGATTGTTCGAACAGGTAAAAAATTTAAAGCCCGATAAAAGACAAAGCGCCGCAATTGCGGCGCTTTGGAAGAAATTCAAGCCGGATTAGAACTCCATTAACTCGGCTTCTTTCTCGCTCAGAGCAACGTCGATTTTCTTGATGAAAATATCAGTCAGTTTCTGAATATCGTCCTGGGAACGGCGATCTTCGTCTTCGCTGATTTCTTTATCTTTCAACAGTGCTTTGGTTTTATCGTTCGCATCGCGGCGGACGTTACGGACAGAGACACGGCCCTGCTCTGCTTCGCCACGCACCACTTTGATCAAGTCTTTACGACGTTCTTCGGTCAGCGCTGGCAATGGAACACGAATTGTCGCGCCTGCAGAAGACGGGTTCAGACCCAAATCAGAGGTCATGATCGCTTTTTCAACAGCAGCGCTGATAGAGCGGTCAAAAACAGAGATTGCCAGAGTACGGGAATCTTCCACCGTCACCTGTGCCAGCTGACGCAGAGGCGTTGCTGAACCGTAGTATTCCACCATGATGCCATCCAGGATGCCCGGAGATGCACGGCCGGTACGGATTTTGCTGATATGCGTTTTGAATGATTCAACGCATTTTTCCATGCGAATTTCAGCGTCTTTTTTGATTTCGTTAATCACGTTGTGAACCTTTGAAAGCTGATTACCTGGCAGACCATAACATCAGTATAGTCCGTGAATACTCATGCCAGCAGAGGCTGGCTGAACGTAATGTTCAATTGTGAAGGATCACTCCGCTTTAGAAATCAGCGTTCCTTCATTTTCACCCATCACCACGCGACGCAGTGCACCAGGCTTATTCATGTTGAAAACGCGAATTGGCAGATTGTGATCGCGGGCCAGCGTGAAGGCCGCCAGATCCATCACTTTCAATTCCTGTTCCAACACTTCCTGATAGGTCAGTGTTTCGTAGAGTGTCGCTTCCGGATTTTTCACCGGGTCGGCAGAATATACGCCGTCAACTTTGGTCGCTTTTAATACCACATCAGCTTCGATTTCGATCCCGCGCAGACACGCTGCTGAGTCAGTGGTAAAGAAAGGATTGCCGGTACCGGCGGAGAAAATCACCACACGGTTATGACGCAGCAAGCTGATGGCTTCTGCCCAGCTGTAATTATCACAAACACCGTTCAAAGGGATTGCAGACATCAGGCGTGCGTTAACATAGGCGCGGTGTAATGCATCACGCATTGCCAGGCCATTCATGACAGTCGCCAGCATACCCATATGGTCGCCTACAACACGATTCATGCCCGCCTGTGCCAGACCCGCGCCACGGAACAAGTTACCGCCGCCGATCACAACACCTACCTGAATGCCGAGTTCGACCAGCTCTTTTACTTCCTGAGCCATGCGATCTAATACACTCGCGTCGATACCAAAACCTTCACTACCCTGCAGGGCTTCGCCACTGAGTTTGAGCAGGATACGTTGATAAACGGGTTTCGCATTGGTAGCCATGGTGTCTGTCCTAGAAGCAATGTGTCTTAATGGATAGTCAGTCTTTACATCATAGCGCTGTCTGAATGACATTCACGCACAATGTAATAGGAATTTGGGGCTGGATAAAACGGAACCGCCCTTTCGCAGCGGTTCCATTTTAGGGTGTATCAGATACTGATTAAGACTGTTTAGTCATTGCTGCAACTTCAGCAGCAAAGTCAGTCTCAACTTTCTCGATACCTTCGCCCACTTCGAAGCGGATGAAGTTAGTCACGTCAGCGCTATGTTCTTTCAGAACCTGACCCACAGTTTTGCTTGGGTCGATAACGAAAGGCTGACCAGTCAGAGAAACTTCGCCGGTGAATTTCTTCATGCGGCCTTCAACCATTTTCTCTGCAATCTCTTTTGGCTTGCCAGACTGCATCGCGATGTCCAGCTGAACCTGGTACTCTTTTTCTACCACTTCGGCAGACACATCTTCAGGCTTAACGAATTCTGGTTTGCTTGCTGCAACGTGCATAGCAATTTGCTTAACCAGTTCTTCATCAGCGCCTTTAGCAGCAATCAGAACGCCGATACGAGCGCCGTGCAGGTAGCTGCCCAACACGTCGCCTTCAAGGATTTGAACGCGGCGAATGTTGATGTTCTCACCGATTTTAGCAACCAGCTGAATACGTTCTTCTTCGAACTGAGCTTTCAGGACTTCAACGTCAGTCACTTTGCCTGCAACAGCAGCGTCCAGTACTTTGTCAGCGAAAGCCTGGAAACCAGCATCTTTAGCCACGAAGTCAGTCTGGCAGTTAACTTCCAGAATCACGCCGAAGTTACCTTCGATTTTGGTTTTGATCACGCCGTCAGCAGCTACGTTGCCTGCTTTTTTCGCCGCTTTGATCGCGCCAGATTTACGCATGTTTTCAATTGCCAGCTCGATGTCGCCGTTAGCTTCAACCAGAGCTTTCTTACAATCCATCATGCCAGCGCCAGTACGTTCGCGCAGTTCTTTTACCAGGGCAGCGGTAATATCAGCCATTGTATTTTCCTCGATTATCTCAGTGCAAAAAGGGTTTTTGCGGTGAGATATTTCTCGCATTTAAGATAAGCAAAGGGGGCCAATAAAGGCCCCCTAACCAACATATTTCAATACCTGGTTAATAAGGGCTCTGCTGAGCTTGCCTTATTATTCAGCTTCTACGAAGCTTTCTTCTGCCTGAACAGCCAGATCTTGCGAACGGCCTTCACGAACAGTGGCAGCAACAGCGCTCAGGTACAGATTTACTGCACGGATTGCGTCATCGTTACCTGGGATAACAAAGTCAACGCCATCCGGATCGGAGTTGGTATCAACAATGGAGAATACCGGGATACCCAGGTTGTTAGCTTCTTTGATTGCAATGTGTTCGTGATCAGCATCGATAACGAACAGAGCATCAGGAAGACCACCCATATCCTTGATACCACCCAGGCTGTTTTCCAGCTTAGCCAGTTCACGAGTACGCATCAGCGCCTCTTTCTTGGTCAGCTTCTCGAAGGTGCCGTCCTGAGACTGAATTTCCAGATCTTTCAAACGTTTGATGGACTGACGAACTGTTTTCCAGTTAGTCAGCATGCCGCCCAACCAGCGATGGTTCACGAAGAACTGGTCGCAGTTGTGTGCAGCTTCTTTTACCGCTTCGCTTGCTGCGCGTTTAGTACCAACGAACAGGATCTTACCTTTACGGGAGGAGATCTTCTGCAACTCAGCCAGAGCTTCGTTGAACATTGGAACAGTTTTCTCAAGGTTGATGATGTGAACCTTGTTACGAGCGCCGAAGATGAATGGCTTCATTTTCGGGTTCCAGTAACGGGTTTGGTGACCGAAGTGAACACCGGCCTTGAGCATGTCGCGCATGGAAACAGTTGCCATGATAAAACCTCTATTAAGTAGTTGGGGTTATGCCTCCACGTATCCCATACAACCGACCCTGCAGAACGAATTCCCAAGGCACCCCGGCGTATGTGTCGATACGTGTGTGTTATTACTTACGTTAATAAGTACACAATGAGTGATTTTGGCTTTAATCCCTCAGAGTCGTAAGACCCAGAGCGGATTGCCGGCGCGCTTTATACCATAAATAACGGCCCGGCAGCAACTTTTGTTCACCGGATTGCTTCCCGGGAAATGATAGTTTGGCAGCAAATATCAGGGCTGATACCATAAGCCACAGCTAATTATTGACGACATCGGTGTAGAAATAAAGCACACCTGATGCACAGAACCCGCAGGACAACACATGGCTATTTCAATCAAAACCCCTGAAGACATCGAAAAAATGCGCGTTGCTGGCCGTCTGGCCGCGGAAGTGCTGGAAATCATTGAGCCTTTCGTTAAACCGGGCGTCAGCACCGGCGAGCTGGATCGCATTTGTGCCGATCACATCGTGAACAAGCAACAGGCGGTTTCTGCCTGCCTGGATTACCACGGCTTCCCGAAATCTGTCTGTATTTCCGTTAACGAAGTGGTGTGCCACGGTATTCCGAGCGAAGACAAAATTTTGAAAGATGGCGACATCGTCAACATTGATGTCACGGTCATTAAGGATGGTTTCCATGGTGACACCTCCAAAATGTTCATCGCGGGTAAACCGACGATTCTGGGTGAGCGTCTTTGCCGTATCACGCAGGAAAGCCTGTATATCGCACTGCGCCTGATCAAGCCAGGTATCCGCCTGCGCACGTTGGGTAAAGAGATCCAGAAGTTCGTTGAAGCCGAGAAATTCTCTGTGGTACGCGAATATTGCGGTCACGGCATCGGTGAGGGTTTCCACGAGGAGCCTCAGGTACTGCATTACGATGCGGATGACGGCGGTGTTGTGCTTCAGGCGGGTATGGCGTTTACCGTTGAACCGATGGTCAACGCAGGCGATTACCGTATCCGCACCATGAAAGACGGCTGGACAGTAAAAACTAAAGATCGCAGCTTGTCGGCTCAGTACGAGCATACTATTGTGGTGACAGATAACGGTTGTGAAATTATGACGCTGCGTAAGGATGACACCATTCCGGCTATCCTGACGCACGACTAAACAGTCACCCGCTCTGCGGAGAGGGTATAAATCTGTGAATCAAGCCGGCGAAAGCCGGTTTTTTTTATCTTTCACGTTTATTGGTCTCTCACGTGTAGGGCTGCGCACCCATGATTGAAAACTTCCCGGCTGAAAAGAGCGTACTACTGCAAACCACGCAGGATCTCGCCCGTACTTTTCCGCTACAACCGGCCTCCCCTTCTGTCTATCCGGACGACGATTTAAACCGTCAGAGCCTGAAACAGCATATGGAACAGTTTCAGGCATGGCTGGCGGATGCCTTCAATGCCGGGCAACAGGCTGAAGAACTGGTAGACGCACGGACGCATTACATCGATCAGCTGTTACAGCGTCTGTGGACCTTCTACGGCTTCGACAATATTCCGGAAACCGCGATGGTGGCCGTAGGCGGCTACGGGCGCGGCGAATTGCATCCTTTATCGGATATCGATGTTCTGGTGCTCAGCCAGAAACGGCTTAACGATGAACAGGCATTGCGCATCGGTGAACTGATTACCTTGCTGTGGGACGTTAAGCTGGAAGTCGGACACAGCGTGCGTACGCTGGAAGAATGTCTGCTGGAAGGATTGGCTGATTTAACCGTAGCCACCAACCTGATCGAATCCCGCCTGATCTGCGGCGATGTCGCGCTGTTTCTCAGTATGCAGAAACACATTTTCAGCGACGGATTCTGGCCTTCGCCAAACTTCTTCCGCGCCAAAATTGATGAACAAAATGAACGCCATCTGCGTTATCACGGCACCAGTTATAACCTTGAGCCAGATATCAAAAGCAGCCCCGGCGGCCTGCGCGACATTCACACCATTTTATGGGTAGCCCGTCGTCATTTTGGCGCCACATCGCTGGACGAAATGGTGGCCTTTGGTTTTCTGACCAAAGCTGAGCGCAACGAACTGCTGGAATGTCAGAGTTTCCTGTGGCGAATCCGTTTTGCCCTGCATTTGCTGCTGCCCCGCTACGACAACCGTCTGCTGTTCGACCGCCAGCAAAGTGTGGCGCAATTGCTGCAATATCAGGGCGAAGGCAATCAGCCCGTCGAACGCATGATGAAAGATTTCTACCGCATGACCCGCCGGGTCGGCGAGCTGAATCAGATGTTATTGCAGTTGTTCGATGAAGCGATTCTGGCCATCGGCCCGAATGAAAAACCACGGCCGCTCGATGAAGATTTCCAACTGCGTGGCGATCTGATTGATCTGCGGGACAGCACGCTCTTTGACCGCCGTCCGGAAACTATCATCAGCATGTTCCACCTGATGGTGCGCCATCGCGAAATCAAAGGGATTTACTCCACCACCGTCCGCCTGCTGCGCCATGCCCGTCGACATCTCAAAGAGCCGCTATGCATGATCCCGCAGGCGCGCGAAATGTTTATGTCGATCCTGCGCCATCCGGGCGCCGTGTCACGCGCGCTGGTGCCTATGCACCGCCACAGCGTGCTGTGGGCATATATGCCGCAATGGGGGCAGATCGTCGGGCAGATGCAATTCGACTTGTTCCACGCGTACACAGTCGATGAACATACCATTCGCGTGCTGCAAAAACTTGAAAGCTTTGCTCACGAAGAAACCCGGCCGAAACATCCACTCTGTGTGGAGCTGTATCCGCGGCTGCCACAGCCTGAACTGTTGCTGATGGCCGCCCTGTTCCACGATATTGCCAAAGGCCGCGGTGGTGATCACTCGATTCTCGGCGCGCAGGATGTGCTGGAATTTGCCGAACTGCACGGGCTGAATTCCCGTGAAACCCAGTTGGTCTCGTGGCTGGTTCGCTGTCACTTGCTGATGTCAGTGACGGCACAGCGCCGCGATATTCAGGATCCTAATGAAATCCAGCAGTTCGCCGCAGAAATGCAGACCGAAGTTCGCCTGCGCTATCTGGTCAGCCTGACCCTGGCGGATATCTGTGCTACCAACGAAACCCTGTGGAACAGCTGGAAACAAAGCCTGATACGCGAACTGTATTTTGCCACCGAAAAGCAATTGCGCCGCGTCATGCAAAACACGCCGGATCTTCGCGAGCGCGTGCGTCATCACCGCCTTCAGGCGCTGGCATTGCTGCGTATGGATAATATTGATGAAGAAGCGCTGCACCGTATCTGGAGCCGCTGCCGGGCAGATTATTTCCTGCGCCATTCACCCAATCAACTGGCATGGCACGCAAGACACCTGCTGGAACATGACTCCACCAAACCGCTGGTGCTGGTCAGCCGTCAGGCAACGCGCGGCGGGACCGAGATATTTATCTGGAGCCCTGACCGACCGTATCTGTTTGCCACCGTCGCCGGTGAGCTGGACAGGCGTAACCTGAGCATTCATGACGCGCAGATTTTCACCAATCGCGACGGCATGGCGATGGATACTTTCATTGTACTGGAACCGGACGGCAGCCCGCTAGCACAAGACCGGCATGAAGCCATTCGTTACGCGCTGGAACAGTCGATGACGCAGGCTTATCAGCCGCCGCGTGCGCGACGTCCTTCGCCGAAACTGCGTCATTTCAGCGTGCAGACCGAAGTCAGTTTCCTGCCGACGCATACCGACCGCCGGACGTATATGGAACTGGTGTCGCTGGATCAACCCGGTCTGCTGGCACGCGTCGGGGAAGTCTTCTCTGATCTCGGCCTGTCGCTGCACGGTGCGCGCATCTCGACCATCGGCGAACGCGTAGAGGACTTATTTATTCTGGCAAATGGCGAGCGTCGTGCGCTGGATAAGCAAACTCGCCAGGAAATCACACGCCGGTTAACTGAGGCACTCAACCCTGGCGATAAAATGTGATACAAGTACCACTATCTTTTAAAACCAATTCAGGAAAGAGAACAGGATGCAGCAACTACAAACCGTTATTGAACAAGCCTTCGAGCGCCGTGCAGACATTACTCCGGCTAACGTTGACAGCGTAACGCGCGACGCTATCACTGAAGTTATCAGCAAAATCGACAGCGGCGAATTGCGCGTTGCTGAGAAGATTGATGGCGAATGGGTGACGCATCAGTGGCTGAAGAAAGCGGTACTGCTCTCGTTCAGAATCAATGACAACCAGGTGATGGAAGGCGGTGAGAGCCGTTACTTCGATAAAGTGCCCATGAAATTCGCTGACTACGATGAAGCGCGTTTCCAGCGTGAAGGTTTCCGCGTGGTGCCACCTGCTGCCGTGCGTAAAGGCGCATTCATTGCACGCAACACCGTGCTGATGCCTTCTTATGTCAACATCGGCGCTTACGTTGATGAAGGCACCATGGTTGATACCTGGGCGACTGTCGGTTCTTGTGCGCAGATCGGTAAAAACGTTCATCTGTCCGGTGGCGTAGGTATCGGCGGCGTTCTGGAGCCACTTCAGGCGAACCCGACTATCATCGAAGACAATTGCTTCATCGGCGCGCGTTCAGAAATCGTTGAAGGCGTGATCGTGGAAGAAGGCTCGGTGATTTCCATGGGTGTTTACATCGGCCAGAGCACCAAAATCTATGACCGTGAAACTGGTGAAGTGCATTACGGCCGCGTACCAGCGGGCTCCGTAGTGGTTTCCGGCAACCTGCCTTCTAAAGACGGTAAATACAGCCTGTACTGCGCTGTCATCGTCAAGAAAGTAGATGCGAAAACTCTGGGCAAAACCGGCCTGAATGAGTTATTGCGCACAATCGACTAAACTTAAAAATAGCGGGTATTGTTTTAAAAAATAACCCGCTATTTTTTTATCTTCTAAACGGCAAACTGTGCAATTAATCAATGATTAAAGCCGCCGTTCAGTTCATCATGACACTCTGATTTTCTCCTAAACGAAGGTGGCGCTATGTATGACAATCTGAAAAGCCTGGGCATTAATAATCCCGACGATATTGATCGTTACAGCCTGCGTCAGGAGGCCAATAACGATATTCTGAAGATCTATTTCCGCAGAGATAAAGGCGAGTTTTTTGCTAAAAGCGTGAAGTTTAAATACCCGCGCCAGCGTAAAACCATCGTTGCCGATAATGCCGGTCAGGGTTATAAAGAAATTCATGAGATCAGCCCAAATCTGCGCTATGTGATTGATGAGCTGGATCAAATCTGTCAGCGTGATCAGGTAGAAGTGGATCTGAAACGTAAAATTCTGGATGACTTACGCCATCTTGAATCTGTCGTGGCGAATAAAATTTCTGAGATTGAATCTGATCTGGAAAAACTCACCAACGGCCGCTGATAAATTCCGGTCAGAAGATGTGAATACAAAAAAGGTCAGGCGTTTGCCTGACCTTTTTATTTCTTGCGCGCAGAACGGCAAAGGGTGTGACGTTATTTAAGCAACTGTCCCCATTTTTCCACCCACGGAATCGCAACGGTTTCCGGTTCGGCAGTTTCCATGGCGTCAATTTCCAGCATTTCGCCAATGCGCGATGCGCCTTGTTCCTGCAATAAATCATCCAGCTTATGGCCGCCGCCACAGAAATGATCGTAGCTGATATCACCCAGCGCAATCATGCCGTAACGCAACTCCGGCTGATAGCCCACGGTGTCACGGATGGCGACATACAAAGGCGCGATGCTGTCCGGCAAATCCCCCTGACCGGTAGTCGACGTCACAATCAGCACAAAGTGATGACGGTAATATTGCCAGGCTTCAAGCGTGCCTTCTTCAAACAGTTTCACGTCATGACCCTGGCCTTTCAGCACGGTTTCCGCTTCCTCTGCCACCAGTAACGCATTGCCGTATACCGTACCGACAAAAATTCCGACTTCTGCCATGGGTTTCACTCCTGTGTGATGCCAATATTTCAATCAAAGGGACTAAATTTGTGCACTATCCTGACGGCAAGTTTCTGCAAACTCAACCCTTTCAAGCTCAGGGATTTTTCCCTGCCAGCCAAACTGTGTCACCACATTTTGCCAGCGATGATCCCAGCGCGCCTGAATCGACAACGGCTCACCCGTAACCGGATGAGGCAATTGCATATGACTGGCGTGCAGCATCAGCCCGGAACAGCCGAAATGCTGCGTCATACCCCGGTTTTGCTTTAAATCACCGTGCGCGCTGTCTCCGATTATCGGGTGACGCAGATGCGACATATGCCTGCGCAGCTGATGTTTACGACCGGTTTCTGGTTTCAGTTCTACCAGGCTATAACGGGCCGTATCATAACGACCAACAGCCACGGGCATCTCGACCTGAGCCACCACGCGATAATGCGTGACCGCAGGCTGTGGCGCTTTATCCGGACTGGCAAACTTATCGGCGATTTTATCAAGCTCTTCCGTCAGCGCGTAATCGAGGGTACCGTCTTGCGGCACATACCCGCGAACCACGGCATGATACACCTTGCTCATCTGGTTATTTTCAAACTGCTGCGACAGCAAACGCGCCACTTCGCTGGACAGCGCCAGCAGCAAAACGCCCGACGTCGGCTTATCCAGCCGGTGAACCGTAAACACATGCTGACCAATCTGATCACGCAATGTTTGCATCACAAACACCGTTTCATGGCGGTCCAGCCAGCTGCGATGAACCAGCATACCCGCAGGTTTATTTACTGCGATCAGATGTTCGTCCTGATACAAAATTTCCAGCATGTCAGTCTTCTATGTTCAGCAAATCGTCGAGGCGTTGCAGCTGAGTCAGCAAACGGAGTGCTTCAGGCATCGCCACTTCAAAATAGGGGGTGATAGCAAAACGGGTTGGCATTGGTGCCTGGGCCTCCAGCAACGCGTACATACGGGGAACCAGCACCCATTGGAGCCATTGTTCAGCAGACAGGGTATCCACTGAAAACGGCTCTTTGCTTTCAAAGGCTTCCGCTTCCGGCGGCGTGGCGTGCCACAATTTTTCATCACGCATGACCTGCTCGATATCTTCTAAAATCTGGCGAACCTGGTTTTCTATATTCATCAATGACTCTCTTCGTTCATGGCCCCGGGCAGCCTCCGCCGGGGGGCGCAAAGCATAACATTGAAGGACTGATGCCCCAACTTTCTGCATCCTATCCAATTTATCTATCCAACCATAAGTTTTTCGTGGTAGCGATAAACGCCCGTTACGGGCAAACTACCGCCACTTTTTTCTTTACAGATCTGTCCACATGTCCGCACAACACATTCAAAAAGCACACGCAACACCGGCAAAAGCCATGCTGGCCTCCGTCACCGGCTACGCCATGGACGGATTTGATTTATTGATCCTCGGTTTCATGCTCCCGGCTATTACCAGCGAATTTGGTTTGTCTTCCTCACAAAGTGGTTCGCTGGTGACCTGGACCCTGATTGGTGCCGTACTGGGCGGCGTCATTTTCGGACCTATCAGCGATCGTTTCGGCCGCATCCGGGTACTGACCTTCACCATTCTGATGTTCTCCCTCTTCACCGGTTTATGCGCTTTCGCACAAGGGTACTGGGATTTACTGATCTATCGCACTCTGGCTGGTGTCGGCCTGGGCGGTGAATTTGGTATCGGCATGGCGCTGATTGCAGAAGCGTGGCCGGCGGAAAAACGTAACCGCGCCTCGGCCTATGTCGGCATGGGCTGGCAGCTCGGCGTGCTAATGGCCGCCTTCCTGACACCGATGCTGTTGGGCATTATCGGCTGGCGCGGCATGTTCCTGGTCGGACTGTTACCGGCGCTGGCCTCTTTCCTTATCCGCCGCACAATGGGCGAACCGGAAGCCTTCGTAAAACACACTGCCAGCAATAATGATGGCTCACTGTTTAGCCGCATTAAGTTACTGTTCCGCGATAAAGTCACGACCAAAGCCAGTATCGGCATTCTGATCCTGTGCTCTGTTCAGAACTTTGGTTATTACGGGCTGATGATCTGGATGCCGAGTTATCTGTCGAAAAACTTTGGCTTCTCACTGACCAAATCTGGCCTGTGGACCGCCGTGACGGTTGTCGGTATGACCTTCGGCATCTGGCTGTTCGGCATGTTGTCGGATCGTTTCCCGCGCTGGAAAATCTTCCTGATTTATCAGATTGGCGCTGTCGTGATGGTGGTGTGTTACGCGCAGTTGTCTGACCCGACGCTGATGTTGTTCGCAGGCGCGCTGATGGGGATGTTCGTGAATGGCATGATTGGCGGTTACGGCGGCCTGATTTCCGATCTCTATCCGGTACGTGTCCGGGCGACGGCCCAGAATCTGTTATTTAATCTCGGACGTGGCGTCGGTGGTTTTGGCCCGCTGGTGATTGGAATGCTGGTGGCACAGGTGTCATTTACCGCAGCAATTACCTTGCTGGCCGCGATTTATCTGCTGGATATTTTTGCCACTTTATTCCTGTTGCCGAAAAAGCAGGGGCAGGATGATGTCTTGGGGGCGATCGGCTGAGGAATGGCTGGCGCTTTGGGCTGGAAGGAAGATTTTACAGAAGTAATTTTTATAGACATAAAAGTTGGGGGCACTGTTTTCACAGTGCCCCCGGTTCGTTTTATAGCAATCCAGCTACCTGAGTGCTCCCTGCTCAATCCCTGAAAACTTTTCCTGCGGTTATCCTAACCGGCTGTCCTTTGCATCGTCCAACTTTCATCCTGACGGTCTGTCCTAAGTCATCCTGACTGATGTCCCTTGGTCATCTGTGACCCGCTCAGCTTCCTTTGTGAGCTCTCTTCTCCGTCCTGGAGGTGTCCCTGGTTTCGTCCTGAAACATCCTGGCATAATCCGATGCCGTCCTGACTCTTCCTGAGCCGTCCCCTTTTTTATGAATCAGCCATCATCCTGATGTTCTGCTTCATGCTTCCTTAGTGCCTGACTAGAATCGTTGATTTCGGCCTTGGGAGCAAGGCAGGCTGTAAGCCAACCTCAGCGGGCGTAAGCCGTCTCACAACCAATAAATCAACCAACTAATTGATTTTATTTATGAAAATTATTTTAACCAGGAAGTAATTAAGTCAAATTAGCGAGATCTCTTACAGCCTTTGTGAGAGATCTCTCACACGCTTGTGAGCCATTTGTGCTCTGCGGGATGGGTCGTTCAGATGATGTTGCTCAGGCGGGACAAACAGCGGTCAGCATTGTAAGGAATTCTGATAACGATGGCGAGAGTATAGTTCGTTTTTTACTGCCGAACTGTTCCAGCACGACATTACCGGTCACATTGCATAACGAAACCAGATCCAGCTCGGAATCTGTGGTCGCCAGAAAAAGGGTAGGTGTCAGCTTCAGCCTCTTTTGCGTGACCAGATGCCCGATCAGATTTTCCTGCAAACGGGTGAAATCTTCCTGGCTCCAGACCTGCAACAACGTCAGCGGATTTCCCTGCCAGCTGGCGGTCATGTCCCCTGCATACTGTGTCGTGTAAAACTCATGCGCCTCAGGACGCAACTGTAATTCCAGCGCCCGTTCTACATTTTGCAAGGTCGCATCAGGGGTAAACGTCTGTGTTAGCCAGAAGACCTTGTCTTCATCTGTTTTGACCACGCACGGCGAATCCACACCAAAAAGGGCTTCACTGGCGGGCGGCATGCCGGTTTCCTGTTGCCAGAGATCGACATAACGTTGAGTAAATTCACGCAATGCTACAGAAACTTCAGACTCCATAATTCTCTCATCTTCCGGTAAGGCTGGGGTAAACTAGGGATTATTCTCTATTGTACCTATTTCGTAAGGTGACAGCATGTCCTCATATCAGGATAACCCCGCCCTGGCGCAACTGACGCTGGGTAAAAGTACGGCTTATGTCGATCAATACGACGCGTCTTTATTGCAGGCCGTTCCGCGCAGCATGAACCGTGAACCGCTGGGTTTATATCCGGACAACTTACCGTTTCATGGCGCAGATATCTGGACGCTGTATGAACTGTCGTGGCTCAATGCCAAAGGCCTGCCGCAGGTTGCCGTGGGTGAAATCAGTCTGAATGCCAACAGCCAGAATCTGATCGAATCCAAAAGCTTCAAGCTCTATCTGAACAGCTTCAACCAGACCGTTTTCGCGGACTGGCAGGCGGTCAAGGAAACATTAACCCGTGATTTAAGCGCCTGCGCGCAAGGCGAAGTCACGGTGAGCGTCAGCCGTCTGTCTGAGATTGAAGGTTCAGCGGTTGGGCATTTTGACGGTGTTTGCATCGATGAGCAGGATATTGAGATCGACAGTTACGAGTTCAGCACGGATTATCTGGCCAATGCTAAAGGTGCTGAGATCGTTGAAGAGTCGCTGGTCAGTCATCTGCTGAAATCCAACTGCCTGATCACCCATCAGCCAGACTGGGGTTCCGTTCAGGTCCAATATCGCGGCCCGAAAATCGACCATGAAGCGCTGCTGCGTTACCTGGTTTCTTTCCGCCATCACAATGAATTCCACGAACAATGCGTTGAACGCATCTTTAATGATTTGCTGCGTTTCTGCCAGCCGGAAAAGCTTGCCGTTTATGCGCGCTATACACGCCGCGGTGGTCTGGACATCAATCCATGGAGATCCAACTTCCCGTTTGAACCTGCAACCGCGCGACTTGTCAGACAATAATGCGAGACGTTGCTCAAGAACTGAGCTAACGCTCTGTCAGCATTGGTAAAAGCCTGATGACGGGGTTACTGTTAAATCGCGTACGGCGCAAAAAATATGATCCGAAAAATCATGCGCCGCAATCAGGTAGCAGAAAGAATCACTGCACCCGTTGGTGTCAAGGAGCAACTTTGATTACACATATCAGCCCGTTAGGCTCAATGGATTTGTTGTCGCAGCTGGAAGTCGACATGCTCAAACGTACTGCGAGCAGCGACCTCTATCGTCTTTTCCGAAATTGTTCACTGGCCGTGCTTAACAGCGGCAGCCAGACTGACAGCAGTAAAGAGCTTCTCGACCGTTACGAAAGCTTTGATATCAATGTGCTGCGCAGAGAGCGTGGCGTGAAACTGGAACTGGTAAACCCACCGGAAGACGCATTTGTGGATGGCCGGATTATCCGCTCATTACAGGCCAACCTGTTTGCTGTACTGCGCGATATTCTGTTCGTGAGCGGGCAAATTGACAACGCCGGTCGTTTTCAGCACCTGAATACCAAAAACTCAGCGCATCTGACCAATCTGGTGTTCTCTATCTTACGCAATGCCCGCGCCCTGCATCTGGATGAAGATCCGAACATGGTGGTTTGCTGGGGCGGACATTCAATTAATGAAATTGAATATCAGTATGCCCGTAACGTCGGCAGTCAGCTGGGTCTGCGTGAACTGAACATTTGTACCGGCTGTGGCCCGGGCGCAATGGAAGCCCCGATGAAAGGCGCCGCCGTCGGCCACGCGCAACAGCGCTACAAAGCCGGCCGCTTTATCGGCATGACAGAACCGTCGATTATTGCTGCTGAGCCGCCTAATCCACTGGTCAACGAACTGATCATCATGCCAGATATCGAAAAACGGCTTGAGGCGTTCGTGCGCATTGCGCACGGGATCATTATCTTCCCTGGCGGTGTAGGTACCGCAGAAGAATTACTGTATCTGCTGGGCATTCTGATGGATCCGGAAAACAGCGATCAGGTTTTACCGCTGATCCTCACCGGCCCGAAAGAAAGCGCGGATTACTTCCACGTTCTTGATGCCTTCATTAAAGAAACGCTGGGTGAAGAAGCCTGTAAGTTCTACACCATCATCATCGACGATCCGACAGAAGTCGCCCGTCAGATGAAACGCGCCATGCCGCTGGTGAAAGAAAACCGTCGTAACAGCGGAGATGCCTACAGTTTCAACTGGTCGATTCGCATTGCGCCCGATTTGCAGCACCCGTTCGAACCGAATCATGAAAACATGGCGAACCTGAATCTTTATCCTAACCAGCCACCGCAGGAACTGGCCGCCGCACTGCGCCGCGCCTTCTCCGGTATTGTGGCCGGTAACGTGAAAGAATTTGGGATCCACGCCATCGAAAAACATGGTCGCTTCAAGCTGCACGGCGATCCGGCTTTAATGAAAAAAATGGACAGCCTGCTGCAAGGTTTCGTCGCCCAGCACCGTATGAAATTGCCGGGCAGCGCATATATTCCTTGCTATGAGATTTGTGCCTGACCGACCGATCACACGGCAAGTCACACTTCTAAAGCAGATCTAAGGGCGACGCGAGTCGCCTTTATTATGGAGATTAACATGGCAATACATCTGCTGATTATTGATGCCCTGAACCTGATCCGCCGTATCCATGCGGTTCAGGGTTCGCCTTGTCTGATTACCTGCCAGAACGCCATAGGTCAGCTGATTCAGCATACTCAGCCCACACATGCCGTTGCCGTATTTGACGAAGATGACCGGGCAGACAGTTGGCGTCATCAGTGTCTGCCCGACTACAAAGCCGGGCGCTCACCAATGCCAGATAATCTGGTTGCGGAAATGCCCAGCCTGAAAGCCGGTTTTGAAGGGCTAGGCATTGCCTGCTGGCATTCTGCAGGTAATGAAGCAGACGACCTGGCGGCAACACTGGCCGCGAAAGTGTCATCCGGCGGCCATCAGGTCACCATCGTTTCAACCGATAAAGGGTACTGTCAGTTACTGGCACCCAATATTCAGATCCGCGATTACTTCCAGAAACGCTGGCTGGATATGCCGTTTGTTCAGGAAACGTTTGGCGTATTGCCACAGCAACTCACCGATTACTGGGGTCTGGCCGGGATCAGCAGCAGTAAAATCCCGGGAGTGCCGGGAATAGGCCCGAAGACGGCGGTCACGTTACTGACGCAGACCGGATCGCTGGATGAGCTTTACGACAATCTGGAAGGCGTGCCGGAAAAATGGCGTAAAAAACTCGAAGAGCACCGTGAACTGGCGTATGCCTGCAAACGTGTATCAACGCTGCAAACCGACGTCGCGCTGGATGGCAATTTGCAGCAACTGCGTTTGCCATAAAAAAGCACTTCTCAAACGCAAGTGTTCAGGAAGGATACTCTGAATAATTTGAATTGCAGGCAGGTGGCAAGTAAGTGATTCGGGCGAACGCACGCAGCCCACGCCCCTGCAGTTCAAAGTATGACGAGTATCAGCGATCACGCTCGTCGCGGCGTCCGCCAATAGCCGACCAGAAACGGCGGATATGCACGGTGACTTCTTCGCGATCGTGATAAAGCTGCTTCGCGAAGATCTCGGCATTCACGCCATTTTCTTTCAGACGTTCGTCGATGCGTTCAAGAATATTAGAGACTTCTTCGTAACGCTTTTTCATCGGCAACTTCAGGTTAAAGATCGCCTCACGGCACCAGCCGTTGACCAGCCAGTCACACATCAGCGCAGCCACTTTAGCCGGTTTTTCGACCATGTCACACACCAGCCAGTAGTTCTTAGTGCTGGTGGATTTGTAACGGAAGCCGTCTTCACGCAGATGAATCACCTGACCGGTTTCCATCAGGCTGGGTGCCATCGGACCGTTGTCGACAGCCGTGACCATCATGCTGCGTTGTGTCAGCTGGTACGTCCAGCCGCCAGGACACGCGCCTAAATCCACCGCGTACATGCCACTTGCCAGACGTTCATCCCACTCATCAGCCGGAATAAAGACATGGAAAGCTTCTTCCAGTTTCAGCGTTGAACGGCTTGGCGCTTCGGAAGGAAACTTGAGGCGCGGAATACCCATATAGAACGGTGAATTGTTATTGCTGTAGGAATACCCCACATAGCAGCAACCCGGCGCGATAAAGAACACATGCACTACCGGACGCAGCGCATTCTCTTTCTTGCCCAGCACTTTGCATTCGCGCATCGCGGAACGCAGCGGCACAGTCAGTTTGCGGCAGAACTTGGTCAGCTCTTTGCTTTCATTGGTATCAGGCACTTCAACGCGAAGCTCACCACCGTTGGTAATCACGTTCTGAACCATGCCGACAATCGGAGAAACACGATCTTCCGGCGGCAAATCTTTCAGCAACTCTCCCACCACGATCAACTGACGGGCAAAAATCAGCTCGCGGAAGGGCAGTTCTTTGGCGATACGGTCAGCATCATCTGGTTGATAGCATTCAAACAGCACATAACCGCTGTTTTCTTTCACGCGGGCAAAACCGAAGATTTCCATCTTCGCAGCTTTGTCAGTAATTTCTGCTGCGCATTCTTTTTCAAAACCCTGACGGCAGTAGAGAGCAAGTTTATTCATGGCGTTCGGCCTTTTTCTTCAGGCGCAATGCGCCGATCAACAACAAAATCCAACCGACCAGGAACAAGGTACCGCCAATCGGAGTGACAAAAACGAACAAACGGAGATGTGACAGCGCCAGACAATAAAGGCTGCCGCTGAATAAAACGGTTCCCAGCGCTAAAAAGGCGCTGCTCCAGTAGAACCACACATTGCGCTGGCGCTGCATCGCAACACCCAGAATCATCACTACCAGCGTATGAATGCTTTGATAAGTTAACCCGGTATGGATCCATGCCATTTCCGCTTCGCCGAGCGACTGGCTCAACACATGTGCGCCAAAAGCACCGAAAGCGACGTAGATAAAACCGCTGATAGCGGCGAAAATCAACATTGAACGACTGGTCATTATGCGTTACCTGTTATCGTTATTTGCTGATGAAAAACCTGATTAATCAATCTCATCAGCAGACTCAGGACTTTCTATCCCCAGGAATCAGGCCTCACGCCTGATCGAAACGAAAGCGCAGTTTTTCCTGCTCGCTGGCTGCACGGGCGAGGATCCACTGACGAAAGGCGGCTATTTTACCCAGTTCTGCCTGACTGTCATGACAAACCAGATAAAAAGCATTTTTACTAATTAAAACTTCACTGAACGGACACACCAGACGTCCGGCCTCAATCTCAGTCTGTGCCATGACATTATTCACCAGCGCAATACCCTGCCCGTGAACGGCGGCCTGAACCACCATCGCACTGTGGCTGAAAATAGGCCCCTGCTGCACATTCACCTGCTGCAACCCAAGCTGTTTGGTGTACGCCAGCCAGTCCCGACGGGAAGCATCGTGCAGCAGTGTGTGATGACTTAAATCGGCGGGTTCCTTCAGCGGATTATCCCCCATCAGCAACGAAGGAGAACAAACCGGCAGTAAATACTCCGCATACAATCGCTCTGCCCGTAGCCCCGGCCAGTTACCCCGACCATGGAATATGGCGACGTCGACATCGTCGGCCAATTTATCTTCTTCACGGTCTACCGCCTGGATGCGTACATCGATGCCCGGATAAGCTGAGTTAAAGCCAGACAATCTTGGCACCAGCCATTGAATCGCAAAACTGGGCGGTAAACTGACGGTCAGCGCGCCTTTGGCACTGCGTGCCTGAAGTTTACGTGTGGCCTCATTCAGAGCAGAGAATATCTCTTTGATATCCAGATAATAGCTCTGCCCTTCTTCGCTCAGTAACAAAGAGCGATTGCGGCGGCGAAACAGTTTTAACCCTAAAAAGTCCTCAAGTGACTTAATCTGGTGGCTAACAGCGGCCTGCGTGACGAACAGTTCCTCGGCAGCCTTAGTAAAACTAAGGTGACGCGCTGCGGCATCAAACACCCGCAGAGAATTCAAAGGCGGTAAACGTTTTGACATAGAATGGATACTTCTTATTCGCCGGTTAGCGGAACGCCTGTCCGTGGGTTTAGGTATTAGTTTTTTTAATCCGAGACATTATAATTTGTCCGTTGAGGATGTACAGGCAAAAACCTATAGTGGCGCCACTTCCTGAGCCGGAACGAAAAGTAGATTGGTATGAGGATGCTGAAATACTTTTGGCTTGTGGTTGTGATGTTGTGTTTGCAATTGTCTGGCAATCCAGACGCGTAGCTTGAATGCTACAAACTTTTCACTTCCTGTACATTACCCTGTCTGTCCAAAGTGATTTTTTAGCACCGCAATTTGCGGTGCTTTTTTTTTGCTTTTTTTGCTGCATAAAGGACGCAAAGGAAACACCAGGCAGCAGAATGACGAGCGCATAATGTGACAAAACCGGCTTCCTCGCAAGAGGAGCCGGTTTTGTCACAAAGCAAAATGTGAGGTTACCTGAGCGACTGACTCAAGGTGTTCACGTCAGGAATCAGTTCCCTTCTGCCATTTCTTTGATTTCAGATTTATTGATCTGCTGCTTATTGCCATACGCATCGGTATAACTGATCATACCGGTATCACTGTCGGTGCTAGGTTTGCCTTCAGCAACAATGGTGCGGCCATCGTTGGTGTGCATCACGTAGTTGCTCGAACAGGCGGCAAGTGTTGTCGTCAGCAGTGCAGCTGAAATTACGGCGGCGATCTTCTTCATCATAGACTCCTTGCAGATTAATATGCTTCAAATTCCTGGTTAGACTCCAGGCTAATGCTTCTAGTCTTCGTAATTCAGCATAACAAACCTCTGATGAATTTCCAGGTAACCATTCCTAAAATGAATAAGCGGCTTGTGTTACAGATAAACCTGTATTTTTAACTCAGGCCGAAGGATCTGATTTCGTATGACTGATTTTAACCCCGCAGATTTTCGTCAACAGTTTCCTGCGTTGTCTCAGGGGCAATGTTATCTCGACAGTGCCGCCACCGCCCTGAAGCCGCAGGCGGTGATCGAGGCCACTGTAAATTTCTACTCTCAGGAAGGAGCCACCGTGCACCGCAGCCAGTATCATGCGGCGCAAGCCCTGACAGATGACTACGAGCAGGCCAGAAGGCTGGTGGCGCAGTGGATCAACGCGCCGCATTCCGCAGATATCGTCTGGACGCGGGGAACCACGGAGTCCATAAATCTGGTGGCACAAAGCTGGCTACGCCCTCGACTGCAACCGGGTGATGAGATTATTGTCAGTCAGGCGGAACATCACGCTAACCTCATTCCGTGGCTGATGGTCGCACAACAATGTCAGGCGCAGGTGATCACGCTGCCAGTGGATGAGTGCGGCATTCCTGATATCACCGCCCTTTCCGTCCTGCTGAACAACAAAACCCGCTTGCTGGCACTGACGCAAATGTCGAATGTTACCGGCGGAATACCCGATATAGCCCGTGCCGTTGAACTGGCACACGCTAACGACACGCCCGTTCTGATCGATGGCGCACAAGGCGTTGTTCATTGTTCGCCAGACGTTCAACAACTCGATATCGACTTTTATGCCTTCTCCGGCCATAAGCTTTACGGGCCGACAGGCATCGGCGTGCTGTATGGCAAAACTAAATTGCTCGAGAATATGGCACCGTGGCAGGGCGGCGGGAAAATGCTGACCCAGGCTTCCATGACCGGTTTTACACCGCAGGCCGTGCCCCACCGCTTCGAAGCGGGTACGCCTAACATTGCCGGTGTGATCGGGATGTCAGCAGCGCTGAAATGGTTAAAAACCGTAGATCTGCAAGCGGCAGAGAAATATACACAAAATCTGGCGAGTCTGGCTGAAGAGCAGCTTACGCAGATTGAGGGTTTCCGCAGTTTCCGCTGTCAGAATGCCTCACTTCTGGCATTCGATATCGCCGGTGTGCATCACAGTGACCTTGTGACATTGCTGGCTGAACAAGGCATTGCCTTGCGCGCCGGACAGCATTGCGCCCAGCCATTGATGGATGCTCTGGGCATCAGCGGAACATTACGGGCTTCATTTGCGCCGTATAATAATGAACAGGACGTTATACGGCTGGTCAGGGCAGTAAAATATGCTTTCGATCTGTTAGCCGACTAATTCATTCTTTGGGGAATACCATGTTAGCGCCACATCCTTTCGGCCATGAGATCACTGAATCCTCACTGACCGAAAAATTCGCGTCATTCCGTCAGTGGGAAGACCGCTACCGTCAGTTAATCCTGCTGGCGAAATCTTTGCCGCCGCTGGATACGACGCTGAAAACGCCGGAAAATGAGCTGTCTGGTTGTGAAAACCGAGTATGGCTAGGCGCGGAAAAAGCGGTGAATGGAACAATGCATTTCTATGGTGACAGCGAAGGAAGGATCGTTAAAGGTTTGCTGGCAGTGCTACTGACCGCCGTGGAAGGCAAAACGCCAGACGAGATTTTAATGCGGGATCCGCTGGCGCTGTTTGATGTATTGGGGTTGCGTGAGCAACTGAGTACCAGCCGCTCCAGCGGGCTTCATGCGCTGGCAGAAGGCGTAATCGCCCTGGCTCGTCAGGCTGCCTGAGCCTGACGCTGTGCCTTAGCCATCATCTTCTTCAGTACGTGGGATACCGCGACAAAACCAAACGTCGCGGTAACCATCGTTGCAGCCCCAAAACCAGACGCGCAATCCATGCGTTTAGGGCCTTCTGCGCTTGCCTTTGCAGCACATACCGAGCCATCAGCCTGCGGATACATCAACGGCTCGCTGGAAAACACACAGTCAATTCCGAGCTTACCTTTGCTGTTTTTCACCACGTTGAAATCATTTTTCAGACGTTCACGCAGTTTTGCCGCCAGCGGATCCTGAATGGTTTTCGCCAGATCCACGACAGCAATTTGGGTCGGATCAATCTGACCACCCGCACCGCCCGTCGTCACCACCGGAATTTTATAACGACGGCAATAGGCCAGCAGCGCGGCTTTAGGCCGGACGCTGTCGATAGCATCAATGACATAGCTGAACCCTTGATCGAGCATCTCCGCCACGTTATCCGGCGTAATAAAATCATCAATGCAGGTGACTTTGCACTCCGGATTAATCGCCAGAATGCGCTGCGCCATAATTTCCGTTTTTGCCTGCCCGACGTTTTCACGTAACGCATGGATTTGACGGTTGGTGTTGGTCACACACACATCATCCATATCAATCAGCGTGATCGCGCCAATACCGGTGCGGGCCAGTGCTTCCGCAGCCCATGACCCCACTCCGCCAATACCAATCACACAGATATGCGCCTGCGAGAACAGCTCCAGCGATTGCTGACCATAAAGCCGGGCAGTTCCGCCAAAACGTTGCTGATAAGCGTCGGAGTAAGTCGCTGTCATGAAAAGATAAACCTCAGTGCGTTCGAAGACTTTGTCGTTTGAAATCTAGTTGGATGGCGCGTATGCCGTGAACAACGGCTTGCCGTTCTGCGCTGATTTTAACACCCAGACGCGTCCGTAGTGATTATAAAATCCTGCAGAGTGGCCAGCGTCAGGACCAATCCCCTGATACATATCGAAATGTTGTCCTTTAATCGCACCACCAACATCCAGTGCGACCATCAGACGCATATGATATTTACCGGTAAACTTGCCTTTATCGTTAAGCTCCGGCACTTCCGCCAGCAATGTCGTACCCGCCGGGATCAGCGAACGGTCAGAAGCTACAGAGGCTTTGGCAATCAGCGGCACACCGCTGGCACCGCGAACTGGCGCGAAAGGTTCAGGCTTGAAGAAAACGAATGACGGATTCTGTTCCAGCAATTCACGCACTTCTGCCGGGCTGTGAGTATCTGCCCACTGGCGGATCGCCTGCATAGACATATTCTCACGCGCCACTTCACCGCGGTCGATCAGCACTTTGCCGATACTGCGGTAAGCGTGACCATTCTTGCCCGCATAACCGAAGAACATGAACGGGCGACCATCGCCGTAATCGACATAACCGCTGCCCTGTACTTCCATCATAAAGTTATCCATCAGGGAGTTGGTCCAGGCCACCACATAGTTATCACTCAGGGCACCGGAGTAAATCGAAGCACGATCGGGCAGACGACCGCGTTTAGGCGGCATACGGTACAGCGGATACTGGAATTCGCCCTGACGGGTGTAGCGCGCCTGCACAACTGGCGTGTAATAGCCGGTCAGTTGCACGTTACCAAAATTGTCAGCACCTTCCATCTGATAGGCGCTGATGCCGTACTGGCTAAGATTGCGGGTATCAGCCCCGGAGCGCAGCCATTGTTCAACAGCCTGGAATGTCGTGTTATTACGGCCATATAAAGAAGAAGAGGCAATTTGTACCGCAGCGACCTGATTAGAGTAATCCAGCGCGTTTACCGGCTTGCCTGTAGCATTCGGCTCATTCACATATTCAAGCGCATTATCCAGACGGCCATCTTTATACTGCTGGCCCCGGTCAGTCGGTCGCGAAGAACACCCCGCCAGCACCGCTAACACCAGACCACCCAGCAGATATTTATTCCAACGTCCTTTCATTATTGCCGCGCTCTCTTACTTTCAGGGAAATGACTGGCGAAACGATAACAAACGCCCTATCAGAAAGGAATTGCCACAGCCGAAAAAAGTGTACTGAGCCAAATTGAACACCAAACGGCGATTTTGTGCATAAAAAGCCAGCAACTAAGTGCTTTATTTGAATAAATTCAAAAAAGGGTTGCACGAAATCTCATGGGGAGTATAGTTCGCCTCCATCGGACGCGGGGTGGAGCAGCCTGGTAGCTCGTCGGGCTCATAACCCGAAGGTCGTCGGTTCAAATCCGGCCCCCGCA
>NZ_JABAED010000029.1:0-52189 GCF_023701875.1 Rahnella sp. CG8
ATATCACTCCTGAATTAATTGCAGTCAATAGAGTATGGCACTGGCTACTTCAGGGAGGGGCGTCCATAACATCACTACAGGTATCCTGACCGAAAAACGATGTCCGCTTCTCACTGTGCCGGAGGCGGACATGACAAGCAGCACAGCGTATTAGTTGTCGATGGTGAGGAGGCGATGTCCGGATGGCGTGACAAAATATCTCTATTAGTGAATGCTCCGGTTAAGCGGGATACTTACGCATGCAAGCCAGATTTCTTATTCGACACGCTTCACCTCCGGATGACGCTCTGTTGCCGCCTCATGTAAAATGTCATCAAGCCAACCTGGAATTTCTGCCTCTGTCAGATCGTTCGGAATTGCGATGTCGTAAAGCCGGGAAAATTTTCGCTCTGTCAGGTCTGCGCGGAATACCAGCCAGCGCTCCCCCTCACGTTTGATCCCAAGGTGTCGTCCAAAAACGTTGTAGATCAGCATTATTAATCTCCTGGCATTTTCATCAAAGTAAAGGTGACAAATTCACAGAGTTTTTTTATTTTAAGCTGATACTATTATTTTTCGCCCATTTCCTTAATCTGCCATTAGCATTGGCATAGGGAGATGATGTGTTAAATGAGATCATTCGCCCCATAGTCCATTTTGTGTACCATGGTTTAGCATACAAAGCGTCATCAGTGAGCCCATCAATAAGTTTCACTATTTCATCTTTTACTTCCTCGAGCTCAGTAATTAACGCGTTATAATCCAATTCGCTATAATCAGAGTAAAATTTTTGCGCCAGAAGCCCAAGTTGATTCCACTTAAAACCGGTTTCTGGAAAATTAACAGGCAATCCTTTCCCGTCGGAAGTGATCCACTTTACAACCAGAGTGTTCCACCCGAGCAGATAGGAAACCAGATCGCGAACACTCATTTCCGTGCCCTTGCAGTGTCCATCCATTGAGTTATCTAAGGTGAGTTCAGGGGGGATGGCATTAAGATAACTGATTAATTTATTGAAATTTTTATCGATTGCTAAAAGCAATTCAGATTTTGTTTGCGGTACATTCATACAGAGTTACCCCGCACTTCAGAAGAGATCCATAAAGACGCCATGTGGTGTTTAAATATCAATCAATTATGTACTTCCTGGCACGAAAGGGGAAGTCCCTGTAAACAGCTCTCTCTTTGTTCAAGGCACATGAATCACTCGAGGTTTGAGGCTATCAGGGGCTGCGACAGCAGCCCTGACGGGATGCATCTGGATCTTTTGTGCAGCCGCTTGTCTACGACGTTTCGTCATTGGGCCTTTTGTCAGCTGTTCGCTCGAAGCAGCCTGATGGGCTTCACCTACATATATTTTCCCGGCCGGGAAGAATATATATCTAGGTAATAATTCATATCTTCTTTGGCATGGTGGTGTCAACGGCCCTGAGAGAGAAGTAACAGTATCAGGAAATATTTCTAAAGATGATTTTTTATGCTTCAGGAATTTAAAAAATTAAAAAATGATGACATTGCATTCTATAGAAGAATTGGTGTGAACATCAGGGTGTCATTTTGTCCGCAATTAAAAGATGACTATAAAGAAAGATTTCCGGAGAAATGGTTTTCATACCTTCCGGAAGACTTGGAAAAATTTGGTATAAAAAACATTCACTATGCCATTTCAGCTTCTCAATGGGTTCTCTCCATGAGAAATAAGCACGTTATTTTTGCCAGTTACTGTAATTAGGAGAAACAACAATGCTTGAGCTTTCTTTAAGTGAAATCCTTACGTCCTTTGTGAGTACCGCCCCATCATCTGTATCGGGGCGGATCGAGTGTGTATTTATTGACAGTGCAATCGAACTACGTTCAGAAGCTATATGTCACTTTCAAGCTTCCAGTGGGCGATGCTTTTCGTTGCACAATCGGGCTGTTGCGTGCATCACCAGCCAACTGCGTAAAGCCTGTTGCGGCAACCACGCTCCAGTCTTGGTTGAACTTGTGTGTCCAGTCCATATTCAGTGAATAGGCATAAATCCCGGAACCGGCATCATATTGACTAAACCCCGATGCGGCTGACTGTGATGAACTTACCCCGTAGTA
This sequence comes from Rahnella sp. CG8, assembly GCF_023701875.1. Taxonomy (NCBI): domain Bacteria; kingdom Pseudomonadati; phylum Pseudomonadota; class Gammaproteobacteria; order Enterobacterales; family Yersiniaceae; genus Rahnella; species Rahnella sp. CG8. Next base: position 2,068 of record NZ_JABAED010000029.1, read on the forward strand.
AGTTTGCATATAGTTGCCTGTTCCCCAACTGCTGGTCAGCGCCATCGTCACGGTATTTTCCGATGAGCTATAAAGCGGGCTGATAATGCCGAAATGCAGGGCCGCGCCATTGTCCCGCTGAGAAAACGGCACCTCAGCCTGCAATTGCAAATGAAGCCAGTCGGTGACCTTATACCCCAGACCCAATGCCCCGATAGCCGAGCCTTTGATATCGCCCATACCCCGCAAGTCGTCACTGCCATCGCTCAGTGAGTCGCTGTCCACGTCATGATCCTTACGGCCTGCGCGATAGCTCAGCGCAGTACTGTAATCCAGCTTGCCGGTGCTGTTGCCGTAACCGATACCCCGCGTGGTACTCACGAAGAACCCATTATGCATCGAGTAATCAAGCACCAGGGCTGTCGTGACGCGGTTTTCATCCGAACCAGAATAAAGTGGCGTAACATCCACGCCTCCTCCCAACGTTAAGGCGTTACCCTGTTGTGGTTCTGCCGCAAGTGTTGGGGTGGCCAGTAACGCCAGCAGCGCGCCCGGCAGCATTTTTATCAGGGTGCGTCCTGAGAGTGAATAGGGGAACTTATGACGCAGTTCGAAGTTGCTCATTAAAGAAGTCCTTATGGATTCAAACGATTACGATACAAGCGGGTTTTAAACGCCAGAACGCTCAGTTTGAATACGCACCCTAAAGTTCTCATGAGCTAAAAATGAAGAAATACTTAAGCACGTACCGGTGACACAAACCTGATAAATTTCCTGATACCGTTTTTTTCTTCAGACGTTCTTCATTCACTGTTGATAACGTAACTATTGTGAAAATTCTCCTCATCGAAGACGACCTGGATCTCGGCAACGGCGTACGTATTGCCCTTGCAGATCAAGGATTAGATGTCATATGGGTTCGCCGCAAAGTGGATGCGCTGCATCAACTCGATGCCTGCGTGCCGGAACTTGTGTTGCTCGACCTCGGACTGCCCGACGGCGATGGCATGAGCCTGATGGCGTACTTGCGCCAGCAGCTCAAGGGGATCCCCGTCATCATTCTGACCGCGCGAGGCACCCTGCAGGATCGCCTGTGCGGGCTGGATGCCGGTGCTGACGACTATCTCGTCAAACCTTTTGTTCTCGCCGAGTTGTTGGCCAGGGTAAGAGCACTTGCGCGACGCAGTTACGGTTTTGAGAATGAGGTGATAGAAATTCGTGGGTTATCTCTCCACGTGCCGACTCGTCGCGTGACAGTGAGCGCGCGGAATGTTGAGTTGACGGCAAGTGAATACGCGCTGCTTGAAACTTTAATGATGCGCACTGATCGCGTGCTTACACGAAGGTTTCTGGAAGAAAGGATATTCGGCGCAAAAGAAAATATGAGCAATGCACTCGATGTGCATATGGGTAATTTACGTCGCAAAATCGGCGACGGTTATGTCCGAACGGTGAGGGGCGTAGGGTATGTCATTGATACCATACCGATTCAGAAAGGGGCTGGTTGATGCGAAATTTTTGGCGCCACCTGAGAACTCCAACGCTCGTACGGCGAATTATGATCGCCCAGATGTTACTGCTTACATTGCTTTGGTGTCTTTTTCTGACCTACATTTTGTGGGAGAACTTGCGTAGCCCCCCGATGCTAACGGGCAGCAATACCTACGAAACCATTCTTACATTGGTTGATCGTATGGATGATCGCCCGCAAGATCGCAACGCTGTGCTGGAAAAGTTCAGCACCGCGTTGCGGGAAGGTTATGGCGGAGGTGAAGATCCGAAACTGTCAATCAGCCTAATCGTTCGGAAGAATAAAGAGATAATTTATTCATCTGATGGCGCTCCGTCAGGGGTGACAAACACCCTGTATGGGAAAATTCAGAGCATTCAGAGTGAAGGTCGCACCTGGACTAGCCGTACTCTCAAGTCCGGGAGATCCGATGCGGAGGTAACACTTGTCACGCCTGCCGGCGGCTGGAACTTTTTTATATACCTGAACTCGCGTGGATACTACATATTGCCGCTACTGGTGTGCATTCCTTTTCTTTTGTTTCCCGCGTGGCTGTCAATCCGTATTGCAATGCGACCCTGGAACAAGGTGATAAATGAAATTTCCTTACGAACTTCAGAAGATCTCTCTCCCTTAAAAGAAGTGCCAAAGCACATGGAGCTTCGCCAAATGGTGGACGCTACTAATCTATTTCTTGCCAGGGTACAAGAGAGTTCTGATAGGGAACGGGTTTTCATTGCAGATGCCGCTCACGAACTGCGTACCCCCCTGGCTGCGATGCGAATCAATGTGGAGGCGTTGCAGTCCTATGTAAGCAGTAATAATCAACAGGAGTTGCTGGCAGGGATTATTCGCAGCAATAGCCGTGCAGCGCGTCTTGTCAATCAGTTGCTACTGATGATGCACAGCGAAGTGCGTATTGACACTGTTATGGAGCCTGTGCCGCTGACAACGCTCATACAAGAGCGAATGGCTGCACTGGCACCGCTGGCGGCTGAGCGCAGGATTGAGCTCGAATTCTACTCTGATGATGAAGTCTGGATCACAGGCGTCAGGGAACGCCTGATGTCGCTGATTGATAATTTAATTGAAAATGCCGTGAAGTACAGCCCTGAGGGCGGACGGGTTGAGGTAGATGTACGATCACTTGATAAATCTACTCAGCTACGTGTTTCAGATGCAGGGCCCGGCATTCCATTTGAATTGAGGGAGCGCGTGTTCGATAGGTTTTTTCGCGATCCCAATCAGATACAAAGCGGGAGTGGACTGGGGCTTGCCATAGTCAAAGCGGTTGCGCAGCAACACAACAGCAGCGTATGCCTGAGTACGTCTGCAGAAGGTGGGCTCATGGTTACTGTTGACTTTCCAAACCACAAGTCCGCCTGAAAGAAAACATGATTTTGATACCAGCCCAGCGGAGGGCCTCTGTCAGAACAATGGAGTTGAAATTGAAATATTTGACGCTGTCTACACTATTATTTTCTATCTCAATCAGCGGGTGCGCCATAACCGTCAGCGAATTAAAAAGCAGTCAATCATCCTATGACGGCAGCTTCACGAGCAAGACGGAGCCCTCCGATACCTATCGAACCTTAAGGCACATGGCAAGGCAGTGCCTGGAATATGAGGCATATTCAGGAAATCCGGTCATCGTATTAAGCGAGTTTGACGGTGAGCGCAATGAAGGTGAGATCAATCAAAAGCTCCTTGCGCAGGGACTGTTGATTAACAACACGCTAATTGAAATAGAAAGACATGATGGGGACAAAGCACAGGTCAGCCTATACACAACCAAGAACATCTTGAGTGTGGGCATCAGGTCGCCAAATATAAGTGATATCAAGCGCTGGGCTGACGGCGATAGGTCTTGCTAGAACGACACTCTCGTCAATACCGTGAAGCATCTCAGGCCATATGACTTAATCCCCCGTTGATTTACACACCGCGATTTAAGTAATGCCTTCATCAGTAATGAGAACAACTGCGAACGTCTGCTGTTCGCTCTCAGCAGACCTTCAGCGTCACGTGTTTGTCTGCTGGTCAGGAGCGGACGTCACCAACAATTGAGTGTGCTACTCATAAGGGAGCAGATCAGACGAACTCAAAAATAGTTGTCGGGACCCTTAGCGAGCATGCGGATAGGATGCATTTCAGATGCATTTCAGATGCATTTCTGTTTCAGGGAAGCTTAATCCACGTGATACGTGGGATAATCTATATAACCTGCATCTCGCCCAGTATAGAACGTATCCTTATCAGGAATAGCTATCGGCCACCCATTTTTCATGCGTTTAACGAGATCAGGATTGGCTATGAAAGGACGCCCAAATGCGATTAAGTCGGCATAACCTTCTCTGAGTGCCAGTTCAGCACGCTCCTGTGTATAGCTGCCCGCGACGATGAGGGTACCTTCGTAGGCCTCGCGAAACTTTGTCAGAAAGCCAGCAGGAATGGCCTGAGCTCCCAGAGATTCCTGATCGCTCAAATGCACATATGCGAGATGTCGACGACGCAGTTCGATACCCAAAGATAACCAGGTATCCTGCTCATCATCAAAGCCATGCATATCCTGCAGGCGGCCAAAGGGTGCAATACGGATACCTGTCAGATGACTCCCGATGGCTGCAGAGACGGCATCCACCGTTTCCAGCGTAAACCGCAGGCGATTAGCAATATTACCGCCATAGCGGTCTGTCCTGTCGTTAAGTCCACCATTGATAAATTGCTCGAAGATGTAGCCGTTAGCCGCGTGGATCTCCACACCGTCAAAACCCGCCTCGATAGCATTTTTAGCCGCCCGAACGAAATCCTGTGTCACCCGCGGGACTTCATCCGTTGCTAATGCGCGGGGCTGGCTGTGAAATACGCGTACAGACTGACAGTTATCACCGGGAATGTGAGTGGTGCAGCCTTCTGCCACGCGTGAGACGGAGCTGACCGGTGCCTGCCCATCAGGCTGGTGAGCAATGTGAGAGGAACGACCTACGTGCCAAAGCTGGATGAATATTCTCCCACCCTGCGCATGTACTGCCTCAGTCACCTTTTTCCAGCCCTCTATCTGTTCGTCAGTGTAAATTCCCGGCGTGTAAGCCTGTCCACGGCCTTCCATTGAAACAGGTGAACCTTCGGAAACAATTAAACCTGCTGTTGCGCGCTGGCGATAGTAGGTGACCATACTGTCAGTGGGAACATGGTCATAGGCCCGCGATCGGGTCATTGGTGCCATAACGACACGATTATTAAGCTTTATTCCATTCATTGTATAGATATTCAGTAACTCGCTCATTCTGTCTCCTGAAGCCATTTCATGGTAAAAATCTGTTAGCAACGATCTTATCCTTATTTGAAGGCCATGATTACCTGGGCAAAAAGACCCTCAGTGTTGAGATAAAGGAACCAATATTTGTGACGGCACAACTCAATGGCGTACAGGAATTTACTGAAGTCGTCAGAAAAGGCAGTTTCGTTGCTGCAGCTGAGGGTTTAGGCGTGACGCGTTCTGCACTCAGCAAAAGCATCAAGCGTCTGGAAATTCGGCTGGGGGTTCGCTTACTCAACCGCAGTACGCGAAGCCTGTCGCTGACACCGGAAGGTGAGATCTATTTCAATCGCTGCACTGTTGCTCTGGATATGATTTCAGATGCCGAAAGCAGAATAGAGGCGGGGATAGTCGAGCCGTCTGGACTGATGCGGCTGACGGTTCCCGTGGCCTTTGGGCACCTTTTCATTATGCCCTTACTCAATATCATGGCGTTAAAATACCGGGCCCTGAATATCGAAGTTGATTTCAGCGATCGGGTTCGCGACCCCGCGACAGACGGCTTTGACCTTGCACTGAGGCTTGGCCCCCTGCCTGACTCAGGTGATTTGGTTGCCACCCGCCTGGGCGAGCAAAGGCTTATCATTTGTGCCTCAGCGGGCTATCTGGAACGAGCAGGCATCCCCATTGATCTTCGTGAGCTTTCATCACACAGATGCATTTCAGGGTTACCATCAGACGGGCAAACTTACTGGCTAATCCGGGGCAAAGAGGGGCACGTTGTAAGACATGTTGTTTCCTCAGCCTACCGTTTTAATAATGGTCAAGCCATGCTGGAAGCGGCTATCGCAGGATGTGGGGTGACGCAACTTCCGGACTGGTTATGCGGTGATGCCATCAAAAAGGGGCAGCTTCGTGCAATTCTACCCACCTTTCAGGCACCGCCCACCCCCATTTCTGCAATGTGGCCCAGGACTCACACGGTGCTTCCTAAAGTGAGAGCCTTGATTGAAGAACTGAAAAAAGAGTTGCCGGCACTGTTAACGAGCGCGCAGCGTTCATCTGTTACGAGATAATGAGATATCAGTGCCTGATACATCAGCGACCGCAAGCCTGCCAGAATTATATTCTCTCAAGCATATTGACCAATGATTGTGAGCGTCTGTTTCCATTCTTACCCGGTAATGAGCACCGTAGATTTCGCCCCCCTGAGTCATACGTTTTCTCCTGGATAATCCGGCCTATTATCAGGAAGGCCGACTGATTAACCTTCAAGCGGCATAATAATAAAGCCGAAGGTCAGGCGGCCCAGGCGGAATACGCGCTTATATGCGCTATGTGAGGCAAGATCCGGCGGATAAGTGAGTTGTATCTGTAAATGGGGGATTTTCACTCCTGACGGGCGCAGTCAGTCGCGCCCGTTATTTAGTTCATCATTGATGATTACTTCGCAGCATCCCGCAGGACCTGCTTCATAAAGGCGACGGAGCTCTCCAGAGCCTGCACTGCTTCTGGCTGCAGCGTGGAGAAGAAATGCCAGGCGTGGAACATACCCGGCCAAACCTCCAAATTTACGCGAACCCGGTTATCACCCAGATGAGTTGCGAGCCGCATCGCGTCGCTCAGCATCAGTTCATTCTCGCCAATCTGAACCAGCACCGGCGGCAGACCCGTCACATCCGCAAACACCGGTGATGCCATTGGGTGATTAGGTAACGCATCGCCCAGGAAGGTGCGTGCCAGGAAATCCAGGCCGGCCTTGGTGTTCAGAGGATCAAGACCTTCCCGGTTGGTCATGGAGACGCCCGTATGCTCAAGGTTGGCCCATGGGGAAATGGAAACACCGCCGGCCGGAAGTGGCAGGCCTTTATTACGTGCAGCTACCATAATGGTAACCACCATTGCTCCGCCCGCAGACTCGCCCGCCAGTAAGATTTTGCTGGCATCAAAGCCCTGTTCAATCAACCACTCATACGCACGAACGGTATCGGTAACGGGCGTGGGGAAAGGATACTCCGGTGCCAGACGGTAATCCGGCATGTAAACCCGTGCGCCCAGCATGCTGGCGTAGTTACCACCAATACCGTGATAGCCCGCCGGTTCGCCGACAATATAAGCCCCGCCGTGGATGTACATAACGATGGCATCAGTTTCAAGTTTGTCAGGCGTCACCAGCGTGCCCGGTACGCCCCCCATGTCGACTTCAGTAAAACTGACACCGGAAGGTGCAGGATTTTTAGCCAGCATACGGGTATAGGCGTCACGTACCTCACTCATAGGCGTTACGGTATCCTCACCCGTAAGGATTGGACCCAGGCCGGCCAGGCTTTCTGACCATTCTTTTACGGCTTGTTTGGTTTGTTGATTCAGCATTTTTATTCCTGTTTGTATTTGCGTTAAAAAATAACAGGAACCTATAGTATATAAACATTTAGGGAATGTGCTTCCCGTATCAGGGTACGTTAAAGCCCGTATTAAAGGAGATAAATAAAGCATGGAGATCAACAGTATTGGTGATATCGCCGCATTCGTCGCGGCTGTAAAAGCCGGGAGTTACACCCACGCAGCGGGTTCCCTCGGGCTCACTCGTTCTGCCATTGGCAAGAGTATTGTCAGGCTCGAAACGCGTATGGGTGTTCGTCTCCTTAACCGTACCACCCGGAGTCTGAGTCTGACTGATGAAGGGAGGGTCATGTTCGACCGTTGCCGACAGATACTGGATGACCTGGAAGAGGTCGATGCCGCCATGGCCATGCGCAGGGGGAAACCAACGGGGACTCTCCGGCTGAGTGCTCCGCTTTCTTTTGGGCAGCGCCATATCCTTCCCATTCTGGATGTTTATCTGAAAAAGTGGCCGGAACTTCGTGCGGAGGTGTCCTTTAGCGACAGGTTTGTTGATCTTATTGAAGAAGGCTTTGATATTGCCATTCGCATCGGTGAACCCCGCGATGACTCGCGCATTCTTACCCGAACGATTGCTTCGCAGCACATTGTCACTTGTGCATCTCCAGAATATTTGTCCTCACGGGGCGTTCCAGAAACGCCCGCAGACTTAACCAGGCATGACACTATTTTTCTTCTGAGTGCAGAAAAGAGACGCAGCTGGCGGTTTGCGACTCCGGAAGGTACTTTTGTGTATGAAGGACCCGGGCGGCTAAACCTCGACAGTTCGGAAGCCATGCGGGCATCGGCAATTTCCGGATTTGGTATCGTTCACTTACCGACCTATTTGCTAGGGGAGGATTTACGTAGTGGTAAGCTGATACCGGTGCTTGAGGAGTATCCTTTCCCTCCGGAACCTATTCGGCTCATTTATCCCAGTAAACGACATTTATCCCCGCGAATTCGGGCCTTTATTGACCTGCTTGTGGAAAGCTGGGAGCAAGGTTTACCTTGGGAATAAAGTATATCCAAACGCAGTTGTCCGGCTACATTTTCAGGCACAATGTCCGCTCCTCGCTCATAACTGCCAGGAGTTAGCTTGGTGCTTAACAATCACATTACACTTTATCAATCTTACCAATTGGATGAGCTTAGAGTGCAGAGCAAACGAGAGTTGCATGATCCCACCATGGGTTATTATTAATCTTTGTAGCGCGAACGGTAAATTGTGCTTCCCGCACCTCATCCAGCAATGCCTGAAGTGGTCGTAAGGTACGCCAAGGTTGACCATTCTTTAGCAATTGATGTTTTTCGATATCATAACAGTCAATGTCTTCAGGGTTGTGGGGGCTCCCACACATGGAACTGATCACAAAGTGCCCTTTGGGTTTAAGAACTCGTTTTACTTCAGCCAGGCAGCGTTGCCTGACTTCTCCAATAAGACAATGCAAACAACTACCATCAACAATCAGATCAAACTCTAAATCCGAAAATTGAGGTAGGTTGCAGACATCACCAACAATAAAATGGGCGGTGAGATTAGCTTGTTGAAAGCGTTCTTCAGCCCATTTGATTGCAGTTTCAGCTAAATCTACTCCCCAAACTTCATAACCATGCTCGGTAAGATACTGCGCTGCCATTGCGCCATTTCCACATCCAAGCTCAAGAACCTTTGCTCCAGATGGTGGAAGATATTCATGTATGCTGAGCCAGGAAAACACCCGTTCCTGCTGTTCTTTCGCCCTTACATAACCATCTCCAGCCCATGCTGTAGCCCCGCTCGCTATCAGTTCACGATACTGTTTCTCGTAAATATTCATATTGGACATGCTTTATACTCAGCAAATAATCAGCTGTTACTGTATAGCCAAATAACGTGGATATGAAGACGACAATAAAGGTAAAGCGACAGCGCCGTACGGTCCACTTTTTACTCTTAGCGGCGTATTGGCACTGCCACAGGCATGTCTATGTAAAAAGCGAAGGTATTATAATTCAAGCATTCATTTGCCCTGATATACGATAACGATGATAAATAAAATACTGGTAAGTGCTTGCCTAATGGGGTTCAAAGTGCGCTATGACGGAAGCGAGAAAGCACAAATGACCGACCAGTTGCAACGCTGGCAGAAAGAGCAGCGTCTTGTGATCCACTGTCCTGAACTGGCCGCTGGGTTGCCAATTCCACGTCCCTCAGCTGAGATTGTTTCTACTGATGGTAAAGACGTAATGAAGGCGCAGGTCAGAATACTTGAAATTACGGGGCAGGATGTAACTGAGCACTATCAGCTTGCCGCCTGGTTGGCATTACGTACAGCTCAGGAGTCAGGTTGTACCGCTGCGTTGTTAACCGACGGCAGTCCAACATGCGGTAGCCAATTCATCTATGACGGTTCATTTAGCGGCCAACGTAAGTCAGGTATGGGAGTCGCAGCTTCGCTACTCACTGAACATGGTATAGCCGTGTTTTCTGAGAAGAGGCTCGCCGATCTCATTGCTTGGATTGATGAGAAAGAACGCTGAACATATTTTTCATTGAGATACGAAAAGAAATCAGCTTTTTTGTTTATTCCTGGACACCTTCTCAGGCCGCTTAGTGCCAAAAGTGGAAGTATCAAAGGGTCAGTGTGAGTTAATTTACGAGTGGTTGGTCATAGCTGATCAGTAATTAATCTAAATAATGGACATTCATCCCGGGTGGTTTGAAAATCTTAAGTCTATGATTTACATATTTGGGCATAAAGGCGGATGAGCAAAAATTTAGAATTCATGTTGTTAGCGCTTGAAAAATCACGTCATGCCTTACCTGGCTGCAGACCAAATCCACCTGTAGGGTGCGTAATTGTCCATAAAAGTGCGGTGGTTTCCGAAGGCTTCACTCAACTTCCAGGCCATCATCACGCAGAGATAGACGCCATTTCAAAACTAACGGTTCCAATTGGTGAATGTGAAATCTTTGTCACACTTGAACCCTGCTCCTATCAAGGAAGAACCCCCTCCTGTGCCTTGACACTTGCTGAACTGAAACCACTCCATGTCTATGTAGCCATGGAAGACCCGCATCCTAGAAACCGTGGAGAAGGACTCAGAATTTTAAAAAATGCAGGGGTCAGCTTTACGCTAGGCATTGGTAAACGAGAGGTAGAGAATTTTCTATCCCCTTATCTGGCGAAGTCTTAGGCCGTATGGACATAACAAAACTGTGTCAGCCAAAGGTCCGATGTTCGCTCAGAGCGGTTCAATCAGTGTGTAGCATCCATCGGTTGAACTCACAGCCCAGTAGCGGACATTCATAGCGAATGATATGGTGATTTCGAGTGAAGGGCAGATCCCAAAACGGGTGGAGGTGATTTTGAGAACGCAGAAAAGATGCATGGGATATGTGGCTATCGTCGTCGACGATTATGACCGAGCGATTGAATATTACACAAGTAAGCTCGGGTTTACGCTTGTTGAAGACACGCCTCAACCTGGCAAGCGCTGGGTGGTTGTGACGCCTAACCCGGAAAGTGACTGTAATCTTCTTCTGGCCCGAGCCTCAAACGATAGGCAGAAAACCTTTATCGGTAATCAGTGTGGCGGCCGGGTGTTCCTTTTCCTTCAGACCGACGATTTTTGGCGCGATTATACCGCTATGAAGGCCGCAGGCGTTCAATTTTGCGAGGAACCACGTGAGGAAGAGTACGGGATGGTGGTTGTATTTGAGGATCTCTTTGGAAATCGCTGGGACTTGTACCAGAACCACTAATTTTCCAAAGCGCCTTAGGGCGCTTCTTTAGCTTCAGTTTAGCTATCCATGATTTAGAGTAAATACGCTCACATTGATTGTCTGAGCCATTCACTCTGTGTAAGAGAAAAAAGCAGGCTAGGCGGCGCGTCTTTCACATCATGGATCTCTTTTACGTATTGCAACCCGGCTTTTTGAAGAACTTTCTGCGATGCCATGTGGTTTCCTCTAACTACGGCAGATATCTCAGTCAGCTTTAACTCACCAAATCCATATCTGACAGAGTATTTCGAAAACTCTGTCGCCAGACCTTTTCCCCATGCCTCTGCGGCGAAACGATATCCTAAGTTATTAATTAAGATATCTGCATAACTGCTGATGCTCAGACCTCCAAAACCAATGATCCTTTCAGGGCTATCCTGCAAAGAGATTGCCCAGTTTCCAAAACTGTGAGTTTCCCAGTGGTTGATCCAGCGAGCTAAAACAGTTTGTGCATGTTGCATGTCAGGATATGGCCCTGCGGGGTTAAAGGTGTTCGTAGCCGGGTCGCCATAAATTCTGAAAAGGTCATCCAAGTCAGATGTAGTTACGGGGCGAAGATGCAGTCTGGTGAGTTGTAGTTGCAAAACAATTTCCTAAATAATGTGATCATTAGGTTAGTTATATATCTGTTTTTATAGTTAGGGAAAAGCAGGTTCGCAACACCTCACCGTCAATTACCATACAGAGTTGTTGGCAATGATTTCGATGCTAGCTTACAGATCCGAATGTCGCTATGTCCGTTCCTCGCTCAAAGCTGCCCTTGATCCTTTAGCGGATAGGTCTGAGTAGCTATGCACCTTAAAATGATTCAAGAAATCTTTGTTTCGGGGCAGTGTTAGTAACCGCTACAATTTTTTGCTCATAAAGACGGTCTTTCCACCCATGAATGGTTCACGTCTATCGATTTCATATCCTAGCGCCGCATATAATGCAATGTTCGCCTCGAATGCTTCGTTCGTCTGCAGGCGAATTTCCCCAATCTCCGCTTGAGCTGCTTTACTTTCAACATGCGACAGTAATCTCCGGCCGATTCCAATTCCTTGCCGGTGAGGATGTACCGCAACATTTTCTATCCAAAGATGATCAGCATGGAGACATATTTCGATGAGGCCGACGACATCCCCTGCAACAATGGCCAGGTCAATGTCATGCTCACGGACGACTTTATTAAAATCGGCCTTCATCGGGGTCGGTTCACGACCAATGACCGAAATCCATTTGGAATAGGCCGCAAGAACTATCTCACGAACCAATTCCGCATCATTTTCTTCCGCGCGGCGGAACCCAACGGTGATGTCAGGCGATTTGCTCATCTAAACTCCTTGAAGCTCGGCTGCCACTAAGATGTGCAACATAACAGGCTGTGCAGCTTTGTGACTCATTAACGTCGGATTAGCGCCGCCAGTTCGACGTTGCAACTGCCAGGTTACTGACACTGGATAGAATAATCAAAATGTGTACATCCTCTTTTACGCAGCCCTTGCAGTAATGCCTGTGTCGCACCAGAAGACTTTCCGGATGGCGAACAAACAAGACAAAATTCACGGTGTATAGAAGGTGTCACCGGCAGCACGCACAGGCCTCGCAATTCAGCTGGCAGGGCAGATTCCGGAATCAGCGTCACACCCATGCCTTCACGCACCAGCATGCAGGCGCTGACCCAATCCCGTACTTTTACGCGTACATCAGAGAGCTGCAAGCCTGCCTGCTCCATCAGACTTTTTCCATTAACGACACATCCGCCTGTCGCGAGAATAAAGGGTTGGCCTGCCAGTGCCTCTAGCGTTATGCCATCCGCCTTTGCATTCTGTCCCTGCGGATGACGGGATGGCATGACCGCCACCCATGCATCCTGTCCCAATACAACGTCTGCTCGTCCCGGTTCGGGATTCATGACCACACCCAGATCCACAGTGTCTGCTGCAATCCATTCCTCCACTTCCTCGTCTGTACCTTCCAGTACCACCACGTCGATGCCCGGATGCAGACGCTTAAAGTCGCGCAGCAGCCCAGGCAAAAATGTGGACGTCACCGAGGGAAAACTGGCGAGGCGGATGCGTCCGCCCTTTAAACCGCGGCTCTCATCAGCCAGCACGCGGATGGCGTTCAGCCGTTCAAGCATTATCCTTGCCTGTTCGATAACCTGCTCACCCAGTGCGGTGACGCCGATGTGTCGACGCTCACGCGTGAACACCGGGAACCCAAGTGAAGCCTCTAACTGGGCGATAGCCTGACTGGCGCCGGACTGAGTCATTCCCACCTCTTCAGCGGCGCGTGAGATATTGCTGGCATCCGCCACGGCGACCAGTAAACGCCAGTGCAAAAGATTCATCATAGGTATCAGTAGCTCAGCTAATAGTTAATTTATAAATCATTAATTTTACAGCATGAGACACATTACGCACAGTGTGTTCAGGAACGGCCAGCATATTGCTAAAAAGCTTTTCAATTTTATCGGAGAGACCATGAAACTTTATTACGCCCCTGACACCTGTTCGCTTTCACCCCACATCGTGTTGCGTGAGCTCGGGCTTGAATTTGAACTGGTCAAAGTGGACAACAGAAGCAAGCTCACCGCAGACGGACGTGACTTCCGTATCATTAATCCAAAAGGCTATGTCGCCGCGCTGGAACTGGACAATGGTCAGATACTCACCGAAGGGCCGGCCATTGTGCAATACCTCGCTGACTTGAAGCCGGAAAGGGGGCTGGCACCGCGAGCGGACAGTTGGGCGCGAGTGCGTCTGCAGGAATGGCTAAACTTTATCACCAGTGAAATACATGCGGGGTCCGCACTGCTGTTCAACTCCACATTGCCTGAAGACGTCAGAACGATCTTTCGTGAAAAGCTCTTCCGGCGGTTCGATTTTCTGCAGGATACGCTCAATGAAAAAGCCTATCTGACGGGCCCCTCGTTCAGCGTTGCTGATGCTTACCTTTTCACCGTGCTGGGTTGGTGTAAATTCTTTTCCATCGAACTGAATCGCTGGCCTGTATTAACGGCGTATATGGCAAATATCAATGCGCGTCCTGCCGTGCAGGCTGCCTTACTTGCAGAAGCATCTCAATAAGCCCGATAAAGCTTATGGCGGATGCAAATGTCTGACAGATGCAAAGCAAAAGATCCGCTTCCCGCTGCCCAGTGACATCCTTTTTGTGGGGCGTTTAGTGCCAGAGCGGACGTTACAGCTAAAACCCGTCCTGTTCTTGAAAACATCACTAATAAATGGTCGATTTTAATTCTCACGTTTATTGCATTGTACGAATGGGCGCTGGAGCATGGAGCAGAAATGGAACGGGCCCAGGAGGTGTACGACTCGTCCCGGGTGAAAGAGATTTAGAACTCTGCGGCCAGCGCGAGACTTTCGCGGGCAGAACGGGGGAATCTGGTCGCGTTACGGCTTCAGGAAGCCCCGGTACGGTGGAGCAGGTTTGACAGACAGCATTTGCCCGGAGGTCTCTTGAGGCCTGATGCATTCAGGCCGGAACAATAATTGCGCATTCAGGGGGGTAATAAACGACAGGAGATCGCCTCATCCGCGGCCAACCCCAGCGAGCGTGGCTTTTCGCGCCAAAGGCGATATCACATCATTAAAAATGATTAAATGTCATGACTCAGCCTGCAATAAGTTAATCATTAATAGCCGGTGAGTGGTTTTTATATCGTTCAATTAACAGGTGTAAAATCCCCATTGCACCGTGCGCATAAAAATAGACTTCAATAAAAGTAGTAAGGAACTTATGCCACCCGATAATTTTATCCGCTAAATCAGATTCAACAGTATTGAGTAAGAACCATAATCCACCCGATATGGCTACGCATAATAACGCCAGAACACCAAGCCCCTGAATAGTACTGGCAATGCCACCGGAATGGGCTTCAGGTAAGCGATATTTCATCAGCGTATTGATATCTTGTTTAATACCCTCAAAATCCAGCTTAGCCCAGGCAAAATAGTAAGTAAAACCTCTCTGGGTCATCATCCAGCCAAGCATCAGGAAGCCACAGATAATCAGCCCTGACCCGGAAATTACATGCACCCAGGTTATCACGCTGTCCAGGCCATGCCCGGCAAGCGCTTCAGTTTCAGTAAAGTTGGAGTTGATAATTTGTGAAAGTATTAAAAGTGCCACAACGATGTGCAGGGCACGAAAAAAAGGGGCGTACTCATGGGGTAACATATTCCAAATTCGTGATTTCATAGCGATTGCCTTAATGGATTGATCGACATTCTGAATCTTACGAAAGAATTATTAGCTTAACCTTAATTTTAAAATTATTTGCCAGCACGTTCTCATTCCGTCAACGTGGCAATAAATATTGAGAAGTGATAACTATTATTATTACCATCGGCATTTTGGCCTATTAACTGAACCCATGGCCAAACGCATTTTGCCGGGATTATTTATGCTATCTGGCAAATAACGCCCCCCCGTTGCTGTCATTTCAGCCCGACGACATTATTTCCTCATGCATACCCTTAACCTGCCTTTTCTGCGAATCCCTCCGGCAGGCAGCCGGCAGGTTTTTGTGACTGAGGGTGAAACCCTGATAAATCATGATTAATTAGCAGAAATTAATCTATCGACGGCGGTCTTTAAGGTTGTCGGCTGAGAATATACGATATATTCTCAATGCTTAATTCTTCGCCGGATCACCGCCATGACGACTGCCAGACCCTTGCTCGACGTTCGCCACCTCGCCATTCATACCGATGCCGGATTACCGCTGGTCAAACCGCTTTCCCTGCAGGTGAATTGCCGTGAAATGGTGGCGCTGGTGGGGGAATCCGGTTCCGGTAAAACGCTGAGTTCGCTGGCGCTGATGGGATTGCTGCCGCCGGGTGTGAGTATGACGGGCGGTGAAATCTGGCTGGCTGATAAACAGATTGCCAGCCCGCAGGGCGCGTTTGACACGGCTGTGCGCGGTAAACGGCTGGGGATGATTTTTCAGGAACCGATGACCAGCATGAATCCGGTGCTGAAAGTCGGTGAACAGATAGCTGAAGTGCTGGTGCGCCATCTGGGATTGGGCTGGAAACAGGCGCACCGTGAGGCCATCGCTTTGCTGGATCGGGTCGGGATCCAGAATCCTGAGCAACGGGCGAAACAGTATATCCACCAGCTTTCCGGCGGCATGCGCCAGCGGGTCATGATTGCCAGCGCCATCAGTTGTAAGCCGTCGCTGCTGATTGCCGATGAGCCGACCACTGCGCTGGATGTCACCATTCAGGCACAGATTCTGGCGTTGCTGCTGGAATTGCAGCAGGAAATGGAGATGGGCGTGCTGCTGATCACCCACGACCTGAGCGTGGTGGCGCGTTACGCTGACCGCGCTTACGTCATGCATCAGGGAAATCTGGTGGAAGCAGGGCCGGTGGCAACACTGCTGACCGATCCGCGGGAACCTTACACCCGCAAACTGATCGCCGCTTCCCAGCCTGAACCGCGTCCGTTCAGCGCAGAAATCAGCGCGGCATCGCCGCTGGTGCGTTTGCGTGAACTGACCAAAAGCTATCCGCAGGCGCAGCGTTTACCTTTCATTCCGGCAAAACGGCAAACGGTGCTTTTTCCGACGTCGCTGGATATCCGTCGCGGCGAAATTCTGGGGCTGATCGGCGAATCCGGTTCGGGGAAAACCACGCTGGGGCGGGCGATCATTGGCCTGACGGAAACTGACAGCGGTGATATCGAATTTGATGGCGTTTCCCTGACCCGCGCCAGTCACGCCACGCGGCAGAAAATGCGCAGCCGCGCACAGATAATTTTCCAGGATCCGTACGCCAGTCTGAACCCTAAAATGACCATCGGTGAGCAAATTGCTGAGCCGCTTCGTGTCTGGAAATTGCGTCCTGCCGGGCAGATTCAGGCGCGGGTAGATGAATTACTCACGCTGGTGGGGCTGGAAGCGCACCACGCCAGCCGGTTGCCCGGCGCATTTTCCGGCGGTCAGCGTCAGCGCGTGGCGATTGCCCGTGCGCTGGCGTTAGAACCGGAACTGCTGGTGGCGGATGAAGCCGTGTCGGCGTTAGATCTCTCGGTTCGCGGGCAGATCCTGGCATTGCTGGATGAGCTCCGGCGACAACTCGGCCTGACCGTGCTGTTTATCAGCCATGATCTCGCTGCGGTAAAACAGGTGTGCGACCGCGTGGTGGTGCTTTATCACGGTAACATTGTGGAGAGCGGGCTTACGGCGCAGGTGCTGGGCGCGCCGCAGCACGCGTATACGCAAACTTTACTGGCGGCAGCGCCGGATATCAGGCAGGCGTTGCAACTGCGCAACGTCAGTTAAAACCCGTCAGCAGGGGCAGTTCAGGATGTTCCGCCCATTCATGCCAGGATCCGACATAAATGGCCAGTTGCCTGTAACCCGCCAGTTGCAGGGCGGTGAATACCGTGGCGGCACGTGCGCCCCGGTGACAATAAATAATGATCCGCCGGTCGGGATGCAGTCCGGCTTTCTCCGCGCGATGGCGGATTTCTCCGGCATCCTGAAACGCGCCGTTATGCACCACATCCTCCCAGAACAGCAATCTTGCACCGGGAATTCTTCCTGCCCGGTGGCAGCATTCATGCGCAAATTCACCGCTGAATTCTGACGGACGCCGGGCGTCCAGAATCTGTGCGCCGGACGCCTGTGCCGCAAGCACTTCCGTCCGCGTGGCCGTCAGTGAATTAAGTTGCGCGATCACCGTACTGTCTGGCGCACGGTAATCCGGATTTTCTGCGCTTATCACTGCGCTGTTGCCGGTTCCCGGCATCAGCTCGCCGCCTGCGCGTTGCCAGGCATCCAGCCCGCCATCGAGCACCAGCGGCTGGCAGATGCCGCCGCACAGCGCAAACCACGCACCGCGCGGGGAGCGCATACCGACCTGCTGTTCAAAGAAAACAGGTGTGACGTTGTCACGGATGTCCAGCGACTGCCAGGCACGCTGAAAGGCATTGAACAGGCTGTTCACACCGGCTTCAGTGCTGTCGGGAATAAAGTAATCATAAACATTCAGATGATGCGCGCCCGGCAGGGTTGCGGCCTGCCACTGAGCGATCTCACGCACATCAATCAGCGCGAACTGTTCGCCATTTTTTTGGCGTTCACGCAGCTCTGCGGCGCTGATAATGATGCGCGGCAAGGGGAAAGCAGAGTAATCAGGCAAGGTAAAATGACTCCGGAAAAAGCGGTAACAGCGTGCCGGTTCGCCGCTGCTGCGCGAGTGCCAGCACGCGGGCCGCCAGGGAGATGTCGAAAACGTTGAGGCCAAACGAGGAGAAATACACACTGTCATCCGGCGCAGGTCGCCAGCCATCGAGCAGCAGATTGCTTAAATCAGCATCAACGCGGTCCGGCGAAAATTGCCCGGCGCGGTACATCTGGAAAAGGCTTTTGGCGCTGGTTTCGCAGAAATCTCCCCACAAATCGACCACCACTTTTGTGGCGAGGGCAATCGCCTCAAACGCGACTTCGTGATAACCCACCTGAATAACCAGCCTTCCGGGGCGGATTGCCTCCGCGCCCAGCAGCGGTTCGGCGGCGCTGGTGCAGGTGATTACGGCGTCGATGTCTTGTGCGCAGGCGTGCGGTAAACCGGTGATTCGGACCAGCGGCCACGGCAGGTTGTCGCTGTCTGGGGCAAAAGCAGATGCGCTGCGGCTCCACCAGCTGACCTGTTGCAGGTCCGGGAAAAGCTGACGCAGCATATCGAGATGCGCCGTGGCCTGCACGCCGGTGCCGAGCAGCAGAACGCGCTGTACGGGACGCGGTGCGGCATGGCGTAACGCCAGCGCCGAGACGGCAGCGGTGCGGGCGGCAGTCAGCGCGGCGCTTTCCACCAGCCCGAGTGGCAGACCGTTATCTGCGCGGTTAATCAGCGTCATCGCCATCGCCTGCGGCAGCCCGTCGTGGGCATCGGGGCGATGTGCCGTCCATTTCACGCCAGCGGCATTGAAACGACCGCCTACGCAGGCGGGGAGCGCGTAGGCTTTTCCCCGCGCACCAGCAAGACTGACGTGGGTTTCCGCTGGCATCTGCGTCTGTTGCTGGCGCATTAATGTGACAACGTCACGTACATCATCCAGCGCGGCCTGCGCCTGCGTACCGCCGAGCGCCATGACATCCCGCTGATTCAGATAGCGAAAACCCTGCGTCATCTCAGTGCTCCAGCAAGGTCTGAGCAAAGGGATACAGCGCCGGTGAGCCGCCACAGTGCACGAAAATCACCCGTGAACCGGCGCTGATTTTGCCTTGCTCCACCAGACTGATCAGCCCGTGCATGGCTTTGCCGGTGTAGACCGGATCCAGCAGCAAACCTTCGGCCTGCGCAACACGGTAGATGGCATCAATGCCGCCGTCAGACGGCACGCCGTAGGCGGTGCCGACAAATTCGTCTTCAATCCAGATATCGTCAGGCGTCCAGTGTTGTGGCCATTCCAGCAAATCAGCACAATCCTGCGCCATGGCGGAAATTCGTGTCCGGAACCATTCCGCTTTGGCGCTGACGCTGATACCCACGATTTTGGTGTCCGGCCAGTATTTACGTGCGCCGACATACAGCCCGGCCAGCGTACCGCCGGAACCGGTAGGCGCGACAATCACGTCAGGCGGCAACTGATGACGTTCTTTAAGCTGGGCGTCCATTTCTTCGATAGCGCGCACATAACCCAATGCGCCGAGCGGCGTGGCGCCGCCGAGCGGGATAATCAGCGCTTTTTCACCGCGTTCCTGTGCCGCGTCGGCATGGGCATTCATCGCCCCTTCAATCTGGGTGAAATAGCCGTCAGGGTCGAGAAACTCCAGCTCCGCGCCGAACAGTTTATCGAGCAGAAGATTGCCCTGATAGGTTTCCGGCTGATGGCCGCGCAGCACCAGCACCGGTTTCATGCCGAACTTACGCGCCGCCGCCGCCACCATCCGGGCATGGTTGGACTGATGCCCGCCGGTGGTGATAACCACATTGACCTGCTTGCGGCAGGCATCGGCCATCAGATATTCCAGTTTGCGGACTTTATTACCGCCGCCGCCGAAGCCGGTGTAATCATCACGTTTGATATCCAGCGTGATGCCGAGTGAGTCGCCGAGTGTGCTCAGGCGTTCGAGCGGTGTGGGGAAGAATCCCAGTGAAACACGTTCAAAATCATCTGCTTGTTTCATCATAATTTTCCTGGTGATTATCTTTTAAAACATTCCCGGATGTTGACGCAAAGCCTCGCCGGATTATTCCGGCAAAGCAGAAAAAGGGGTGTCGCGGGCGTAAAAACGGATCCAGTCGGTGACGGATTGCTGAAAGCGTTCCAGCCCGCGCAGGGTGACAAATTCATTCACGCCGTGCGCATTGCCGCCGTGGCCGAGGCCGCCAATCAGAAAGGCCGGTGCGATGCGGGCAAAGGTATACGCCGGTGCGCAGCCGGGTGCCCACGGCCAGACCTGCGGTTGCGCGCCCTGAGCCTGATAGCTGGCGAGCAGGGCATCGACGCCGGGGCTGTTGCGCGGGAAACGGTGGCCGGGGTAACTGTCGTCCAGCTCAAGTTCCACGCCGTCGAATTCCGCCCGGCTGAGCGTCTGGCGGATTGCCGCCAGCAGGTTTTCACCGTCAATGCCCGGCGGTACGCGCAGCGCGAGTTCCGCGCTGGCGCTGTGCGGGATCACGCCCCGTGCCTGTTGCGGATCACTGCAGATTTCTGAAATGTTGAGCACCGCGCCGTTGATCAGTTGTTGCAGGCAGGCCAGCGTATCGCCGCTGACCGATAATTTTTCACTGCGGCGAAAGTGCAGTTCATCGCTGATGCTGAACTGTTGCGCCAGGGTATGCAGCAGCCGGTTTGCCGGTTCATCCACCGTCTGACGGGCGATGACGCCGCTGTTTTCGGCGGGTGCAATGGCATGAAGGGCATGAACCAGCCGCCAGACGGGATTGGCAATCCAGTTGGCGTTACTGGCATGGATAGCCGCGTGAGGGCCACCCCATGCGCCGCCGCTGACCCGTAAACGGCCGCCGCTCAGTCCGCTGAAACCGAGATACACGCGAGGTGCGCCGCCGCCGTATTCACACAGCGAAGGGAAAAATACCGCCCCGGCGGACGGCACCGGACAGGGTTCCTGCGCCAGGTAACGCCGTAACCGGCCACTGCCCGTTTCTTCCTCGCCTTCGAGAATGATCTCGAGATTAACGTCCGGCCCGCCTGCGTCACACAGCGATTTTATCGCCATCAGCATGCCTGCCAGTGGCCCTTTATTGTTCTCTGCGCCGCGTGCGATATACACCGCACCGGTGCCCGGCCATTCGGTAATACCGCCGGTGAAGGGCGGGAATTCCCAGCCTTCGTCCGTGGCAGGCATCACGTCGTACATGTTGTACAGCACCAGCGTTTTTGCCGCCTGACGCTCAATGCGCATGTGCACCAGCGGCGGCGTGTTGTCGTCGTTCTGCTGGCTGACCGGCAATACCGGCACGCCGTGCAGATTCTGGTGTATCCAGTCTTCCAGCCACTGCGCCAGCTCACGCTGCGGGCTGAGCTGGCCGGAAACACTGGCGAACGGCGTCATCGCATGGAGCAAATCGAGCGTCGGTTGCAGCGCTGGGGGAACGGGATGTGTCACAGGCGGATCCTCGGATTGAGTACCACATAGAGCAAATCGATAATCAGGTTGATGCCGACAAACACCAATGCAGCAAGCAGCACAATGGCCTGTACCAGCGGGAAATCACGGTTCTGGATCGCCTGAACGGCGAGGCGACCAATACCCGGCCAGGCAAAAATGATTTCGGTCACCAGCGCACCGCCAAGCAGCGAGGCGAAATACATGCCCTGCACTGTAATGACCGGGATCAGCGCATTGCGTAAACCGTGGCGAACCACAATCCGCCAGCGGCTCAGCCCTTTGGCGCGGGCGGTACGGATGTAATCTTGTTGCAGAACGTCAATCAGGCTGGCGCGGATCAGCCGCGCAATGGCGCTCATGTAATACGCGCCGAGACTGATGGCAGGCATCACCAGCTGACTGGCGCTGCCATAACCGCCGGACGGCAACCAGCGCAGGTTCAGGCTGAAGGCGATGATCAGCAGCAGGCCAAGCCAGAACACCGGCACCGCCTGACCGCTGAAGGCCAGCAGGCGTGAGACCAGATCCCATAACGTGTTCTGATATAACGCGCTGAAGATGCCGAGCAGCAAACCGGCGACGGTGCTCCAGAGCAATGCGGTAATGGCCAGCAGCAGGGTGGCGGGAACGCGCTGGCCGATGAGTTCGGTGACCGGCTGGCTGTAGCGCAGTGATTCGCCCAGATCGCCCTGTAAAACACCGGTCAGATAATGCCAGTACTGCCACGTCAGTGAACGGTCAAAGCCCATGCTGTGGCGGAAATTGTCGATTTCCTGCTGGCTGGAGCCCGGCGGCATCATGACCGCAGCCGGATCGCCGGTCAGGTGCAGGCTGTAAAAAATCAGCAGCGACACGCCAAACATCACCAGCACTGACTGCCCGAGGCGTTGCAAGATATAACGCAGCATATCAGTCGAGCCTCGTGTGGGTTTTACGCAGCAGGCTGTCGCCGAGCAGGTTGCAGCCAATCACCAGTGCGGCAATCACCAGCCCCGGATACAGCACCAGCCACTGTGCGAGCAGCATATAAGAACGGCCTTCGCCGATCAGATTACCGAGCGTCGGCGTCGGCGGCTGAATGCCCATGCCGAGAAAACCAATCGAGGCTTCCAGCACGATCAGGCGCGGAATATCCAGCGTCAGCAGCACGATCAGCGGGGTCATCAGACTGGGCAGCACATGGCGCAGCAAAATGCGCGGGGTGGAAAATCCCATGGCTTTGACCGATTCAATAAATTCCAGCTCGCGGATTTCCAGCGTTTTGGCACGGGCGACACGGGCATAAATCGCCCAACTGGTCACGCCCATGATCACAATGATATTGGTGAGTGACGCGCCGAACAGCGCCATCACCAGTAAGATCAGCAGGATGAACGGCACCGCCAGCTGGATGTCCATCAGGCGCATGATCAGCGCGTCGAGCCAGCCGCCGGTATAACCGGCAATCATGCCCAGCGCCGAGCCCGTCACCGCCGCAATCACCGCTGCCAGCAACACCACCATCAGCGAAAGCCGCGTACCGGATAAAATACGCGACAGCAAATCGCGCCCCAGCTGATCGGTGCCCAGCAGATGATGGCCGCCCGGCGAGGAAAAGGCCGCAGCCAGATCATTGGTCAGCGGATCCGGCAGGGGCAGCCACGGCGCCAGCAGCGCCGGAACAATCACCAGTAACAGCAACAGTCCGCCGAGGAGCCCGTCGCCGTAAAACCGGCGGCGGGATTTCCTTTGCAGGGTTGTACGCAGTGAAATCATTTCATCCTCAGGTCAAACAGCGGGATCCGCGAATCGGCGCGGCCGGTGAAGGTCACGTTGTCGGCACTGGCATACAGGGAATCTTCTTTGTACAGCGGGATAAGCGGTTGCTGGCTGGCGACAACCTGCTGTATCTGCTGCAAAATCTTCTCACGTTTGGCCGGGTCGACCGTGGTACGGCTGCTGTTCAGCAGGGCATCCAGTTCAGGCGAGTTCACCGTGGAATACGGCTCGCCGGAGTGCAGGATCGGATAAAGCGCGGCATCGGCGTCCAGCGTCTGTGTTGATCCCCACGCCAGCATGTACATCGGTGCCTGTTTCTGCGCCGCGACCTGCTGGGTATAGACCGACCATTCCGGCACTTCGAGTTGCGCTTTCACGCCGATGGCTGCCAGATCCTGCACAATCGCCTGGGCGACGTCTGCACTGGCAATATAACGGCGGGGTGCCTGGAAGCGCAGGGTGAAACCATGCGGATAGCCCGCTTCTGCCAGTAACGCTTTGGCTTTGGCGATGTCCTGCGCCGGTGCAGGGATCGCCTCATAGCCAAAATCTTTCGGCCCGGCCATGGTGCCGGTCGGCGTGCCGAAACCGTGCAGTAAATCGCGGGTATAGGCCGTGCGGTTCAGCGCCAGTGATAACGCCTGACGGACGCGCACATCATTCAGCGGTTTCTGGTCGTTCTTCAGTCCGAGGTAAATGGTCAGTCCGCCATTTTTTACCTGTTCGAGATGCACGCCCGGTTTATTTTTCAGCGCCGGCACCAGATCGGCCGGTACACCATCGACCAGTTGTACTTCGCCGGTCAGCAGGGCGGTGATGCGCCCGGTGGCCTCCGGGATCGGACGCCAGGTGACGGTATCGATGGCGGGCTTGCCGCGCCAGTAACCCGGATTGGCCTGCATCACCACTTTTTCATCGGGAATAAATGCGGTGAGGGTATACGCGCCGGAACCCACCGGTTTGCGGGCAAATTCCGCAGCACCGACTTTGGTGACATACGCCGGTGGCACAATATAGGTCGGGTAGCGACTCATGCGGGTTGGCAGCAGCGGGTCGGGGCCGGTGGTGTGGATTTTCACCTGATAATCGCCGGTAACTTCCACGGATTTGATGGTGCGGATATACGAAATGGTCGGCGCGTGATTCGCAGGATCCAGAATACGGTCGATAGAGAATTTTACCGCCTGCGCATTGACCGGCTCGCCGTCGCTGAACTTCACACCCTGACGCAGGGTGAACTCCCAGGTGGTATCATCGGGTGATTTCCAGCTTGTCGCCAGCCCCGGTTGCAACTGCATATTGGCGTCGCGCAGCACCAGCGTATCAAAGAGGTTATCCACCAGTGTGGCTGACTCTTTCAGGAAACCCGGGTCCATCGCCGTGGCGGAAGCTGGCTGGGCGATCACCAGTTCAGAGGCGAAAGCAGCCGGTGTCGTCAGGCTGATAAGCAGGGCCAGTGAAGCCGGTTTAAAGGCAGGTATTCTCATTACGGTCATTCCCAAAGTGAAGCCGCCAGAAGAGTTGACGGAATTAACGTGAAGGTTGTGCGTCACAAAAACGGTCAATCAGTATTCAATTCCTCAATACATGATATATCCTATATAATGTATTTTTGGCAAGCTACAGATTAAACCGCAAAAGAAAAGCCATTATTTTGCTAAAGGAAAACGTCAGATGTTTGAGATGGAAAAAGCGCAGCGTGTCAGCCTCACTATGCAGGTGGAGGCCAAACTGAAAGGGGCATTAATTGTCGGCGTACTCAAACCGGGCGCGCGGCTGGTGACCAAAGAAATTGCTGTAAAACTGGGCACCAGCGTGACGCCGGTGCGCGAAGCATTGCTGCGTCTGGTGTCGGCGGGCGCGCTTGATGCGACGCCTGCACAGGCTTTTCTGGTGCCTAAAATTGCGCTGGCGCGGTATCAGGAAATCACCCTTATCCGCAAAAATCTTGAAGGGCTGGCGGTATCGCAAGCCTGCGGGCAGATCACTGCGCAACACCTCGCTTTGCTGAAAACGCTGAATACCCGATTTATGGCGGCGAAAGTGGAAAATAACGTTGAGGACGCTTTAGAGGCTAACCGGGAGTTTCGTTTCACTCTGTATGAAATGGCCGCGATGCCCACGCTGACCGCGCTGATTGAGCAGTTGTGGGTGCAGATTGGTCCGTGTTTTAACTATCTTTATCCGCAGTCACCGCATATGGCGCAGGGCCAGCATAATTACGATCAACTGCTGGTGGCGCTGGAAGCGGGCGATGTTAAACGCTGCGTGAAGCTTATCCACAAATCGATTGATGACGGCGCAGCCATTCTCGGTAAGCATTATTTTCTACAGGAGTGACGGGCGGTTGCCGGGAGTCAGGAGGCATTGCCAGACTGCAACACGCAGTCTGGCAGGGTCGTTCATCAGAACATCAGCACCATCCACGGATAGGCAATCAGCATCATGCCGCCGAGGAAAATCGCGCCGAAGATGGTACCGAGGCGCCAGTAGTCTTTGGTTGGCAGATAGCCGCTGCCGTAATAAATCGGGCTCGGGCCGGTGCCGTACGGGGTGATGATCCCCATCACGCCCAGCGAGGTCACCATCATCAGGCAGTAAACCGGCATATTGATGCCCGGAATAGCCGCCGCAATGGTCAGCATCGCCGGTAACAGCGCGGTGGTATGCGCCGTGGTACTGGCGAACAGGTAGTGCAGCAGGAAGAACGCAATCAGCAGCATAACAGCGGCGACCTGCGGGTCGAATCCGTCGAGTAACTGACCGCCTTCTTTACCCAGCCAGGCAATAAAACCAACGCGGGCCAGACCATCCGCCAGCGCGACCAGCGTCGCAAACCACGCGAAGGTGTTCCAGGCCGGTTTATTACTGGTGATATCGTTCCAGTTCAGCACGCCGGTCCACAGCATCAGCACCACGACCAGCAACGCAGCCAGCGCGGGTTCAATCCACGCAGCGGCAAAAATCCACATCAGCAGCGCAGAACACACAAAGATCAGCAGCAGGATTTCGTTACGCGACAGCTTACCCAGTTTGTCGAGTTCGCTTTTCGCCCAGCGCGGCACCTCGTCATTAATCTTCACTTCCGGCGGATAGAACCAGTAGGCCAGCAAAGGCATGGTCAGGATCAGCAGCACCCCCAGCGGCAGGAACGCCAGGAACCACATACCCCAGGAAATCGTAAAGCCGGTGATACTTTTCACCAGCGCCAGTGCCAGCAGGTTCGGGGCCAGCGCCGACAGGAACATCGAACTGGTGATACACGCGGCGGTAATCGCCACCCACATCAGATAAGAACCGATTTTGCGCGCACTCGGATCATTGGGTTTGGAGCCGTATAACGGCGGCAGGTTGGCGATGATCGGGTAAATGGTTCCGCCGCTGCGTGCGGTATTGGACGGCGTGAAAGGTGCCAGCAACAGATCCGCAAAGGTAATGGCGTAACCTAATGTCAGGCTGCGACGGCCGAGATATTTCACCAGGATCAGGGCCAGACGGCGACCAAACTGCGTTTTGTCATATCCTGCGGCAAACATAAACGCGCCAAAAATAAGCCAGACCGTCGAGTTGCCGAAGCCGCTCACCGCCCATTTGAACGCCTCGGTGGGCATTTTAAATTTCGGGTTGGCGATTTCGGCCGGGCTGAATAACAGCCACTGACTGAAGAGGGCGATCACCACCACGCCGGTCAGGCCGATCACGGCGCCGGGCAAGGGCTCGAAAATCAGGCCGACAATCACGCCGACAAAGATGGCGAAGAAATGCCACGCATAGGGTTCAAGCCCGGCGGGGACCGGCGTCAGCAGTAAAAGCACCGCCACCAGCACCGGCAGGAACAACATAATCAGACGTTTTTTTAGTCCCCCGGAGGCCGGATCGGCCTTGCCGGGAACATTCAATGTCGATGTGGGTTTCATAAATTTTGTCTGCCCGTAATTGAGTGTGAGCGTTACGCCACGGTTATCAAAGATGGTGTTCTGATTCGGAAAACCATTAATTTCTTTCGAACTTAAATGCGTTAAGCGGTACGCAATGACAGCGGGTCCACTGTGACGAAATTAAGATGTTACTTTTATTCTTAGCCTGAATGACGCAATACATTCACTTATATCAATACGGTATCATTACAATAAGTGTGGTTATTTATTTATCGAAATAATCCGTTTAAGTGAATGTAGAGTAAATTTGCGTAAACGCCAGTTGTTGCAGTCAACTCTATGATTTTGAAGGTGAGATTTTTTATGTTATTCTAATGTTGATTTTTGTCAACTCATCATTAACAATTGAAGGTGGCATGGGTTTCTGTGTCGGATAAATAAACAACTCCTGTTTTCAGCACGTTTATAACGCCAATTTCATCGCCTGATGCAAATAAATTAGCTAACAGATTTCTATATTCGCCTGCTTCGGATTGCTTAATTAAACGTAGTTTTTTTACGGTAAGTAATGCGGTCATGGAAAAATTCAAGACTTACAGATTTCGGAGTTGATCATAATGAATAAGCTGACACCGGTACTGAATCCGCTCACGCTGCCAAACGGTGCGGTACTGAAAAACCGTCTGCTGATGGCCCCGATGACTACCTGCACCGGCTTTTATGACGGTACCGTCACCAGTGAACTGGTGGAATATTACCGTGACCGTGCTGGCAGCATCGGCACAATCATCGTCGAATGTTGCTTCATTGACCGCATGGGCCCGGCGTTTCCGGGTGCTATCGCTATCGACAGCGACAATAAAATTGCCGGTCTGAAGAAAATTGCCGATGCCATTAAATCCAAAGGCTCGAAAGCGATTTTACAGATTTACCACGGTGGCAGAATGGTGGAACCGGAGCTGATCGGCGGCCGTACGCCTGTCGCCCCAAGCGCCATCGCTGCACCCCGTGAAGGCGCGACCCGGCCAAAAGAACTGACCGGCGAAGAAGTGGAAACCATGATCACCAAATTTGGTGATGCCGTTAACCGCGCCATTAAAGCCGGTTTCGATGGTGTGGAAATCCACGGCGCAAACACCTATCTGATCCAGCAATTTTACTCGCCGAATTCCAACCAGCGCACCGACAAATGGGGCGGAGACCGCGACAAACGCGCCCGTTTCCCGCTGGAAGTGCTCGACATCACCCACAAAATGGCAGAGCGCTTTGCCGACGCCTCCTTCATTATCGGCTACCGTTTTTCGCCGGAAGAGCTGGAAGTGCCGGGCATCCGTTTTGACGACACGATGTATCTGCTGGAAAAACTCGCTGCGCGCGGGCTGGACTATGTGCATTTCTCGGTCGGACAACTGTTGCGTCCCTCTATCGTCGATACGCAGGACCCGACGCCGCTGATCACTAAATTCCGTGCCATGCGCTCTGAAACACTGGCTAAAGTGCCGGTGATTGGCGTCGGCGGCGTGATCAATAAAGCTGATGCCGAAAAAGGGCTGGAATACGGTTTTGATCTGATCGCGGTGGGTAAAGCCTGTATTGCTTATCCGGACTGGGCTGACCGCATCGTCAATAACGATCATCTTGAGCTGTTTATCGACAGCCATAAACGCGAAGAACTGAACATCCCTGAACCGCTGTGGCGCTTCTCTCTGGTTGACGCCATGATCCGCGACACCAGCGTCACCGGCCGTAAATACAAAGCCGGGGTGTATCAGGAGAAAGTCGAAGCCGAAGCGCTGAAACTGAAAATCAGCGTCACGCTCGACACTGACCGTATTACCGATATCGCGCTGGTGAAAGACGACTCGCTGGACGTCGATTTCACGACCACCTTCGAAAGCCTGCGTACGCGCATGCTGGTCGCCAACAGCCCGCACGTCGATGCCATTACCGGTGCGACCACCCAGAGTGAGGCGCTGAAAAAAGCCGTTTCCCGCGCGCTGGCAACTTCCAGCAAAGAACACGTCATCGAAGAAGGCGGCAACCCGCAGGCACCGCAAAACTACGACGTTGTGGTGATCGGCAGCGGCGGCGCAGGACTGGCTGCAGCGATTCAGGCGCACGACGAAGGCGCGCATGTGGTGATTATCGAGAAGATGCCCACTATCGGCGGCAATACCATCAAAGCCTCCGTCGGGATGAACGCCGCAGAAACCCGTTTCCAGAAACTGAAAGGCATCGAAGACAGCAAAGACCTGTTCTATGAAGAAACGCTGAAAGGCGGCAAGTTCAAAAACAACCCGGTGCTGCTGAGAGAGTTTGTGGAACTGGCACCGGAAGCCGTCGAATGGCTGGCGGCGAAAGAGATTGAACTGAATGACATCACCATCACCGGCGGGATGAGTATCGACCGTACACACCGTCCGGCGGATCGTTCCGCCGTTGGTGGTTTCCTGATCAGCGGCCTGGTGAAAAATATCAACAAGCGCGATATCGAAGTGCTGCTTGAAACCTCCGTCGCCGAAATCCTGTCCGAAAACGGCGTGGTGACCGGCGTGAAAGTGGTGGATGAATATAATGACAGCCGCATTCTGAATGCGAAAAGCGTGATTGTCGCCACCGGCGGTTTCAGTGCTAACCGCGAGATGGTGGTGAAATATCGCCCGGAACTGGATGGTTTTGTGACCACCAACCATGCGGGTGCGACCGGCAGCGGGATTGCCTTGCTACAGAAACTGGGCGCGGACACGGTGGATATGGGTGAAATCCAGATCCACCCGACGGTGGAACAGACCACGTCTTATCTGATTTCCGAAGCCATTCGCGGCGGCGGTGCGATCCTGATCAGCCAGACCGGAAAGCGTTTCTATAACGAGATGGAAACCCGCGATAAAGTCTCGGCTGAAATCATCGCCTTACCGGAGAAAAGTGCGTGGGTGATCTTCGATGAACAGGTGCGGTCGAATAACAGAGCGGCTGACGAGTATATCGCCAAAGGCTTTGTGATAAGCGCGCCAACGCCGGAGAAACTGGCAGTAAAACTCAATATGGATCCTCACACGTTGTCGGAAACCCTGCTGCGCTACAATCTGTTTGTGGTGGAGAAAAAGGACGAAGACTTTGGCCGTACCACTGCGCTGCGCCATCCGCTCAATCAGGGGCCGTTCTTTGCTATCCGCATCGCGCCGGGCGTGCATCACACCATGGGCGGTGTGACCATCAGCCCGGATACCGCCGTGCTTGATGCGCAAAAACAGGTGATCACCGGTGCCTGGGCCGCAGGCGAAGTGGTCGGCGGCATCCATGGCGCAAACCGCATCGGCGGTAACGCTGTCGCCGATATCATTATCTTCGGCATTCTCGCCGGTAAGAATGCGGCGGCGCTGGCGAAGCGGTAAGCGACAGAAGGTTAATGCTTTAAAATGAAAAACCCACGTGTGAGCGTGGGTTTTTTTATGGGTTACGATAAGCTGAAAAGTTTAACATCATAATCTGCATAAATTGATAAAAATATTTAATAGAAATCTTGTATTTGTTTACCTCAAGGTTTTGCGCTATAACTTCTGCAATTATGAAATATTAATCAGGGACTCTTTCTGGCAGGATTATTATACCTGGAGTCCCTCAATCAGTCTGTCATAATATACTGTGATAGCATGGAGGTATATGAGTAAACGCAGCGACATTACCAATTTTCATGGTTAGATTATATCAAGCCTTTAAATGATTTATCGAGCTTGTATTTATCTAATCGTTATCTAAACAGACCCGTGAAAAATATGTTTGATGATAAAAATAAACTCAATGGAAACGTGTACTTGTCCCTCAGAAAGGGGTTCCAAAAAAATACAGAACTCAAAATGCCTTCACATTACCCTATTTTTCCTCATCATCCGAGGTCCCCAGACTATTTTTACATTGGCGGTGATAGCCCCATGCCGATCTGGTGAATCAATTAAAGTGCATACAGAGGGTTATATGCAAAAAATAGTTAAGTGGTCCGGATGTTTTATAGCAATATTAGTTATGATATTCATGTGCCATATAGTATTAAGCTTGTATTTGTTGGGTTATATTCCTGATGGAAAGGAATATCGCAAATCAAATTGGGTTGACTATTATTATTTTACACCTGATGTTATTAAAAATGCGCCTGAAATTTCCAGTGATGCTATTTATTATGTGCAAGGTGGTGATGAAAATACCTTCTTAGAGGAAAAGGTCACCTGGACTCAGGTAAAAGATGTTCCACAGGCAGTGAAAGTACTGAAAACCTATTTAGTTGAAAGTGGTATTGATGTTGAAGCACGTTATAACATTGGTGAGCGATACTTTATTATTCCTTATGAGGATAAAGTGAGTCTGTTGATAAATACTTGCATGAAAAATTGCTGACAACGAGATCAGCAATTTTGTCGTTTCAGCCGAAAGCCTCCCGCACCGCCTGAATAAAACTGCGGATCTTCACGGTCTGTCGCAGACCGGCGGGTGTGAGGATATGCATGGGTCTTGAAGGTCCGTCGTAATCAGGCAATACCTGCACCAGTCGTCCGGCGTTGATCTCCTCGCGTAGCACATCTTCCGGCCCCAGCGTCACGCCATATCCGCTGACGGCAGCATGCAGCAGTGCGCGCCAGTCATTCGAGCGCAGACGGCCCTGCGGATGGATTTCCTGCATTCTGCCTTCCTGGTAAAATTGCCAGCGGCAGGGGGCCTGTGGCGACCAGATTCCGTAAACCAGACAGGAATGTGTCGCCAGTTCCGTCGGGGTTTCCGGTGCGCCATTTTGTGCAAGATAGCCCGGTGAGGCGCAGGCAATCAGCCGGTATGGCCGCAGCGGATAAGCAATCATCTGGCTGTCACTCAGTTCGCCAATGCGCAGGATCACCTCATAGCCTTCCTCGACCGGATCGACCATGCGATCGCTGAGCGTCAGTTCAATCTGTGTCTCCGGATACTGCGCCAGATACTGTGTAATGAATGGCGCCAGTGACGATGTGCCGAAGGTGACCGGCGCATTCACCCGTAACGTGCCGGAAGGTGTGACTTTCATTTCGAGGGCGATAGCATCCGCTGCCTCGGCCTCTGAAAGCACGATTTTACAGCGCTCATAATAACTGCGCCCGATGTCTGTCAGGTGCTGACGCCGCGTCGTGCGGTTGATCAGTGCCGTCCCCAGCCGCGATTCCAGCCGGGCGATATGTTTGGCCACCATCTGCGGGGAAATACGCAATGCTTCTGCTGCTGCCGCGAAAGAACCCAGATCAGCGGTTCTGACGAACACATTCATGCTGGTTAAGCGATCCATGATTCCCTCTTATTTGTTGTTTGTTTATGTCTGTGGTGGCGATTTATCAATGTTCAGTGTGGAATTATTCTTACCCTATCGACAACAAAATGAAAGGTAAGAATCATGAAAATAGGCATTTTGGGTGCAGGGTTCGTAGGCAGGGCGGTGGCAAAACTGGCGATCAAAGCCGGACATCAGGTGATGCTGAGTAATTCTCGCGGTCCTCAGTCGTTGTTCAGCCTGAAGCCGATGATCGGTTGCGAAATCGGTACCGCGACGCAAGCGGCTGCTTTTGGCGATATCGTGGTGATTGCCGTGCCGCTGACGGCTATCGGACAACTGCCCGTGGCGGAGATTGCCGGAAAACCGGTCATTGATGCCGTAAATTATTACCCTGAACGTGACGGTCAGGTGGCAGAACTGGACGATCAGACAACGACTACCAGCGAATATCTCGCGGGCTTCCTGCCGCATTCAGAAATCACCAAAGCATTCAATGCGATTCAGATGACCGATCTCGAAAACGACGGTTTACCCGCTGGCGACCCGCAACGTCGCGCTCTGCCCGTAGCCGGTGATGATGCGGAAACGAAAAAGGCGGTGATCGCGCTGTATGACGCCTTTGGTTTTGACGCCGTCGATGCAGGCGCTCTTTCCGAAGGCTGGCGCTTCCAGCGCGGCATGCCGTCTTATTGTGTGCGGATGACCGAAAGTGAATTACGGGAAGTGCTGGAAGGCGCAGTAAGGCCGGAACCTGCGAGAAGATAAATGGGTGGTTTTATCCCTCTGAAATTTTAAATGTGCTTAGGCTTAGATAACGTTTAAAACCCCCACCCAACTTCCCCCTTCACCGGGGGAAGCGTTGATCAAGCCATCAGCGAGCTTGGCTTTTCTTCTGCCTTTAAACCCCCTCTGGCACCCACGCGCCCTGCAATTTCACCTGCGGGAAGCCTGCGGTCAGAATGCGCAATTCGGCATCGCGCGGAGTGTTGTCGCCCTGGCCCTGAATGCTGACGATGTCCTGCGGGCAGGCGGAGAAGGCGACGTAGCAGTCCATTTCGGCGCGCAGGATAATGTAGTCGCCAGGGCGCGTCACCACCGGCAAGGTTTTCAGGGTACGGCCATCCGGCTGAACCTGAATGTTCATGAAGATGTTGAACGAGGCCAGATTGCCGTGCGGCAGTGTTACGCCCAGTTCCGCCATGCCTTCAAACAGGTTGTCGTGGCAGTTGCGGTGCGGTTCGGTGCAGCCGAGTAACTCGTAACGACGCGCATCGCACGCGGCCATAAAGGTGTCGTGCACGCCGGGTGAGGTGTCGGCGACCAGCGTCAGAATCGGGTGGCGCTGGCTGGTGATAAAGCTGTCACCGATCTGTGGATTCAGCCGCTGGTTCCAGACACGGGTGGCTTCCATACACATATATTCACTGACGTCTTCGGCGTTATACGCCCAGCAATCCACCACCTGGGTGCCGTACAAATTCACCACCTGCACGGCTTCACCTTTCGCCAGACGCACGGCTTTACCGTGGCGGGCGGCAATCAACTGGATGTCACGATGCTCAAATTCAGCCGACATTTTTTTCTCCTGATTAATGTTGCATGCTGCGACGGTATCGCGTCATGCGAAATTCAATATGGCGCGCCAGCCAGTCAATCAGACTGTTTAGCACCCAGTAACACAGCGCGACCGTGAGATAAATCTCCAGCGGCGCGTAAGTCTCAGAAATCGCCTGTTTGGCGGCGTACATAAACTCTTGCACCGATACAATCGACAGCAGGGCGGAGTCTTTAATCAGGCCGATCATCAGCCCGACCAGTGGCGATAACATCTGCGGCAGCGTTTGTGGCAACACCACGTCGCGAAGTTGTTCCGTGCGGCTCAGCCCTAAAACACGACAGGCTTCCCACTGGCCGCGCGGTAACATCTCAATCGCCGAGCGTACGACCTGCGCGATATACGGCGCGTAATATAACGTCAGTGCCAGCACGCCGACCTGCGGCGAGGTAAAGGTGATGTCGTATTCCGGCAGGACGAAATAGAGCAGATAAATAACGATCAGCAGTGGAAGCGCCAGCGTCAGGCTGGTGTAAAGATGCAGCAACCGTTGCCAGAATGGCGGGGCACGCATCAGCGCGACGGCCATCAGCGTGCCCCATAACAGCGAGCAGATCGCCGCAATGGCACAAAGTTTTAACGTGGCAATCATGCCTGCGCCGAGCGACGGTAATGCGGTAAGAATTGCCTGCCAGTCCATTACGCCATCCTCCGCTTGGCTTCCAGATGCCGTACCGCGCTGATCAGCGGCAGGGCGATCAGCAGATACCCGGCTGACACCAGCAACAGCACCTGAGTGGCGTCGTAAGTGCGGGCGATAACGATTTGTCCGGCATAGGTCAGTTCGGTCAGCGCCACCACGGACGCCAGCGGCGTAGTTTTCAGCAAAATCGTAAACTCGTTCACCAGCATCGGCAGGCTGGCGCGGATCACCTGCGGGTTGATCACATACCACCACGTCAGCCAGCGGTTCAGCCCCAGCGTGCGCGCCGCTTCACGTTGTCCGCGGGTCACCAGACTCTGATTAACCCGCAAGATTTCCGCGACGTACGCCCCGCTGTTCAGGCCAATCGCCAGCACCGCCGCCAGCATTGGCTGACCGCCGAGGCCGAGACGCGGCAGGGTGAAAAACACCACAAAGAGCTGCACGATAGCCGGTGTGCCACGCATCAGGCTGACATACAACCGCCCGGTGACGCGCCACAGCCAGGCATTGCGTAGCTGGATAAAGCAGATGATTTGCCCGCACACCAGGCTCAGCAGCGCCGCCAGTACGGTAAGTGTCAGCGTCATCAGCAGGCCATGGCCTAATTCGGGAAGTGCTGCAATCACCTGGTCATCCAGCCCCAACATGCGTTATTCCTCGTCAAATGCTGACAGATTTTCCGCGACCGAAAGCTTCAGCGGCGCGGGTTTATCGTTGCCTTCAATACCGGTGCAGCAGGCAGAAACCACAAAGACGGTATCGGCCACCACGCGACAGGTAATGCTGTCGCCCGGCTGCGTGCGGTTGGTTTCCGGCAAAATATCACCTTCTCGCGTCAGCCGGACGTGCATGAACAGATTGATGGGATCCGGCAGTTTCGGCACATTCATGCCCAGCCGTGCCAGTTCACTTTTTACCGACTCAATGCAGCCATCCCCCTGATAACCACGCTCAGCCAGCCATGCGGTGGTCGAACCCGGCAGCAGCAGGTCGTGGCGTTTTACGCTGTCCTTGCCCAGCACCATTACCGGACGACGGCGGTTATTCACCAGACGCATCCCAGAACCCAGCAGATAGCTGTTGCTGAATACGCGGGTGTGATGAACCGACAGCCAGACAGCAGGGTCGCTCAGGCTGAAGCCAAACAGTGCGGCCACCGCACCTTCGCCCGCTGCCGTGATGCGCAACAGTTGCCCGCGCAGCACGCGAATGGAGCCCGTCTCACCGGCTTTGATATCCACCGGCCCGGCCAGCGGACGGACTTCACTTTCGGCCCAGGCCTCACGCATTAACAGCATGCTGAATCTCCCCGTGGTAATGATTGCTGACCTGAATATCAACCGGCGTGACCTGCAAACCGTTGCCGGGAATGATGTCCTGCGGGCAGGACGACACTGCGCAAATCAGGTCACACAGCGCTTCAAAGACAATACAGTCACCGGCTTTACTGTTCGGGTCAGTGACTTCCATGCGGCCATCGGCGGTGACCGGCCCGTTCTGGAACAGGTTGAACGGTTCCGGCAGGCTGAAATAGGTCACGCCGTGTGCCTTCATGCCCTCAAGCAGGTTATCGACGCAGTTGCGATGGCCTTCAACACCGAAATCGATACTGAAACGCGTGCGGTCGCAGGCCGGAACATTGGCGTCATGAATACCAATGGTGTCGGCGATGATGCGCAACATCGGGCGGTTTTCACTCGACCACAGCGCATCTCCGGGTTTGAAGAACAGCGAGCGCAGATGCTGACGCGTATGCACCGGCGACAGTTTTTCATTCAGATCAGCGGCATTCACGGCCACAAAATCGGCGGCCTGCTGACCTTCGGCATCAATGACGGTAATAAATTGCCCTTTGTTCACGGTAAAGGTTTTGCCGTGACCGGCGGGCACCGTCAGCAGGGATTGGCACATAACTTACTCCTGAGGAATGAAATCGCTGGCGGGCACGGTAAAGGTGGTGCCGAGATACTGTTTTTGCAGCGTGGTGAGTTCGCCGTCTTTCTGCATCGCCAAAATATGATCGCTGATGGCTTTGTTCAGGCGGGTGTCGTCTTTACGTGTTGCCCACGCCATCCACTGTGACGGGCCAGCTTCGCCAACCTGAGCCACTTTGTTCGGGTATTTTTTAACGATCGGTGCGAGCACCGAAATGTCGTCAAACACGAAATCGGCGCGTTTAGTCATCAGCGTGCTGACGGTCTGATCCAGCGTATCCACGCTGATGATGGTGATCGGCTTCTTGCCTTCTTTGGTCAGCGTTTCGTTAAAGCCCTTGAGCAACTGTTCCGGCACGCTGGCGCTTTTCACGGCTCCGCTCAGACCAGACAACTGTTCCGGCGACAACGTTTTGCCGCTGAATTTTTTCACATCGGCCTCGCGCACCAGCACACCATTGACGGTTTTGCTGTAAGGCACCGTGAACAGCACTTTTTTGGCGCGTTCGGCGGTGACGTTAAGAGAAGAACCTTCGGCATTGAATGAGCCGGAGATCAGGCCGGGCAGAATGCCGCTGAACGCGGTTTTCTGAAACTCCAGTTTCACGCCGAGGTCTTTGGCGAAAGATTGCATGATCGCCACGCTGTAGCCGGTGATCTCGCCTTTATCGTTGGTGAATTCATAAGGCGGGAAGGTCGGGTCGATGCCGACGGTGATTTTACCGCTGCTTTTGATGTCTGACAGGGTGTCAGCTTGTGCGGTGCCAGCCGCGCCAGCAGTGATTAAAGCGGCGATCAGCAATGCTATTTTTTTCATTATGGTGATTCCCTGGTGTTGGTGAAATGTCACTGACCACAGAGCAGTTTCCATGCCACTTTTTTAATCAGTCGCAGCCTGAATATGACGGGAAACATTTTTTTCTTCCATAATCAATGAGAAACAAATGTTTCTTATTTTAATATTTATATTTCTCAGGTTTCATCAGGAGGCGTGAAAAAGCGGCGGAAAGATCCGCCGCTGCACTGATTTGGGGATAAGTGTTCAGCCGTTGCGCCAGTGCGGCGCATTACTCCAGTTCTTCGAGGCTCTGGTGCAGGGTTTCGATGGTGGCGAGATGGTAGCTGCCGGTTTTACCCATGCGACGGGCGACCAGTGAACAGAGCAGGTTACAGACGCCGGAAAGCGCCACGGTGCTGTCGAAAATCAGATTAACGTCGGTATGACAGCGCAAGACCCAGTTGGCATATTTCGCCGGTTTACCCGCCAGCACATCGGAGATATACAGCATCGGCACCTGCATGTCAGCCAGGGCACTCATGGCGGTTTCCAGTGCAGGCATACGGCGGCGCAGCCCGACGCAGATCACCACATCCTGCGGGCCAAGCGCTGCCAGATGTTCTGCCAGCGAATCACCGGCGCGCGGCAGCAGGCGTACGTCGGGGTGAACGTGGATCAGGTCGCGGTAAATCAGCATGGCGATGGTCTGACTGTGACGCCAGCCCATCACCACCACACGCTTAGCGTTGGCAATGGCCTCCACGCAGGCTTCAAGCTGGTCATCTTCCAGTAAACGGAACGTGTTCACCAGGTTGGAGACCTCTTTTTCCAGATGATTTTGTATCAGCGTGCCCAGGGGCGAAGCGCTGGGTGCGGCCTGAAGATACAGAGGCGAGCCACTGTTTTGCATTTCACGCGCCTGACGGCGGGCAGCATCGTAACTTTCATAACCGATATGGCGAAAGAATCGCGTGGCAGTCGCTTTGGATACGCCCGCGCTCTGCGCCAGTTCAGTCGCGGTATTCATCGCCAGCTGGCCCGGCGCGGCTAACAGGACGTCGGCTAAACGTTGTTCGTGCAACGAAAGCTGATCCCATTGCTGCCGGATACGGCTTTCCAGCGATGCCGTTTTTGCGCTCATGAATGATCCCCGGAAAGAAAAAACTCATCCTGCACAGAACGTGCCGGATTGTCATGCACAATCTTTATCGCGGTATTGACAGTGCACCGGGGATGATGGTTGTATTATACAACTATCAGTCAAAATCCCGGGTAAACGCATGCCAGATCACGCCTTAATCGAAGAAATCCGTTCCTCCTCGCGCCTTATGGTACGCGAGCTGGGTTTTATGAACGCCACGCTGGCGGCCACAGAATATTCACCTTCTGCCGTACACAGCCTGGTGGAAATTGAAAATCAGGGCGCAATGACCGCCGCGCAACTGGTGCAGATCCTCGGGCTGGAAAAATCCAGCGTCAGCCGCATGCTTGCCCGTTTGCTGGCAGCGGGTGAACTGCAGGAAGTGCCGTCGGAAAATGATGCCAGAGTGAAACAACTGATACTGACGGAAAAGGGCAAGCAGACGGTCGGGCGGATCAATGAGTACGGTGCGATGCGCGTGATCAAGGCGCTGGAAAATCTGGATGCTACGCAGCAACAGGCCGTCGCAAAAGGCCTGACGGCGTATGCCCGCGCCCTTGAACGTTGTCGCGACGGGGACCCGGTCGCGCCCCAACACAACATTGAAATCGTCACGGGATATCAGCCGGGCATGATTGGCCGGATTGCGGAAATGCATGGCACGTATTACGCCAGTAATTACAACTTCGGGCATTTCTTCGAGGGAAAGGTTGCCAGCGGACTGGCCGAGTTCTGCGGGCGTTTGCATGAACGCTGCAACCAGGTCTGGCTGGCGGTCAGCAACGGGCGGGTGGTCGGTTCAGTGGCTATCGATGGTCAGGATCTGGGAAATAACGAAGCCCATCTGCGCTGGTTTATTCTTGATGACCGCTGCCGGGGAACGGGCATGGGCAGAAAACTGCTCAGTGAAGCGATAGCTTTTTGCGACGGGCGCGGATTCGACGCTGTTCAGCTCTGGACCTTCAGCGGCCTTCATGCTGCGCGACGTCTGTATGAATCCTTTGGTTTCGAACTGCTGAAAGAATGGCAGGGCGACCAGTGGGGCATGACGATGACCGAACAACAGTTCACCCGCCGGTCACCGCTTCATTCCGCTGTAACCTTTTCAGCTTCAGTTAAAGGCGATTTTATTGATTTATGAATATTTGCTGCAGGAACCGGTTTTCCGAGGAAATAGCCCTGACCAATATCACAGCCGAGTTCCTGTAAAATAATCAGCTGACTTTTATATTCAATGCCTTCAGCAACCACTTTTACGTTGAGGGCGTTGGCAAGGGAGAGAATAGAGCAAACAATCTTATTCTGTTTCTCATTAGTCTGGAATGTATCAATAAAACTCTTATCAATTTTTAATGTATCAAAGGGAAAGTCACAGAGCTGAGAAAGGCTTGAGTATCCGGTGCCAAAATCATCGAGAGCAATTTTAACGCCTGCGTCACGGAGTCTTTTAAGTGTATATCGGGCCAGATGTCTGTCGCTAAACAGCGCGCTTTCCGTGACTTCAATTTCCAGTTGTTCTGGCGGGAAACCCACATCATCAAGAATACCTATAATTCTTGATTTAAGATTTTTGTCACATAAAAGTAAAGGTGAAAGATTAAAGGACAACCGTTTGTCGGATGGCCATTTTAGCGCTTCAAGACATGCCTCCCGTAAGAGATATTCTGTCAGTTCTGTTATTGCTCCTGTGTCTTCAGCAAGCGCAATGAACTTCGACGGCGGGATGAACTTTCCCGCCGAGATTTCCCATCGGGCAAGGGCTTCAAAGCCTATGATTTTTTCTGATTTTAGATCCACCAAAGGCTGATAATGACTCACAAAAACTTTGTTTTTCAAGGCTGATTTAAAATCACGTTCCAGTTGTGCCATGGATAATAAAGATTCTTCCATGCTCGCAGAGAATGCCCTGATCTGCTCTCTGCCAGCTTTTTTAGCAACATGCATTGCACAATCGGACTGTTGAATCACTTTCTTAAGATCGCACGAACCTTCCGGGGATCGTGAAATACCAATATTGGCTGAAATATTGAAGGTGAATCCATCCAGATTAACCGGTGAACACAGGCTACGCATAACGCGCCCGGACAGCGAGGTCAGGTCGGTTTTGTCAATATTGGGTCTCAGGACAAGAAAATCATCGGCGGCTAATTTATAAACGCAGCCAGGGAAAATATTCAGCAGTCTTTCTGCTACGATCTTAAATATCTCATCATGATAGTCATGGCCGAAAATATCATTAATATCCTTCAGTCTGTTTATTTCAATGGTGAACACACCAAAACTACTTTTGTTTTCGTGGTTATATTGTGCGATGGTAGAGTTGAGTATGATTGTATTCGGCAGCCCTGTTACCGGATCATGACATTCAACCCAATGAAAATTCTTTTCAGCTTCCATTCGCCTTGCTATTTCCTTTTCCATTGCTTTTATTCTCATAAGAGAAAAAATAAGCCCAAGAAAACCCGTTATATTCAGGGTAATGAAAACTTCGTCTAAATTATAGACTTCATATGCTTTAAAAAAAGAATAGAAAACTTCATTCATATTAAAATACAGGGAAAATAAATAGGTTGCTATGAGTATCCCTATCCATACATAAAGCTCGACTTTTGCCTTATTGCGAAGCTTCTTTAACATATGCAACCTCAAAATAAGTTAACAGAGTCAGTAAAATCATTTATCTGCATGTGTTATCGGCATTCTGATGAGGCTATTTAGCCCGGATAAGGTTTTTTTTAAATAAAGGGGCTACTTATTATGATTTTTGCGGGGGTGATCACTCTGGGCAACGGCACAGCGGAAAGCTTTTATCGTCCGTAAATGACCTTATAAGCGTGAAGTCAGGGGGATTTATGATAATAAAATCAGGATGTCATCAGTAAGGTACGTCTGTGTTTAGGGTATGAAGGCCACCGGCCGGACAGGGCCGGTGGCCTGATATTACTTGATTTCGGTGACGAAGTTTTCACGGCTGCGGCGAACTTTCTTCAGGTTCACCAGCCAGTCGCCTTCGTGGGCGCGGTAGCCCAGCGGCAGGATCACCACGCTGCGCAGGTTTTTGTCTTTCAGGCCCAGGATTTCATCCACGGCAGCAGGATCAAACCCTTCCATTGGCGTCGCATCCACTTCTTCAAACGCGGCGGCGATCAGCGCGGCGCCCAGACCGATATAGGCCTGACGTGCAGCGGCCTGATAATTCGCTTCGGTACCGCGTTCAGCGACAATGCTCAGCAGTTTCTGGCGGTAGTTTTCCCAGCCTTCGTTTTTAAAACCGCGAACCTCGTTGGTCAGGTCGAACATCATGTTCACGCGTTCTGGCGTGATGTCATCCCATGCCGCGAACACCAGCAGGTGAGAACAGTCGGTGACCTGCGCCTGATCCCAGGCAACGGTGCGGATTTTTGCGCGGATATCCGGATTAGTGACTACCAGCAGTTCGAAGGGTTGCAGACCGCTTGAGGTCGGTGCCAGACGCACGGCCTCAATAATATTTTCAATCTTTTCAGCCGGAACCGTTTTGGCCGCATCAAACTTCTTGGTTGCGTATCGCCATGCCAGTTTTTCGTTTAAGGTCGTCATCTTTTTTTCCTGAAGGATAAATTTGGAAGCGGGGGATTGCCTGTGACAATTATTCCCAAATAGCCGCCCGATAATCGCATGAACCGAATCCGGGAGTTTATACTTTTGAGCCTTGATAAAGACCGCCGTCAGTGAAAATTTGCAGGGTTAGCACACAGTTGTCAGCCGCTGGCGAAAAAATAAACTCAACGCTATCCCTGTAAACAGGCTACTATGAATCTAATTGCCCGCTGAGGGTGACTCATCTTTTCGGCCTCCCTGTCCCTTACCCATTTTCTTATCAAGTGAACTCTCATCGCAGCTCAGGCAACTGCCTTATCGGGTCCGCCTAAGGTATGCTGACATGAAAAATGCTGTGATTAACTGGTTCAAAATTAAAAGAGCACCCCCTGTTATTAGCCATACCCGGCGTCATCGCGCCAGCGCACTGGCGCACCCCGTACCGATCAGCGCCGAGCTTTTCTCCGCAGATCAGATGGAACGGTTCGGCGGCAAACTCGCACTCTCCCACAAACTCTCCGGCAAAAAACTTCCTTACTACCTGCTAAAGCGCCTCGACGATAACGAAAAGGTTTTAACGCGCAGTTGCCTGATCCTCAGCAGTGGAGAAAAAGCGGGCATTACCCCGGCCGGTGAATGGTTACTCGATAACTTCTATCTGATCGAAGAACAAATCCGTCTGGTGCGCCAGCTGTTACCGAAAAACTTTGGCAAGGGGTTGCCTTCACTGGGTTTACCGCATTCCTGCCCGCGCATTTATGACATTGCGACCGAGGTTGTCAGCCACAGCGACGGCCTGTGGGACATCAAAACCCTGACCCGTTTTCTCTCGACTTATCAGAGTGTGCGCCCGCTGACGCTCGGGGAGTTATGGGCGTTTCCGGGTATGCTGCGCCTGGCGCTGATCGAGAATTTACGCCGGGTCAGTATTGAAGTGGCGAATGCGCAGCAGGAACGTAATCTGGCCGATTTCTGGGTCAATAAATTGCAGGACAGCGCGGAAAACGATCCCGCCAGTCAGATCATCGTGATTGCTGATATGGCGCGCACCAATCCGCCGCGTAGCAGCGCTTTCGTGGCCGAACTGGTGCGCCGGTTGCAGGGGCACGGTTCGATGCTGGCGCTGCCGCTGACCTGGGTAGAGCAGCGGCTGAGTGAAGTCGGGCTGACCCAGCGTGAAGTGATCGATAAATTTAATCAGCAGCTTGCTGCCAGCCAGCTTTCTGTCAGCAACAGCATTATGGGTTTGCGGCAGTTGACCGAAATGGACTGGGCAGAATTCGCCGAAAACCTCAGCGTGGTGGAGAAAGTCCTGCGTGAGGATCCGGCCGGTATTTATGCCTCCATGCACTTTGATACCCGCGATAACTACCGCCATCAGATTGAACAGTTGTCGCGCCATTCCCTGCACGATGAGGCGTTTGTCGCCAGCCGTGCGGTGGCGCTGGCGCAACAGGCAACGGATTCCTTTCAGCAACAACATGTCGGTTACTATCTGATTGATGCCGGGCGCAAGACGCTGGAGAAAGATTTGCAGGTGAGGTTTTCACTGCAAACCCGCATCCGCAGCCGCCTCAGCCAGACACCGCTGCTTTCGTGGCTCGGCAGCCTGCTGCTGCTGACCACCGCCATCACCGCCGAGGTGCTATATCACACCGTGCATCCCGGCATGCACTGGGCATGGTGGCTGTTACTGGGGCCGGTAGTGCTGGTCGCCAGCCAGTTTGCGCTGAATCTGCTCAGTGAAATCACCACCCGTAGCCGCACACCGCAACCGCTGCCCCGACTGGAATTCGTCGGCGGCATCCCGGAACACGCCAGTACCCTGGTAGTGATCCCCTGTCTGCTGGGTAGCCGGAAAAATATTGATGCACTGATCAGCAGCCTCGAAGTCTGTTATCTCGGCAATGTTCTGTCACACCTGAATTTTGCGCTGCTCACCGATTTTCACGACAACCCTGAACAGCACAACGAGGACAACGATGCGTTGCTGAGCTACGCCACGCAGCAGATCCAGACCCTCAACCGACGCTATACCGACGCACAAGGGCCGTTATTTACGTTGTTGCATCGCGACAGTGAAATGAATGCGGCGCAGAGCGTGTGGATGGGATATGAGCGCAAACGCGGCAAGCTGAATGCGCTGAACCGCTGGTTGCGCGGCGAAGGTGAGCCGTTCTCCCGGGTGGAAGGCCGCACACAGGCGCAACTGCGCCAGGTGAAATACGTGATCACCCTCGACAGCGACACTGTGCTGCCGCGTGCGACTGCGCATCAGCTGGTCGCCGCCATGGCCCATCCGCTCAATCATCCGGTTTATGACACTGAACGCCAGCGGGTGATTTCGGGTTACGCCATTCTTCAGCCCCGGCTGGCCGAAGAAATCCCCGAAAACGGGCAGGGGCGTTACGCCGCATTATGCAGCAGCGTGCCGGGCAATGATCCGTATTCGTCGATGTCCTCCGATATCTATCAGGACTTATTCGGCGAAGGCTCATTTGTCGGCAAAGGGATTTACGACGTTGATATGTTCATCCGGGCAACAGAAAATACCTGCCCGGAAAATTTAGTGCTCAGTCACGACCTGCTGG
Source organism: Rahnella sp. CG8 (assembly GCF_023701875.1). NCBI lineage: Bacteria > Pseudomonadati > Pseudomonadota > Gammaproteobacteria > Enterobacterales > Yersiniaceae > Rahnella > Rahnella sp. CG8. The sequence continues at coordinate 46,771 of NZ_JABAED010000029.1, forward strand.
AAGGGTGTTATGCGCGTTCGGGCATGCTCAGCGATGTGGTGTTATACGAGCAGTATCCGGATCATTATCTGGCGGATGTGGCGCGTAAAACCCGCTGGATCCGTGGCGACTGGCAATTGCTGAACTGGCTGGGTTTTCGTGTCACGCAGGAAGATGGCACGCGGACCCGCAACCCGCTGACCACGCTTTCCCGCTGGAAATTGTTCGATAACCTGCGCCGCAGCCTTATCGCTCCCGCGCTGCTGACCCTCATTTTTTGCACGCTGTTGCTGGTGCCGAACAAGCTTTACTGGCTGGGCTTTATCGCCAGTATGCTGCTTTTCCCGGTGGTGGTCGCGCTGGTGCTGGATCTCTTCAACAAAGGCTCACGCCGCAAGGTCATTGCCCATCTGAAAAGTGTGGCATCCGCTACCCTCAGCCGTTGTTCGCGGATTTTGCTCCAGTTAATGACTCTGCCGCACGAAGCCGTGTATTCAATACACGCCATTTTGCTGACCTTGTGGCGGCTGAATGTCAGCCACAGGATGTTGCATGAATGGGCGAGTGTGAATATCGGCGAGAAATCCCGTGCGCACTCGCAGGTCTATTTCTATCGCCGGATGTGGGCGAATCTGCTGGCAGGTGTGGCCGTGATTATACTGGCCGCCGGTGCGCATCCGCCGTTACTGTGGTTTGCCTTGCCGCTGGGTCTGCTGTGGCTTGTCGCGCCGCTGGTGATGTGTTGGATGAGCCGGCCTGCCGTCAGGCAGAAACCGGGCATTGATGCGCAGCAACAGCGTTTCCTCCGTCAGACCGCACGTGAAACCTGGTACTTTTTCGAAACGTTCGTCAACGCTGAGGAAAACTGGCTGCCGCCCGACAATTTCCAGGAAATTCCGCAGCCGGTGATTGCGCACCGTACCTCGCCAACCAACATTGGTCTGTCGTTGCTGGCGAATATCACCGCGTGGGATTTCGGCTACATTACGCAGGGTGAGGTGCTGGAACGTACCAGCCAGACACTCGATACGCTGGATAAACTCGAGCATTTTCGGGGTCATCTTTATAACTGGTACGACACGCGCACGCTGGCACCGCTCAATCCGCGCTACATTTCCAGCGTTGACAGCGGCAATCTGGCCGGGCATCTGCTGACGCTCAGCAGCGGATTACGGTTATGGCGCACGCAGCCCGCGCTGAATATGACCGCGTGGCTGGCCGGGCTGGCCGATACGCTGAACATGGCGGAAAGCCAGACCGACGAACTGCTGATGACTAAATTGCGGGAAAGCCTGAAACAGGCCACCGCAGCCAAAGCCGCTGAAAGTATTACCTACCTGCAGGATATGCACGGCCTGATCGCTGCGTCGGCGCAGGGCTGGCAACAACGGCTGGCAACACAGCTCGCGACCGGCATTAAAGAGTGGTCAGATTTTTATGGGGCGCTGCCGGCGGAGGCTCAAAATCAACCGCTGCCAACGCTGCACTGGCTGGCGCAACAGGATGCCCGGACGTCACCGCTGTTATCCCGCTCTATCGGGCTGGCGCGTCAGCGGCTGGACATCATCGGTGAACTCGAACAGCGCCTGAACGAGCATGCGCACATGGATTTCCGCTTCCTGTATGACAAAAATACCCACCTGCTGACCGTCGGTTACAATTGTGACGCCCATAAAATGGACAGCGGAAAGTACGATCTGCTGCCTTCGGAAATCCGTCTGACGAATTACGTCACCATCGCCACCAATCAGTTGCCGCAAAAAAGCTGGTTCGCCCTCGGGCGTCTGTTCACCGTGATCGACAAACAGCCGTCGCTGATGTCGTGGAGCGGTTCAATGTTTGAATATCTGATGCCACAACTGGTGATGCCAGCGTATCCCGATACGCTGCTGGTGCAGATGTGTCAGACCGCCGTTGACCGGCAAATTGCCTGGGGTAAGGAAAATAACGTGCCCTGGGGGATTTCTGAATCGGCATATGCGGCCTTTGATCTCAACCAGAACTACCAGTATCACGCCTTCGGTGTGCCGGGCCTCGGTCTTAAACGCGGCCTGGGTGAAGATATGGTCGTCGCGCCTTACGCAACGATGATGGCGCTGATGATCCGCCCGCAGGAAGCCTGTGTGAATCTGCTGGAACTGGAGAATTGCGGCGCCCGCGGTGAATACGGTTTCTATGATGCACTGGATTACAGTCCGTCGCGTCTGGTGCGCGGGCAGATTTACATCGTGGTGCGTTCCTACATGGCGCACCACCAGGGCATGGGATTCCTGGCGCTGGCTAACGTGTTGCTCGGCGCGCCGATGACCGCACGCTTTGCGGCCAACGCGGCGTTCCAGTCCGCCCGTTTACTGTTACAGGAACGCGTGCCGGATGCCGTCGAGCTTTACAGCCCGCGTCGTCACTTCGAATCGCACGACAATATGCTGCAAAAAGTGAACGTGGAATTGCGTGAATTCACCGACGTCGACAGCCCGTCGCCGGAAATTCAGCTGCTTTCCAATACCCATTACCATCTGATGGTCACGCAGGCGGGCGGCAGTGTCAGTCGCTGGAAAGACCTGACCCTGACCCGCTGGCGCGAAGATGCCACCCGCGATAACCGCGGCATCTTCTGCTACGTCAGCGATCCTGAATCGGGTGCAGTGACCAGTAATACCTGGCAACCGCTCGGTAAACAGAAGGGAACCTACCACGCGGTGCTGACCGATTTTGGCGCAGAGTTTACCCGTACCCGCGGCCTGCTGACCCTGCAGACGCATATCGTGGTATCACCGGAAGATGACGTCGAAATCCGCCGTATGACGGTCACGCATAATGGCCGCCATTCGCGTACGCTGGATATCACCACGTATGCCGAAGTGGTGCTGGCACCCGCCGCCAACGACGCGGCCCATCCTGCGTTCAGTAATTTGTTTGTACAAACCGAACTGGTGCCTGCGCAGGAGGGGATTCTGTGTCACCGGCGACCACGCGAACCGGATGAGGCCTGTCCGTGGATGTTCCACATGATGGCTATCCACGGTGCGGTGGAACGGGAAACGTCATTTGAAACCGATCGCGCGGCCTTTATCGGGCGTGGCAACACCGCCGCCAGTCCGCAGGCAATGCAGAAGGGCGGAACACTCGGTAACAGTGCCGGTGCGGTGCTGGATCCGGTGATGGCGATTCGTCAGCGCATCCGGCTCAGACCCGGTGTGCCGGTGATTATCGACATGGTTTACGGCATCAGCGACACGCGCCTGCAAAGCCTGATGTTGCTGGAAAAATATCGCGACCATCATATTGCTGACCGGGTATTTGAAATCGCCTGGTCGCACAGTCAGGTAGTGCTGCGCCAGCTTAATGCCTCGGAAGATGATGCCGGGCTGTTTAACCGTCTGGCGGGGGCGCTGATTTTTGCCAGTCAGGAAATGCGCGGCGATGCACAGTCGGTCGCCGCCAACCGTCGCGGGCAATCCGGTCTGTGGGGACAGTCGCTTTCCGGCGATCTGCCGATTGTACTGCTGACCATGACCAGCAACGAAAATATCGGGCTGGTGACGTTGCTGATCCGTGCGCACCATTACTGGCGTCTGAAAGGATTAAAAGTCGATCTGGTGCTGTTGTGTAATGATTCCGGCGGTTATCAGCAGGCGCTGCAAAACCAGATCCTCAGCCTGGTGGCATCCGGCGCGGGGTCCAGCCAGACCGATATTCCGGGCGGAATTTTCGTGCGTAACGGCGAGCAGATGACACCGGATGACCGCATGCTGCTGATGAGCGTGGCGCATGTGGTGATCGACGACCGCCGTGGCAGTCTGGACGATCAGCTGAATCAGCGGACACAAACACCGCTCGTTTCCCTGCCCGCGTTGGTGCCGGTGCGTACGGTCAATGACAGTCAGCCGGTGATGTCGCCGCCACGTGAACTGGCCTGTTTCAACGGGCTGGGCGGGTTCTCGCCGGATGGTCGTGAATATCAGATTGTGCTTAACGAAGGTCAGACCACGCCTGCCCCGTGGTCGAACGTGCTGGCAAATGCCAGCTTTGGTACGGTGATTTCAGAAAGCGCGCAGGCGTATACCTGGTATGAAAATGCCCACGAATACCGCTTAACGCCGTGGGAAAATGACCCGGTCAGCGACAGTTCCGGCGAAGCCTTTTATCTGCGCGATGAGGACAGCGGCAGCGTCTGGTCGCCTGCACCGTTACCGGTTCGCGGCATCGGCGGTTACGTCACCCGCCATGGTTTCGGTTACAGTTGCTTCGAACATACCGAGCGGGGCATTTCCAGTGAAATGACGGTATTAGTTGCCGAACATGCGCCGGTCAAACTGATTATCATGACCCTGACTAACCTCTCCGGCAGGCCGCGCAGATTGTCGGTGACCGGTTATGCCGAATGGGTGATGGCGGATTTACGTGCCAAGTCCGCGATGCATATCGTGACCTCGGCAGCGCACGTAGTAAAAGGTTGCGGCGTACTGGCGACCAATCATTACACCAGCAACGGCTCTGAACGCACCGCTTTCTTTGCGGTCACCGGCGCACATTGCTCGGTCAGCGGTGACCGTCGCGAGTTCTTTGGTCGCACCGGTTCTGCGGCCATGCCCGCAGCCATGAAAAATCAGCGTCTTTCCGATAAAACCGGTGCGGCGCTGGATCCTTGTGGCGCGGTGCAGTCGGCCACAACGCTTATCGACGGCGACCAGCGCACCTTTATTTTCGCGCTGGGTCTGGGGCAGAATGCCGCAGATGCCGAAGCGCTCATTCATCAGTATCTTGAGGAAGGCGCGGCGCAGGCTGAGCTGGATCGCATTCATCATCACTGGCATCAGGTGCTGGATAAAATTCAGATCACCACGCCGGATAAATCGGTTGATTTGCTCGCCAACGGCTGGCTGATTTACCAGACCTTAGCCAGCCGGATCCTGGCGCGCAGCGGCTATTATCAGTCCGGCGGGGCGTTCGGTTTCCGTGACCAGTTGCAGGATACGCTGGCGCTAAGCCACGCGGCGCCGGAACGGATGCGCGAACAGATCCTCTTATGTGCGTCGAGGCAGTTCATTGAAGGCGATGTCCAGCACTGGTGGCATCCGCCAACCGGCAACGGCGTGCGTACCCGCTGTTCTGACGACTATCTCTGGCTGCCGCTGGCCATCAGCCATTACATCACGGTCACCGGCGATCATGGCATTGCCGAAGAATCCGTGCCTTATCTCGAGGCACGTTTGCTGGAGGCGGGTGAGGAGTCGTTCTACGAGCAACCGCTGGTCAGCGCAACGCAGGAAAGTCTCTGGCAGCACGGTGTGCGTGCGCTGAAGCATGGTCTGAAAATGGGTGAACACGGACTGCCGCTGATGGGCGCGGGAGACTGGAATGACGGCATGAATCTGGTGGCGCTGGGCGGGCGCGTGGTAATCTGGGTCTGTGACAGCTGCGCGAGCCCGCGGGCCGG